>JBIKXP010000171.1:0-7123 GCA_044355685.1 Phycisphaerales bacterium
GATCGTCTGCCAGCGGCGTAGCCAGACATCGAGTTCGGCCCGGGGCAGCACCGTGGCGACGGTGCGCGAACTGCTCGGGGTCACGGCAGCGAATGCACTGTAAAGACAGTGCGGGCGTGGCTTTGAGATGGGATGAATGCTGCGAACACCGCGGAGTCAATGGCGGAGAAAGGTCACAGCGGCCGGACCGAAGCAGAAATCCGTTCGTCTCGCCGGCTCGTCGCGCATTCGCCTCGCGGACGGTTCATGCGGCGCCCACGACGCGAACAGTCAGCGGCGGGCCCGACACGCAGTCGGACAACGGAAGCCGACCCTCGGAAACCACATCGACCGTGATGTCGCCGAGCGCGGTCGGTGCGTCCGATGCACGGTCCGCCCACGCGACCAACAGCTGAACGCGGCGACCATCGGCCAGCGCCCGACCCAGCACCTCGCCCAAGAGTCGTGACGGCGACGAGTCGGACCCGCGGCCCGCGGCGCGCCGATGCGCGATGCTCGGGATGAGCGCACATCCGCAGCCGCCGATGGTGAACTCCGCCGCATGGGGCGAGGGCGACGAGAGCGCCCCCCACGCGGGAGCCGGTCGGACCGAGTCCACGCTGCATCCACGCACTCGGACGCTCTCAGGCAGCGGCTTGTCGCTGAGGATGAGGATTCGCAGGCACATGGCGCTCAGGATAGGCGGCAATCGATCGGGGAGCCGCGACTTCGGCACGGAGATCGGGAACCCCGGTCTCAGCGCGCCAAAGTGTCGTCCCGCTTTCTAGGAAATCCGAAACCGAACTGTCTGTTCGAAGTCTGTTCCGCTCGGACTACTTCAAGCAGTGCGCACGCATGTGGCAACCAACGCAACCTCCACCTTGAGGTGTGCAAGCGTGACAGCCGTCTCCTGCCACGGCATGCCGCCCGAGACCCTCGCTTGACTCGCCGAGATCGGCGAGGTCTCCTTCGTCCCCCACCAGTCGTTCGTCAACTCAGAGATTGTCTGCCGTCACTTGTGTTGCGCGCGTGGCGCATGTGGCGCGCGTTGCGTGCGTCGCGCGCGCTCTGCGCGCGTGGCGAGTCGATGCACATCGAGGCAGGTTCCGGCAATCGAGTCTCGCAATTTTCGCAGAGTCTGGTCGACGATGTCGACCGGCCCGAAGATCCATCACTTCGCCGAGCTGATCGTCGCTCGTGGAGCGAATCTGACTGCTGGCACATGGCGAATCGAAGTGCATGAACCCACTTCACGCCTTCGCTCTTGTATCGCTCTCCTCTCTCGCAACCACGGTCTGCGCGTTTGGTCAATCGCCTGACGCGACTCTTCCAGCCGCCGCGCAATCGCAGTCGGCCAAGCCCGAGGCTGCGAAGCCCAAGGCTGCGAAGCCCGAGGCTGCGAAGCCAGCAGAAGCCGGCCAAGGCGCGGTCCTCACGCCCGACCTCGTCAAGCGCGTCGGCGGCAACCGCGAGATCGCAATCAAGGTGGTCGACGGCGTCTACCGGTACGAAGGTGCGATGATCGAGTCGCCGCTGCCGGATGGATATCCGGAGCCGACGCCGCCGGGAGCGATCGACATCAAGCAGTATCCAACCGTGCGCCGGGCTGAACTGACGTCGCAGGACGATTCCGGCGCTGGCATGATGAACGGCTTCTTCCCGCTCTTCAACCACATCAAGAAGCGTGACATCGCGATGACGGCCCCTGTTGAGATGGACTACCAGGGTCTCTACAAGGATTTCATGGCCGACGAGCCGGCGCAGGACGGCGCAACGACCATGAGCTTCCTCTACCGCAACCCGGCGCTCGGGCCGGTCGGCGATGACGGGAAGATCGTCGTCCGCGACACCAAGCCGATGACGGTACTCAGCATCGGTGCGCGCGGCGCATCCGACCCTACGAAGGAACTCGAGAGCCTTCGCGCGTGGCTGAAGGGCCAGACGGAATGGGAGGTCGCTGGCGACCCACGCATGTTCGTATACAACGGTCCGTTCATCGATCCGAACTGGCGATGGTCGGAGATGCAGGTGCCGATCCGTCGACGCGGCTCTGATGCGACTCCTTCGACCGCACCCGCGCCAGCTGCGGCTCCGACGCCTTCGCAGGCTGCCCCGAGCGGACCGACTTCCTGAAGTCCGTTGTGGACGAACCGAGTTCACGGCTCGAACCACGAAGCACGCCACGCGCAATCCACGCGTGGCGCGCTTCGTTTTGCGCCATGCGATTCTGCGCCCTCCGCCGGACGCGTACCTGATTGCGTCGAGTGCGCTGTACACTCGCCTGCCGAGACGGTCTACGCGCACCGTCCCCCGATGCCCGCCGGACTCGACGCCATCTTCCTCGACCTCGACGGCTGCCTCGTCGATTCGACGCGGGCGATCGCGAATTCGTTCGACCACGCACTGCGTTCGGCTGGCATCGAGCCGAGGTCGCCCGAAGTCACGCGTTCGTTCATCGGCCCCCCGCTCGGCGCATCGTTCAACCGGATCGTCGCTGAAGAAGGCCGCGACCAAACGCTCGCGGCGGTGCTCGTCGAGCGCTATCGCGAGCGTTACCGCGCGATGTCGGCGATCGAGACGACGGTCTTCGCCGGAATCCCCGAGGCGCTGGCGGCGCTGCGCGGAGAAGCGCCGATCGCGATCGTGACCTCGAAGCTCGGCCGCGTCGCAGAACGGCTGGTCGATGACATCGGCCTTCGCGCGCATGTCGAGATGATCTACGCGCCGCAGGACGAGCACACGCTCGAGGCGAAGGAAGTCACGCTGCGCCGCGCGCTTGCGGCCACAGGCGCGCGACCGTCGGCCACGGTGATGATCGGCGACCGCGAACACGATGTACTCGCAGGTCACGCCTGCGGCACGATGACAATCGGCGTCCTCTGGGGCGCGGGCGACCGAGCCGAACTCGAGGCCGCACGGGCGCATCGCATCGCCGCAGCTGTCGAGGAATTGCATGCGCTCGTGCGCGGGCTTGCGCAGGGTCGCGGTCCCTCCCGATGATCCGCCCGAATGCGGCGATTCAACACCTTCGATGGACGCATCGCCACGCGAAGGCACACGACTCCTTATGCACGACGGCTGCTGCGGCATCCGACGGTCGTTCGATACGACCAGCGAACGGATGATGGCAGGGTCTACGTTCTGTCTGACGAATCCGCCGGGCTTCAATCCGCACGGCATCCCGGCTGACCATAATCAGATCATGCTCAAGCCACGACCCGTCGCCGTCGGGTTCAACTCGCTGCATCGCGTGATCGGATCATTGGGGATACAGCTTCGTTTCCATTCCTTCCCATCCAGGCGCCTGTGCGGATTCCAAGTTCCATCAGTCGTGGCCTTCGGCGCTCCATCAGACAAAACCCGGTCGATGCGCGCAGCGCGCACCATCACGGGGCCGAGTCTCCATCGACGTCGCCCCACTCGGGGAACGGATCCTCGTGATGCACCCAATCCCGAGGTCCGGCGGCAAACTCGCGCTCGGTCAGCAGACATGCGTCAAGCCGCGCCGTGAGGTCCTCGCGGTTCATGCCCGCGCCAATGAACACGATCTCCTGCCTGCGGTCGCCAAAGGGCTCCTGCCAGTTGGACTTCACCCAATCCGCGAGGCCGCCGATGCCCTCCCATTGGTCGCGTGGAAGCGCCGCGTACCACATGCCAGCCCTGCTGAGCGTGAGCGATGATCCAGCCTGCGCCCACAAGCCGCACTCCCGCATCCGGGTCGAGAGCCAGAAGAACCCCTTCGAGCGCACCACGCCCTCCATGCCGCGCGCGAGCAGCAGCCCGAGGCGACGCGGATGGAACGGCACGCGCGCCCGGTAGACGAAGCTCGAGATCCCATACTCCTCGGTCTCGGGCGTGTGGTTCCCCATGAGTTCCTGGACCCAGCCGGGGCTTGCCTGCGCCGCCTCGTAGTCGAAGCCTTTCGTGTGCAGGATCGCGCGCGGCGAGATGCTGCCGTGCTTGGCCCGGACGAAGTTCGCCTTCGGATTCAACTGCCGCACGATCGCCTCGAGGCGCTCCAACTCAGGCACGGAGACGAGGTCGCACTTGTTGAGGACGATGACGTTCGCGAACTCCACCTGATCGTTCAGGAGATCGACGATCATCCGTTCATCGCCCTCGGCGTTGAGTGCACGACGGTCCTTCAGCTGCTGCGAACTGTCCCAATCGCGCAGGAAGTTCAACGCATCCACCACCGTCACCATGGTGTCGAGTTCGGCGACATCGGCAAGCATGTGGCCGCCTTCGTCCTGGACGTAGAAGCTCGCGGCGACGGGCTTCGGCTCCCCGATGCCGGTCGACTCGATCAGCAGGTAGTCGAAGCGCCCCTCGTCGGCGAGCCTCCGGACCTCCTTCATCAGGTCCTCGCGCAAGGTGCAGCAGATGCAGCCGTTGGACATCTCGACGAGCTTCTCCTCCGTGCGGCTGAGCTCGATCGAGCCCCTCACGAGCGACGCATCGATGTTCACCTCGCTCATGTCGTTCACGATGACGGCGACCCGGAGGCCCTCCCGGTTGTTCAGGATGTGGCCCAGGAGCGTGGTCTTTCCCGCGCCGAGGAAGCCGGAAAGCACGGTGACAGGCGACCGCCTCGCAGGGCGGGACGCAGGGTTTGGCTCGATGGTCATGCGATTACTTGCAAATGAGAATGCGTTTGCATATCCTACGGCGCATGGCCGCGTCCCGCAAATCAATCAAGCCCCGATCGCTCGCCGCGAGCGCTGCTGCGCCACAATCTGCGCATGCCGCCCTTGGCCGCAGCACGCGCCAACGCAGTGCGCTGCTTGCGATCATCGCGCGCGAAGCCCGGCCGCTGTCGCCGTATGAACTGCACGACCTCGCGATGCGCGAGCTGCCGTCGATCGGCCAGAGCACCGTCTATCGCACGCTCCGCGCGCTCGAGGAGGCGCACGAGGTGCACGCGGTCGAGATCCCGGGGCAGCCGCCACGCTATGAACTGGCCGAGGTTGCCGCGCATCATCACCACCACTTCCACTGCAACGGCTGCGATCGCGTCTACGACCTCGAGGGCTGTCCCGGCGGCCTCCGCAACCTGCTCCCGAGCGGCTTCACGCTCGAGGAGCACACCATCGTTCTCTCCGGAAAGTGCGGCGATTGCGCACGTTGAGCGCGCTCCCCACACCGGAACCTCCCACCCACGTCACCGCCCGAGGAGTTCACACAATGACCATCGAAACCTGCGCCTGCCCCTCCTGCTCGACCGCGACCCTGATCGGATCCGACGCCGTCGGCCTCTGCACGTCCTGCGGCTCGCTCTCCCTCGCGGGCACCGCCGTGCCGCTTGTCGCCGTTGTGATCGCCGCACTGGCCGTACGAGCGCTGTTCGTCGCCCGACGCATGCGTCCGGCAACCACCCAGCGGCCGATGGCGTCGGCAAGGCTCGCCGCCGTCTAGGTTCTGCCTGAGCCACCAGCAAACCTACCCGAACCGGCGCCCCGGCCCGACGCCTTCGCGCTCCCCGCGCAAGCGGCGCGTTGCTGTGGCGCGGACGGTGCGCGGACGGTGCGCGGACTCTTCGCCGTGACTCTCAAGATCCGGGCCGCGGCCATACCACCGCCCGCTGTCCGTGCGCTGAACAGCACGTCGAGGGTGCCGTGCGCGTAGCCACTCGGCCCCGACAGCTTGCCTCGGGCACACCGCGGACATCGTTCCGGCGCGGCTGTGCGGAGCCGAGGGTGGCTCGCCGTCCAATTCCCGAGGCGGTGTCTGACAGACGGGAGCGGCTGACGCACCCCGAGGCCAGATCCGGCGTCGGCGACGCTCGACGCTGTTGTGTTTTTAATATTTTTGACAACGTTCTGGCTCAAACCCCGAAACCGACCGTTCCTCCGCCCCAATCCAGTGTCATGCGCCCCAACCCATTCCACTCGAAGCCTTCGCTCCTGATCGCCGCAACCGCGCTGGCGTTCGCAACCGCACCTCTTGCCGCGACGACTGCGGCTCCCGCCGATCCTCCGGCCTCCGGCTCCACGCCGCCGACGGCGAGCGACAAGATCAAGGTCACGACCGCAGACGACCTTCCCCGCCACACCTATGCGATCAGCGGCAAGACGCTTGACATCCTCAACGACCCCGCCAAGTTCGATCCGATCGTCGACAAACTGATCGCCGACGCCCTGCGCGACCTCGAGACCTACGACATCTCCGACCCGACGACGCTGCAGGCTTACTACGAGCTGCTCTCCCAGGCCTACATGCTTCGCATGGACCTCCCGCGCGCGCTCGAGTGGTCCAATCGCGCCGGAACGCTCGACGATAAGCCGCAGGAGCGCGCGACGCGTGGGAACATGCTTGGCGCGCTCGCGGCCGCGCGCGAGGTGTCCACCGACATGTCGAGCCCGCAGTTCATCGCGAAGTTCAAGCAGTCGCTCAAGGAGCGCGTCTCCGCACAACCATACGACTTGGTGAAGGATCAGTTGATCGGAATGCGCAGTCAGGCCAAGATGATCACCCGTGAGTTGGTCGAGTCGTCGCTCTCCGGGCAGCTCGATACCTTGATCGCAGCTGCGAACGGGCAGGCGACCGCCGGCATCGCGGAGAGCATCATGGGGGCGAAGATCACCCTTGACATAGCGCTTCCGCTCCTGCCGCACATCGCGAGCGTCTATGGCGAGATCATCGATGCGAACGCGAATGCCGTCAAAGCCTCGAGCAAATGGGACACTCGGCTTGTCGAGCTGGAACCCTCCTCCTCCGCAACTCCCGTCGTGCTGGGCGTCTGGGACTCGGGCGTCGATGTTGGCCTTTACGCCAAGCAGCTCTGGCAGAATCCGGCCGAGAGTCCGAATGGCCTCGATGACGACCGCAACGGCTTCGTGGACGACGTCCACGGGATCGCGTTCGGCCTCGACCGCCTGCCGACGACGGGCTCCCTCTGCTCGCTCGACGGGCTGAAGGGATCCAAGGATCTGTACATGGACTTCATCGCCGCGTCGCAAGACATGCAGGCGGGTGTTCAGAACGAATCCGTGACGCGCTTCCAGGAGTACTTCAGCGCGCTCCGCGGCAAGGATCTCGAGAACTTCAGCGACGACATGGGGCTCATCGGAAGCTACGCCCACGGCACCCACGTCGCAGGCGTCGCGGTGGCCGGCAATCCGTTCGCACGTATCCTCCACATCGC
>JBIKXP010000172.1:0-7107 GCA_044355685.1 Phycisphaerales bacterium
CAGAACCTGACCTCCGACCGTTCGGGCAACTCGTTCGCGGTGCCGCTGCCGAGCACCGCGACGGTCACGAACATCGGCTTCTCCGACGTCTTCTACCACTCGGGCGATCCGTACGCCGGCACCGACTGGACCGTGACGACGACCGGCGGCGCCATCCGCTGGACGGGTCCGACGCACGCGACCGCGCCGAACGGGAACGCGCTGCGCTTCTCGACGATCTACAACTTCTGGTTCGACGCGAACGTGCCGCCGACCGCAGGCGACGCCACGCTTGGCCTCTTCAAGCCGGGCCCGGCCGGCAGCGCGAACACGATCGCGATCGCAGCGCAGGTGCCCACCGTGCCCGCGACGCCCGGCGACGTGAACGGCGACGGTCGCGTCGACTCGGCCGACCTCGGCATGCTGCTGAGCAACTGGGGCAACCCGGGCGCGGGCGACCTCAACGCCGACGGCGTCGTGAACTCGAACGACCTCGGCATCCTGCTGAGCGGCTGGACGGGCTGAGCGGGCGACCCAACCCACCCGCGGCTCGCAAGGAACCCCATAGGCCCCCGCTTCGCCATCGCCGTGGTTCTGGTGTTGGTTTCCGCGGCGCCTGCAGCTGAGGCCGATAGGACGCGATCCCGCGATTGCGGCAACGAATGGCCTGTATTTCTTCCAAATGTGGTTGACTGAGCCGCCCTCAGGCTTGAACATCGGACGAACATTGGGCGAGGCGTCCGCGTCTCCTCCGCTCTCTGGCTCCACCGCCAGAATTCCATGCCAACCGCCGACCGGCCCCCGCCGGACTCTGCTCCTAGGTCGAAAACATGCCTGACACCGATCGCTCGCACCGGATCTCCCGCTCCCTGCCCGCAGCAACCGTCGTCGGTTCCATGGTGGCGGCGACCGCAAGCCTCCTGACCCCAGTCGCGCTCGCAGCGCCGCAAGCCGAGTCGAAGCCCCCGCGCGAAGTCGAGCACCGCTCGACGCTGACGCGCGTCCGCGAGGGCGGCACGCCCTACAACCCGAACCAGAGTCTCTTCCCCTACGCCGTCCGGCTGAACGGTGACGGCGGCGTGGCCGATTCCTCAAGCGCCGCGCTGATCTCGTCGCCGCCCGAGTACGCGCCGTCGCGCGGCGTGCTCTACCAGTACGGCAACAGCTGGAACTCGGTCGTCACCGCGCTGGTCGCGAGCCTGACGGGAAGCGCGCAGTTCGACGAGATCGCCTACGTCGTCGTCGCGAACCAGACCACGGCGAACTCCGCGACCTCCGCATTCATCGCGGCCGGCGCCGACATGAGCAAGGTCGTGTTCATCATCCAGCCGAACAACTCGGTGTGGATGCGCGACTACGGCCCGCACTTCATCTTCGAGAACGGGACGCTCGCCGTCGTCGACAGCCACTACTACTCCACGCGCCCCGCCGACAACTTCATCCCGACGCTCGTCGGCGACTCGACCTTCGGCGTGCCCACCTACGACCAGGGCCTCTACTACTCGGGCGGCAACTTCCAGCCCGGCCCGAACCGCACCGGGTTCTGCACAGCGCTCATCACCCTCGACAACCCGACGACGGGCGGCCACACCGAGGCCTTCATCCGCGAGCTGCACGACACCTTCCAGGGAATCGACACGCTGCACATCCTGCCGCAGCTTCCGTTCACGGTCGACGGCACCGGCCACGTCGACATGTGGATGTATCTCGTCGACGAGAACACCGTCATCATCAGCGAGTTCATCGCGGGCTCGAACTCGACGGCGATCAGCGTGACCAACAACGCCGTGCCCTACATGCAGGCGCTTGGCTTCGAGGTCTTCCGCCCGCAGGCGTGGAACGTGGGCGCAACCCACTACACCTACACGAACGCCTTCCGCGTGAACAACCGCATCTTCATTCCGGTCTACGGAACAGCGCTCGTTCCCGGCGGAAACTCGTCCTACAACACCCGCGACGCGGATGCGCTGGCCAAGTGGCAGGCCGCCGCCGGCCCCGGCGTCACCATCGTGCCGATCCAGTGCTCGAGCATCATCTCGGCCTCTGGTGCGATCCACTGCATCGTGAAGCAGGTGCCCCGGCACACCGACGTCCTGCCATCCGCGCACGTGGTGTCGCCCGCCGGCGGCGAACTCTGGCTCGCGGGCTCGACGCAGACGATCCGCTGGAACGCCACCGACACGAACAACGCGCCGCTTGCAAACGTCGACCTCGCCTACTCGCTTGACGGCGGCGCGTCGTGGACGCCGATCGCAAGCGCCATTCCCGACACCGGCTCGTTCAACTGGACGGTGCCGGCAGGCGCGACCGACGGAGCGCTGATGCGCGTGACTGCGCGCGCGGCCGACGGCGACACGACGGTCGCCGTAAGCAACCCCTATCGCCAGCGCCCGGGCACCGCGAACGTCTACACCTTCGCGAGCGGTGCCGGCGTGAACAAGTTCGGCTTCGCGCGCCAGACCGGGTCGTGGACGAACGTGAACGCCAACAGCAATCCGGTGACAACCGCGCTGACGGCCGCGAACTACACCGCGATGTCGACGTCGAACGCGACCGGCGGCATCACCGATGCGAATCGCTACATCACCGCAGGGCTCTCCTCTGGCAATGAGGCGACGCACGCGTTCCGCTTCACGCTGACCGAGGCGCCCGCCGACATCGACGAGATCAAGGTCGAATGGGAAGGCTTCGCAGACGCCTGCACGCAGGTCGAGCTCTACGTCTGGAACAACGCCCTTGGAAACTGGGGCGATGCGAACGGACTCGTCGGTCAGAACCGCTACCTCGACAGCTTCGCCGGCAACCGCGACGAGACGCTCGTCGGTCGCATCAGCTCGAACATCTCGAACTATGTCGCGGCCGACGGCACGATCCGGTTCCTTGTCTATGGCGAGAGGCAGAACGACGAGACGTTCCACGACTACATGGCCGTCACCGTCCTTCGCGCAAGCGAATGCCCTGCGGACATCGATCAGAGCGGCGCCGTCGACAGCAGCGACCTCGGCCTCTTGTTGAGCGCGTGGGGCGCCTGCGCGGGCTGCGCCGCCGACATCGACGGAAACGGCGCCGTCGACAGCAGCGACCTTGGGCTTCTCCTGAGCGGCTGGGGCGGCTGTCAGTAGGCGCGCGGGGCGTTGCTGACGCTGCGGCCGCGTCGCTCACCGACGCCCGGCGGCGGCCTGACGAGCTTCCTCGAGCGCGGCGACCGCCTCGTCCCAGCCGGGTGCTTGGGCGCAGGCCGTCGCGAAGGCGGTCGCAGCCTCGCCCGGTGAACCAAGCGCCATGAACGCGCGGCCGATGGTGAGGTGGACGCGTGGGTTCGACATCGAGAGCGCGGCCGACGCCATGCCGTGCTCGAGCGCGCGCTCGGCGTCACCCATGCGGAGCGCGCAGTCGGCGAGCACGCCAAGCGCGTCTGCGTTCTCCGGATCGGACGCAAGAACAGCCTCGAGATCGACGCTCGCCTCGCGAGGCATCGCGATCGCCAGCAGGCAACGCGCGCGCAGCATGCGGAGGTCGTCCTGCGTGCCGGTCGCGGCGATGGCGCGATCGATGCGCGCAAGCGCGGCGCGCGCGTCTCCCGACGCAAACTCGGCGGCCGCGAGCAACAGCGTGGCCGGCGCCCCCAGCGCCTCTTCGCCACCGAGCGAGTCGAGTTCCGCGCGCACTCCGGCGAAGTCGCGCAACCCGTGGAGACACTGGGCACGAAGCAACCGCACGAGCCCGGACCCTCGGAACGTGGCGTCGAGTCCATCGAGCACAGCCACCGCCTTCGCAAACTCCTGCGCGTCGACATGCGACTGCGCCAACTGCAACTGATTCGAGGCGATCGTGTCGCGTCGGGTCTTCTCCGCGTCGGCACCCAACGGCTCGATGTAGCCAAGCGCCACGAGCTGCTCGAGCGCGGCGTGCGCCTCGACCGGGTCGATGCGCAGATCGGCGGGGTGCATGCCGCACGGCCCCTCGACGGATTCCCACGAATCAATGCGCTCGAGGGACGGGACACCGTCGAGTGCCTCCGCGAGGACGCGCCCCGGCATGTCCCTGCCCGCAGGGAGGCCGAGCAGCGCGAGCACCGTGGGCGCGATGTCGAGGATCGAGCCGCCGTGAAGCCGTGCGCCCGCGCGGATGCCGGGGCCCGCGGCCGCGAAGATTCCAAACGGCCTGTGCCACGCGACGGGGTTCGACTCCGATGCCTTCGGGTCGGGACGCCGATGGTCATTCCAGTATCCATGGTCGCTGACGATGACCACCGCCGTGTCTTCGCCCGCGAGCGCGAGGAGCGACTCAAGCATCATGTCGTGGAAGCGATAGATTCCAACCATGCAGTGCTGGTATGCCTCGAAATCCTCCTGCGAGACGGCGTCCATCTTCGGCGGATGGAACTCCATGAACTCGTGGCCGAAGCGATCGATTCCCTCGTAGTACACCGCCGTGAAGTCCCAGTCGCCCCCTGCGAGGAGTTCGGTGGCGTAGCCCTGCACCGATGCGGTCTGCGCCAGCATGCCCAGCAACTTGTCGAGCCGGTGCGTCGGCCGGCGCGCGACGCGCTCGGCGTCTGGAACGAAGGGAAGGACCGCGGTGGCGTCGAGTTCCGACGGATGCACGCGGCACTCTGCGAGCCGTTCGGCGAGTTCCGGCGGATGCACCGACTTCACGGGGAGCGGCGAGAGCGGCGCTTCCTCGGCGTTGCGGAACTCCGTCTGGTTCGACACCATCGCGCCCTCGATCGGCTCGGCCGGATGCGACGCATACCAGCCGACCACGTTCGAGCGAAGGCCGCTCTGCGTCAGGATGTTCCACAGCGCCTTCGAGCGACGGCTGGTGCTGGCGGTCGTGCGGATGCCGGCGCCGTCGGGGTCTGGCTCGGTGAATCCCAGCACGCCGTGCGCGTCTGGGCGCTTGCCGGTCGCGATCGTGTTCCAGAGGATCGGCGAGAGGATCGGACGGGTGGTGGCGAGGTTGCCCGACGCGCCACGCTCGAGAAACCTCGCGAGCGTCGGCATCAGCCCCTGCGCGAGCAGCGGCTCGATCATCTGCCAGTCGGCGGCGTCCCAGCCGACGAGAAGCACGCGGCGCGGAAGGCCGGGGGCCGTTGCTCGAGATGGTTGCGCGATGCTCATGACGCAAGAGTACAGCGCGCCCGCAATTGCGGGCGCGCTGTGTGTTTCCTAGACGGGTTGACTCAAGCGTTTACTTCGAGCGCTTGCGGCCGCGGAGCAGCCCGAGACCGGACGCACCGGCCGCGAGGATGCCGAGAGCACCCGGCGCGGGGACGGCGCCGGTCTGGATGCTGTCGCCGGAGTTCTCGTAGGCCCAGTCATGGACCATGAAGCTGCCGGTTGCGTTGCTGAGGCTCACGCGCACCCAGCCGTAGTAGGTGTTCGCGCCGCTCGCGAAGGAGAGGCCGAGGTACTTGTTGGACGCGTTGTTGAACTGCGCGTTCGGGTTCGCGCCGCCGTAGGCCATCGAGCCGAAGAAGCTCGGGCCAACCGACGACGAGCTGACCGTGACGCCCGCGTTGAGCGCGGACGCATAGGCGAAGCCGTTCGCGTTGAACGACATCAGCTTGCCCGGGGAGAAGTTGACCGTGGCGCCCTGGTAGTTGCCGCCGCCGAAGACATAGTTCTTCAGGAGGAGGTCGCCGTAGGCGTCGCCGTCGATGTTGAGGTTCAGCGAGCTGAACTGGGCGATCGCGATGTCTTGCACACCTGAGTAAACGATCGCGCCGCTCGCGCTGAGCGCCGCCGCCGCTGCAGCGCCTGCTGCAAGCGAGTAGGCCGCGCGAGCCGAACAATTCGAACGTGCCGACAGATTCGTGATCTCAGACATGGCTTGAGGGACTCCAAAAATGGAACAAACGCGGGAGGGAACGGACACGCAAGTGTGCAGCGAACCCCGCGATCCACAAGTCGAACCCCGAGAATTTGTCGGAAATCGCCCCCGCGCCCGCCCGATTGCGGCCGCGCATGCCTTGCGAAGCCCCCTCGGACGGCTGAACACCGCGGACGTGGAAGGCGACGTGGAAGGCGGCGCGGAAGGCGGGACGGGGTCGCCCGGCGGTTCAATCGGTGTGCGCCTGCGATTTGACGATTGGTTTCGCGCGCACCCCCTGTAGACTTCGGGAATGTTCACTTCCCTCAAGTCCATCGCGGCGGGCGCAGCCTTCGCGGCGCTCGCGATCATCACCGGCGCATCGGCGCAGAACGTCGTCTTCAGCTCGGGCGACGACCTCGGCTCGTTCACGCCGTTCAACGCTTCGAACGCCGCGGTCGTCACGTACGGCGACAGCGGTTGGCTTGGACCGGGGCCAGGCGCTCCGGGCGTTGGCCTGTCGAGCATCAAGCTGCGTCTTGCGACGTGGGGAAGCAACGTGCCTGGCTCGACCGACATCGAGTTCACGCTGAACGACGGCGATCCCAGCCGCCTCGTGTTCGGCACGGGCGATGTGCTCTACTCGACCACAATCGAGGGCGTGAAGCTCCCCCCTGCGCAGCCGGGCGTTGCGACGTTCTTCGAGATCGACATCCCGCTGCCCGGGGTCCGCACCCGAGGTGGCTTCAACAACGTCGGCTGGTCGATCAAGTGCCGCAACTTCAACTACGCGGGTCAGTTTGGATTCCAAGTCTCGAGCTGCACCACGCAGTACCTCGGCTTCTACACGAACAACGCGTCGTTCTTCAATGGAAATGGTTGGAGCCTGTTCGCCTTTGGCCCGAACTCCTGCACGCAGATCGCGCAGTTCAGCGTCACCATCTTCGATGCGCCGCCGTGCGTCGGCGACATCAACAGTGACGGCGCCGTCGACTCGGCCGATCTCGGCAGCGTGCTCTCCGCATGGGGCAGCGTTGGGAAGAGCATTCCCGAAGACCTGAACGGCGACTTCCAGGTCGACTCCGGCGATCTTGGCGTGCTGCTGAGCGCGTGGGGCGCCTGTCCGTAACGCAGCGGCATGCAGACCGGGGCTCGGGCTTCGGCACTCGCGCCGCGACGTCTGAGAGATCGATCCGACTGAGGCGGAACCACGATGCACTGCCCGATCCGCGGGGTGCAGGAGTCGTTCGCATGCCGGCGTTTCCCCTGTTCACCTCGAGTTGCGAAGCGACGCAGCGGCCGGTGCCGATCCCT
>JBIKXP010000173.1:0-6979 GCA_044355685.1 Phycisphaerales bacterium
TGTGGTGATCGGCTACACCTACCTCGCGCGCGCCTACTGGGGCGGCGCCTTCAACGGCGAGGTGAAGCGGCTGATGATCGCCCACGCGTTCGGCTTCGCGCGCACGGTGTGGTTCCACGTGAGCCCGCGCAACGTGCGCTCCCAGCGCGCGCTCGAGAGGATCGGCGCGCGCTTCGACCGCCGCGAGATGGTCCCGGTGGGCGGCGTGCCGAGCGAGCGGATGATCTATCGCGTCGATCGCGCGTGACACGCGCGCCGCGCAGCGCGCTCACTTCACCGTCGCCTTCACCGGTGCCTTCGGCACCGGCGGGATCTCGCGCGGGTCTTCCTGGATGAGCTTCTGGAGATGCGCGATCGCGGCGTCAAGCTGCGCGTCGGCGCCGCCGAAGGTCGCGTGCGGCGGGTTGTCGACGCTGATGTCCGGCTCGACGCCGCGGCCCTCGATCAGCCAGACGCCCTTGTCATCGAAGACGCCGCGCTCGCCTGCGCTCGTGAGGCCGCCGTCGACGGCGGAGTTGCTCGCGGTCAGCCAGATCTCGCCGCCCCAGGTGCGCGTGCCGATCACCTTGCCAAGCCCAAGTCGGCGGAATCCCTCGGCGAACGCCTCGCCGTCCGACGCGGTGCGCTCGTCGCACAGCACCACCATGTGCCCGCGGAACGCGTACTGCATGTTCCAGCTCGGATCGCGGCCGGCGTGCTGGTTCCAGTACATCCACGCCTTGCGCATCAGGCGGCTCAGCACCCAGCTGTCGATGTTGCCGCCCCTGTTGCCGCGGACATCGATGACGAGGCCCTTGCGCGTGAAGACGGGATAGAAGTCGCGCGCGAACTGCTCGAAGTTCTCGCCGCCCATCGCGCTGAGGTGGATGTAGCCGATGTCGCTCTTGCCGGCGTCCTCGACGCGCATGCGGCGCGTGACTTCCCAGCTGCGGTAGCGCAGCTCGGTGTCGTCGGCCGCGCTCAACGGACGCACGATCGCGTCGCGCGCGTCGGTCGCGCCCTTCGCGACGACGCTCAGCAGCACCTGCCGACCCGCCTTGTTGCGCAGCAGCACCGCAGGATGCGGCACCGAGAGCGTCGGCACGCCGTCGATCGCGCGGATCACATCGCCGACCGCGATGCGCGCCGTCGGCGCAGCAAGCGGCGAGCGCATCGTCGGCTCGTCGGGGTCGCTCGTCGGAATGGCCGTGACGCGCCAGCCGCCCGCGGCCTCGTCGCGCGCAAGATCGGCGCCGAGCGAGGCGATCGCGATGCGGTCGTTGCCTTCGCGCAGGTCTCCGCCGCGCACGAAGTGGTGCAGCGCCGAAAGCTCGCCGGTCATCTCCTGGAAGACATCGTTCAGTTCCTCGCGGCTGCGGACGCGCGCGATCCACGGCTCGTACTTCGCGCGCACGGCCTTCCAGTCGGCGCCGTGCATGTCGCGGTCGTAGAAGTAGTCGCGCAGCATCCGCCACGAGTCGACCATGATCTGGCGCCACTCGTCGGTTGGCGTCACCGAAAGCGTGATGCCGCCGAGATCGACGGGCTTCTCGAGCGTCGCTTTCGCGGGCTTCGCGGCGATGACGAACCACTGCGACGACTTCGGTCCCGCTGGCATTTGCAGGAGCAGGCGCTTGCCGTCCGCAGAAAGCTCTGCGCTGCGCACGCCCGATGCGACCTCGACCGGCTCTGGCTTCTCGTTGCCGATCGCGAGCGCCATGAGCGTGCCCGCGCCCGGGCCATCCTCGTCGCCGCCGACCGGATCGAAGCTCATCCAGAAGAGCGCGTCGTCGGTGGCGAGAAGCGGACCATTGGCGAAGTTCATCGGCCTCACGGGCAGCTGCTCGATGCGCGCGGCGAGGCCGTCGAGATCGATCTCGACCTTCGCGGGGGGCTTCTTGTCGCTGGCTGGCGCGGCGTCGTTCTTCTCGCTCTTCTCATCCTTCTCGTCCTTCTCGTCCTTCGCGTTCTTGCCGTCCTTCGCGTCCTTGCCGTCCTTCGCTACCTCGCTCTTCTGCTTCTCGGCGAGCTTCGCCGCCTTCTGCACCTCGTCGTCGGGCGTGAACGGCGATCGCGCGTCGCGCTTCAGCGCGAGCTCGAACACGAGCCCAGGCGTCGCGAGGAACGGTTCTGGCGCGCGCGCCCCCCACGGGCTGCCCACGGCGGATCGGAACGAGCGGTTCGACAGGAAGTACAGGAACTTGCCGTCGGCGCTCCACTGCGGCTTGAAGCTGTCGTAGCGGTCGGTGGTCGCGGCGACGGGCTTGCCGCCCGCGACCGGCCACAGCCGCACCTGCATGTTGGCGTTCGACGCGGCGGGCGATGCGTACGCAAGCCACTGGCTGTCGTGCGACCACGCGAGATCCGTGGGCTGGTCGACGGTGTTCTCCTCGACGAGCGTGTTCTCTCCGCTCTCGAGGTCGAGCACCCAGAGGCGCAGGCGCTTGTCGGTGTGCGCGATGCGCTTTCCGTCGGGCGAAGGCACTGCGAGCCAGCGCACGGTGTCGCCGCCGGTCGTCTTCCGTTCGGGCGCGCCGACGCCGTTTGCGGGAAGCGTGGTGATCTCGAGCTCGCCGGACTCGTCGGAGATCGCGGCGATTCGCGCGCCGTCGGGCATGAACGCCGCCTCGCGGTAGCGGATGCCGCTGCGGCGGTCTGCGTCGACCGTGCGGCCCTGCGTTGGCTGCACGGGCACGACGAACACGCGGCCGCGGATCGTGAACGCGACGCGGTCGCCGTCGGGCGAGAGATGCGCGGCGCTGACCGCCGACGCCGGATCCTTCACCCAACGCTCGCGCATCTGGTCGAAGTCCGACGCGATCTGGACCGCGAGCTTGGTGTCGGTCGACTTCGCGAGGTCGTGGATCCAGAGATCGGGGCCGAGCTGATAGACGACGCTGTCGCCGTCGATCGACGAACTGCCGATGTCGAACTCTGCGTGCTTCGTGTGCTGGCGAAGGTCGCTGCCGTCGGGCTTCATCGACCAGAGGTTCATGCGCCCGCTGCGGTCGCTCGTGAAGACGACGCGGTCGCGCCACGCGAGCGGCCTGCGGCTCGTGCCTTCGAAGTCCGCGGTCAGCGGCTTCGCCTCGGCCGTCTCGGCATCGGGAATCGGCAGCGTGAAGCTCCACAGCTGCTGCGCGGTGCCGCCCTTGTAGCGGTCGGTGTGGCTGCCCTGGAACGCGAGCCGCGTGAACACCATGCGAGATTCGTCAAGGAAAGCGGTCTCGGCGCACTGCGCCAGCGGGACCTGGCTGCGAGCGTCGGTCGCGCAGTCGTGGCGCCACGATCGCGCGCCGGGAAAGTCGCTGCCCGCATTCGTCGTGTAGACGAGCGTGCCCGCGGGCGTCCAGCCCGTCGCGCCGACGCGAGCGGCGTCCCAGGTGCGTCGCACGGGCAGGCCGCCGTCGAGCGGCATGGTGTAGATCTCGCGCGGGCCTTCGTACGCCGCGGTGAACGCGACGAGCTTGCCGTCGGGCGAGATCGACGGGTCGCGCTCCTCCCCCGGATGCGAGGTGAGCCGCGAGGCCGTGCCGCCTGCGGTGCTCACGCGCCAGAGGTCGCCTTCGGCCACGAACACGATCGTCGTGCCGTGGATCGCCGGCATGCGGTAGTAGCCAAGGGTCTGGTCCGCGGCGCGATCGGCGGCGGCGCATGCGGAGGCGGCGAGAAGCGACGCTGCGAGGAATGCGAGCATTTCGGCAGCGTAACGCCGATAGAAGCGGGGGCCGTGCCCGCAATTGGGCCGCCCCGCCAGCTCGAAAGGTGCGGATTGGACGACGGATCAACCCACCCGACGCATCTGTGACCGACTCCAGCTGTCGGCGATCACGGCTCGCGACGGTGCCGAAACCCCCCATGCTGTCGCGCCATGAACCGAACCTTCCCAGCGGTCCTTCTGCTTCCCATTCTGCTTCTGACTTCCTGCATGGCGGCCCCGTGCGCGGAGAGGGCCGCCGCGCCCTATCGCCTCGAGCGGCAGGGTCCGGTCGCTGAGATTTCCTGCGAACGAAACTTCACCACCGACCGCTTCGGGCGGAGGATCACCTTCTACCTCTACATCCCCGAGGCGGCGAAGGCGACGCCGCTGCCGCTTGTCGTCTACATCCATGGTTCAGCGTGCTGCTCGGTCTTTGGGCGTCGCCCTGAAGATGGAACGATCCGTCCGATGGGAGGGCATGGGACGGTTCCCGCGGTTGCGGGCGAACGCGCGGTGACGCTGGTCGTCGAGAAGCCCGGGATCGAGTACCTCGATCCGTACCGGCAGGCGACGCCATGCCCCGATTCGTACAACGAAGAGCACACGCTCGAGCGTTGGTCCGAAGCGATCGAGGCGGCGATTCGCGCTGCGCAGCAGTCGCCTGCGGTGAAGCGGGCGACCACGCTCGTCATCGGCCACTCCGAAGGCGGCCTCGTCGCGTGCAAGGTCGCGCGCGACCTGCCGGGCCTCGTGACGCATGTCGCCTGCGTCGCGGGCGGCGGAGGCAGCCAGCTGTTCGACATCCTGACGCTCGCGCGCAAGGGGATCTTCTTCAACGGGGTGTCTGAGAATCCCGATGAGCGCATTCAGTTCGTGGTCGACGAATGGCGCAGGATCCAAGCCGATCCCATGAGCACCGAGAAGCAGTTCTTCGGCTTCGCCTATCGCCGTTGGTCGACTTTCCTCGCATCGTCGCCGATGGAGCAACTCGAGGGCGTGGACGCGAAGATCTACATCGCGCAGGGCACCGCAGACGAGGCGGTCGATCCCGCGTCGGCCGATCTGCTCTACGCACACCTCCTCGCGTGTGGGAAGGAGCCGTCCTACGACCGCGTGGAGGGTGCGGACCACGGATTCCGATTCGCGGGCACCCCGCCGCGCGACGGCTGGGCAGATCTCTACGGCCGCGTGCTGGCATGGTTCTTGACGCCGTGACGGCGGAGCCGCGCGTTCGGCGGCGACGCGGGTGGGGAAGTGCGTTGCGAAACGGCCTGTCGGACGGAACCGATGCCCCAGCCACAAAACGACACCGCCGCAGGCGTATGCCTGCGGCGAGTCTTGAGGTGGACCTGATCGGGCTCGAACCGACGACCTCTTCCATGCCATGGAAGCGCTCTCCCAATTGAGCTACAGGCCCGTGAGTTGTGCCGCGGACAAGGCTCCCGCGGGTCGGGAAGCGTACTGCGGACGGCGCACGAGGGCAAGTCAACGCGCCGTCATCGACCGGAATCGAAGCGCGGATAACTTCGGCAGGGCCGCGTCAGCCGCGCCGGGCGCCCCTTGCGGCGGCACGGCGCTTCGAGCCGGCGTCACCAGTCCGGTCGAGCGCGCCGCCTCGCCATTCCGTCGACAGCATCGACCACACGACATGGTCGCGCCACGCGCCATCGATCTCGATGAGTCCGCGCGAGACGCCTTCCTTCGTGAAGCCAAGCGCCTCGGCGACGGCGTGCGAGCGGCGATTCGCGGGCATGATGTTGGCGACCACGCGGTGGAGCTTCTTCTCCTCGAACGCGATGTCGAGGAGCGACGCGAGCGCGTCGCGGATGAAGCCCTTGCCCGTTTCGCCCGCGCCGAGCCAATAGCCGGTGGTGGCCGCGAGCTGCGGCCACTCGCTGATGTTGCCAAGCGAGACGACGCCGACGATGCGGCCGGCCGGACCGGTGTCGTCGGCTTCGCGCGCGCACACGAGGACACGCAGCTTCGTGGGCGTGTTGCACTCGGGCGGCAGCATGCGCTTAAACTTGCTCGCAAGCGTCTGCTCGCTCGCTCGCGCCGAACGGGGCAACCACGGCGCGAGGTGCTCGCGCGAACGTTCCATCATCGCGAGAAACTCACGCACGTCGTCCTGCCGCGCGAATCGCAGCACGGTGCGCTCGCCGACGCGCAGGATGCCCTTCGCGCGGTCGCGTGCGGTGGGCTTCTCCGAGAGCGTCGGGATGCTTGGGCGCGCCATGCGCGGAGCGTATGCTGTGCGCATGATGCGTGCAGCGTTCGCCGTCCTTTCCGTCGTGTCCGGTCTCTGTTCGACGGCGCGGGCGGGCGAGGCACTTCCGCCTGTCGACGCGGTGAAGATCGCCCGCGAGATCCGGCCGGTCGGCAAGGTCCCCGCGCTTGTCTGCGCCGTGGTCACGAAGGATGGCGTCCATGCGATCGGCGCCGATGGTGTGCGCCGCGCGGGTGAGGATGCGGGCGTGACCGTCGATGACCGCATGCATCTCGGCTCCTGCACGAAGGCCTTCACGGCGACGCTTGCCGCTGTGTTTGTGGCAGAGGGTGCGCTTCGGTGGGATAGCTCGATCGGCGAGACCGTCGGCCTGACGCTTCCGGACATCGACCCTGCATGGCGGCCCGTGACGCTCGAGCAGTTGCTGCGCCACCGCGGAGGCGCGCCCGCGAACGCCGATCCGAAGGCGTGGGACGCTGCGTGGAACTGTGCGGAGTCGCCGAGCGCCTGCCGTGCCGCCTTCGTCGAGGCGACGCTCGGGAAGGCGCCGGTCGGCATCGGCACCTACGCCTATTCGAACCAGGGCTACGCGATCGCGGGCCGCATGATCGAGGTCGTCGCGGGCGAAGGGAAGGACTACGAGACGCTCCTCGCCGAGCGTGTGCTGGCACCGCTTGGAATCAAGCGCTTCGGCTTCGGCGTGCCCACGAAGACGGACGCGGCGTCACCGGTCGGGCACACCGAGAAGGGCCTGCCTCGCGAGATCGACAACCCGAACGCGATCGCGCCGGCGGGCACGCTGCACATGCCGCTTGGCGAGTGGGCCAGGTTCATCGGGTTTCATCTTGGGGCAAGGGCCCCAGCGCCACTCGAGGGCGCTGCGCGCGAGCTGCCGAAGCTGCATGAGCGCTCGAAGGATGCGCCGTACGAAGCGCTCGGATGGAAGAGCGCAACGCGACCATGGGGCGGCAATGTGCTGACGCACGCCGGATCCAACACCATGTGGTACTGCGTGGCGTGGCTTGCGCCCGAGAAGGGGTTTGCCGTTCTGGCAGCCACCAACCAAGGCGGCG
>JBIKXP010000174.1:0-6946 GCA_044355685.1 Phycisphaerales bacterium
CAGGCCTCGCGCTTCTCGGCGCATGTGCGGCGACATTCGCCTACTTCCTGCTGCGCGCGCCGAGCGGCATGAACGCGCGACGCGAGGAACGCGCGGGATTCCTGCTTGTCTCGCCGTGGGTGCTCGGATTCCTGCTGTTCATGGCGTTCCCGATCCTCCTCTCGCTCGTCCTCTCGATGACGAACTGGAAGGGCATCGGACCGCTGACGAGCGCGAATTGGGTCGGAGCCGACAACTACGCGCAACTCGTCGCGCGCGACACGCGCTTCCATACGTCCTTCAAGGTGACGGTCTACTACGCGCTGATCGCGGTGCCGATCGGCCAGTTCCTCGCACTCCTCGCGGCCGTCGTGATGATGCAGAAGGTGCGTGGCATCGCCTTCTTCCGCGCCGCGTGGTACCTGCCAAGCGTGCTCGCGGGTGTTGGTGTCGCCATCCTCTGGCGCTGGATCTTCGATTCCGAAGGCGGCCTCCTCAACGCCGTTCTCGAGGCCGTGGGCATCCCCGGCCCCGAGTGGTTCGGGAAGGATGCGGCGATCCTCGGCGCGCCCGCGTTCGCGATCATGAGCTTCTGGCTCGTCGGTGGCTCGATGATGGTGTACCTCGCCGGGCTCCAGCAGATCCCGCGCGAGCTCTACGAGGCAGCCGAGATCGACGGCGCGGGCCCCGTGCGCCGCTTCTTCCGCGTCACGCTGCCGATGCTGTCGCCCGTCATCCTCTTCAACCTCATCATGGCGGTGATCGGCTCGTTCCAGGTGTTCACGCAGGCGTTCGTGATGACCGGAGGCGAACCCGGCGACCTCACGCGCTTCTACGTGCTCTATCTCTACAACAAAGCGTTCGAGCTCTACGACATGGGCTACGCGAGCGCGATGGCGTGGATCCTCCTGCTCATCGTGCTTGTGCTGACGGGCATCATCCTCAGGACGAGCGCGCGCGTCGTCTACTACGAAAGCCTGCGCAAATGAAGCGTTCTCCGCTCGCCACAGCCATCCTCTGGTTCGTGCTCATCATGGGCACGGCGGCGTTCATCTTCCCGTTGTGGTGGATGGCGGTCGTGAGTCTCGAGACGCCCGCGCGCGCCGAGGCCGCGGTCACCGGCAGCGCCGGCATCGCGCTTTTGCCGCCGAGCCCGCAGCCCGGCAACTACATCGACGCGATCCGCGAGACCGGCAGCACCCCATGGTGGGGCTTCACCGACGCGCTTGCGAACTCGATCGTGGTGACGGTGCTCGTCGTCATAGGCACTGTGCTTTCATCGAGCCTCGTCGGCTACGCGTTCGCGCGCCTGCGCTTCCGCGGCAGCAACCCGCTCTTCCTCGTCATGCTCGGCACCATGATGCTGCCAGGCCAGGTGACGATGATCCCGCTTTTCCTCTTGTTCCGGCAGTTCGGCTGGATCGACTCGATCCTTCCGCTCGTGGTGCCCGCGTTCTTCGGCAACGCGTTCTTCATCTTCATGTACCGCCAGTTCATCGCGCAGATTCCCGAGTCGCTCGTCGAGGCCGCGCGCGTCGACGGACTCGGGCACCTTGCGATCTGGTGGAAGATCATGCTGCCGCTCTGCCGTCCCGTCACGGCGATCTGCGCGGTGTTCACCTTCATCGGCACCTGGAACGACTTCCTCGCGCCGCTCATCTATCTTCACTCCGACGAGAGTGCGACGCTGGCGGTCGCGCTCAACGGCTTCAAGAACCAGTACGGCGGGCTCGAGGACGTCCATCTCCTGATGGCGCTCTCGGTGCTCACCATGATCCCTTGCATCATCCTCTTCATCGCAGCGCAGAAGACCTTCGTCGAGGGCCTTGCGCGCGGCGCCGTGAAGGGCTGAGGACACCACGATGGCAACCGTCAAGCTCACCAAGGTCGACAAGGTCTACGAAGGCGCGAACGGCGCGAAGGTACGCGCGGTCGAGGGCGTCGATCTCGCCATCGCGCACGGCGAGTTCTGCGTGCTCGTCGGCCCGTCGGGTTGCGGCAAGAGCACGACCTTGCGCATGATCGCGGGCCTCGAGGAGATCTCGGCGGGCGTGCTCGAGATCGACGGTGCGCGCGTCAACGACCTTCCCGCGAAGGACCGCGACATCGCGTTCGTCTTCCAGAACTACGCGCTCTACCCGCATCTCACGGTCGCCGAGAACATTGCGTTCGGGCTCGAAACGCGGCGTACGCACCGGAGCGGGCTTGTCGCCGTGCTTTCGGGCGCGGGTGGCGCGCGGGCGGCCGAAAGCGCGGAGATCGCGGCGCGCGTGGCCGATGTCTCGAAGACGCTCGGCCTCGACACGCTTCTCCACCGCTATCCGCGCGAACTTTCGGGCGGCCAGCGCCAGCGCGTTGCGGTCGGCCGCGCGATCGCGCGCGATCCGAAGGTCTTTCTCTTCGACGAGCCGTTGTCGAACCTCGACGCGCGCCTGCGCATCGAGACGCGCACCGAACTTCGCATGCTGCACCGCAGACTTGGCGCGACGATCGTGTACGTGACGCACGATCAGGAAGAGGCGATGACGCTTGCCGACCGCCTCGTGGTGATGCACAAGGGGCGCATCCAACAGAACGCAAGCGCACAGGAGTGCTTCGACAAGCCGGCGAACCGCTTCGTCGCGGGCTTCATCGGCACGCCGCCGATGAACATCGTCGACGGCCACGTCGAGGGCGGCGACTTCCTGGCGAACGGCGTTCGCATGCCGGTCGGCCGGTTGATGGCGCCGCGCCCGTGCGCGCTTGGCGTGCGGCCGGACCGCCTCAGGCTCGTGCGGCCGAACTCGGATCACTCGATCGCCGCAACGGTGGCCGCCGTCGAGCGCCTTGGCGATCGCACCGACATCGCGCTCGACACGGCGTGGGGCCGAATGCTCGCACGCGTCAACGCTGACGATGCCGCCCATGTCCGCGAAGCCGATGCCGTGGGCGTTTCATTCGACGCGGCGCATGTGCATCTCTTCGCGCCAGGCGAGTGCGGTGCGAGGATCTGAGCGGCGGCATGCAGGCCGAATACCCGTCAACCTGGGCCTGCTGAACGACGCGCGCGGGAGTCGACGGCTGACATCACCCGTTCCGCAGACTTCGACTGCGGGCATGCATGCACTCACGCACGCGGCACGCTGGCCGGCCACCATCGCCGCCAGACGACGAAGGTGAGAATCGCGCACGAGATGCCCATCGCAAGCCCCACGCAGATGTCGCTGAGATAGTGCGCCTGGATCGCGACGCGCGTGGTCGCGAGCAGGACGCCGAGCGGCAGGATCACCGGCGCCGCGCGCGGAAACGCGAGGGCAAGCACCATCGCCGCAGCCCCCGCCGTCGTCGCGTGACCGCTCGGCAGGCTGTTGTAGTCATAGCCGTAGGTCAGCGGATAGAAGCCGAAGTCCTGCGCCTCGAACCAGCGCTTCGGGCGCGTCTTTCCGGACAGGAACTTCGCGAGAATCGTCAGCAGTCCGCTTCCCGCCACCGCCACAAACAGGGCGAACGCCCAGCGCGCGAGGTTGTGGCGCTTCTGGATCGCAGCCACCGCGAACAGCACCGCCGATGGCGCCAGCCACCAGACGCCTTCACCGAGCTCCGTCGTCCATTGCAGCACCTGCGACTCGAGCAAGCCGTGGCTGCGCGCCGCTTCCGCGATCGGCCGATCCCACCAGATGTGCGCGAAAGGCGCGATCAGAAGCGCGCACGCGGCGACGCTCCATCCCGTGAGTTCCAAGCCGAGTTCCAAGCCGCGCGTTGCGCTCCCGTCGGACATGGCCGCCAGTGTAGCCGCGCCTCACCCCCACGCCGCAAGCAGGACGCCGAGGTCCGCGGAGTCCACGCCGCCATCGCCGTTGAGATCGGCGGCGCATCCGGCGCAGACTCCCCACGAGGACAGCAGAATCCCGAGATCGGCGGAGTCGACGCTGCCATCGCCGTTGATGTCAGCGCCAGTCGGCTCGCACTCGTCGGGCACGAGATTGCCGTTCGCATCGGTCCCGCTCGGCGGCGCGACGACGATCGCAGTCGCACTCGGCGCATCGGTCGGGTAGACGCGATAGGTGCGCTCGGTGTAGCCCGTCGTTCGGTTGTAGCCGTTCACGGTCGACGAGCTCGAGGCGGCGGTCGCGAGGATGGTGCGTCCGTCGCCGGCATCGCACATCGAGTGCATCCCGTTCAGCATCGAACCCGTCTCCACCGACCAGAGCCCCCCGCGCACGCCCGCGGCGCTGTAGCGATAGATGCCCCGCGCCTGGTTGCTCATCACGAGGAACGATCCGTCTGCAAAGGCAAACAGGCCGCGCAGCCCCGTCTGACCGGCGGGGGCGGTGACGAACACGCCGCCGTCGCCCGTCGGCCACTGAAAGCGCGCGATCACGCCACCGTCATGGCTTACGAGCGCATCGCGTGTGCCGTCGGGAAGGCTTCGGAAGACGATGTCGCGTGCATTCGAGGCAACTCCGGTCGCCACGAACGTGCGTGCGACCATGCCGTCTGCGCCCAGGAGTTCAATCCGACCGTTCGAGAGAAGCGCCGCGAGCGATCCATCGGGCGCGATCGCAAGACCGCGCACCGTGACGGAGAGGACCGGAGACCACGGCGACGCCGCGGCGTCGCGGACACGATCGAAGGCCCAGACCTGGCCGCCGACGGCGGCATAGAGGCGACCGTCGACGCCGATGGCGAGATCGTTCGCTCCGGTCGGACCACAGACGACCGTTCGACGCACGACTCCCGAGCGCGGATCGAGCTCGCGGAGGAACGCATCGGCGGAACTCGCCACCCATCGCGACCGCGAGCCCTCGAGCTCCGCGAAGTCGCTCACGCCGTCGCCGTCGCAATCCTCGCAACTGTCGATCCGGCCATCGCGCGACCGATCGAGCGTCATGTCGACGTCGATGTCGATCGCATCCGCGAATCCATTGGCGTCGCAGTCGGGCTGGCAGGAGTCGAGCCGCATGTTGCCGTCGAGGTCAAGCGCCGGATTGCCCGCGATTTCCGCGGAATCCGGCACGCCGTCGGCATCGCAGTCCTCCTCGCAGATGTCGGGACGCTTGTCGCCGTCGATGTCGGCCAGCGCTCCGGCTGCGATCTCGACCGGATCGGGCACGCCGTTCGCGTTGCAGTCCTGGCATCCGTCGGGAATGCCGTCCTGGTTCGAGTCGAGCGCAGGATCCGCCGCGATCTCCTCGGCATCGGAGAGGCCGTCGTCGTCGCAATCGCTCGAAAGGCATGTCGTCGCCGCAACGAACTGCTCGATGGGCTCGACCGTCCCGCGGTGGAAGCGGAGATCGATGTTCGCGCTGGCGCCCTGGACCACGTGGCAGTAGCTCATGATCGTGCCGCGCTGGACGGTGCCGCTGGCGCATGCGTCGATCGCATAGTCGTGCGTATGACGCGTGCCGAGATTGTGGCCGAGCTCGTGCGCGACGACGTTGATGTCCCAGTTGCCGGGATTCGTCGCGACCGGATCGGCGAATGCGCCGATGAGGAATCCATTCACGGAGAAGCCGAAGTCGCCGCACGCGGCGCTCAGCCACGCGACGCCGCCGTACGGCAGGTTGCGACGGCCCGTGTAGAGCGTGAAGAGGTCGCGCGCCGGCTCGGCCAGCGGCGACCAGTAGTCGCGGAACGGCACGAGCGGATCGCTCTCGTTGAAGAGGTCGGCCGGATCGGTCTGAAGCCGCAGGTAGACGGTGACGATCGAGACACCGCAGTCGCGCCGGTAGATCGCGGACACGGCGCCATTCAGCGCGGCCACGTATTCGGTGGCCGCGACTGGATCGCCGAAGATCGCGAAGAAGTCGTAGTCGCTGTCGACCGCGAGTTCGACCACCCTTCGAACGCCAGGCGGAAGCGCGCCCGTGCCGGCCACGCCGCCATCCCCGTCCCCGCGACCGTGCGCATGTCCGAGCGCGCCGCCGCACGTGGGCACTTCCGGGGCGCTTGTGCCGTTGGTCCGCACGAACTCGCTGGGACCGTCGATGAGGCCCTCCGCATCGGGATCCGGACCCGCGCCTCGAAGCGTGAAGGTCCCCCGCCCGTCGCCGAGATCGATCCACGCTGATACGCCGGTCGAGCCGACGGCGACGTAGCACGATGATCGCGGCCAGCCCTCGACCGAACCCTCGAAGTGCACGACCTCGCGCAGAACCGACGCGAGGTTCGGCGCGCATCCACGCTTCGCAAGCCCGACCTCGACGCGCGCATCGCGCGAGACAGGATGAAACCGGCGCAGCGACAGTCGGACTTCGTCCATCAGCGGCAGCCGCGCCGGCACGTGCGCCGGCACGTGCACCGGCTCGTTGACCGACACGTGCGCCGCGGACGCCGGCACGCGTCGGTCGTCGTCCGCGCGCAACGCTTCGGCAAGGCGCGACGCCTCGCGCACGAAGTCGACCGCGCTCGTCCCCGCGAGCGGCGCGGGACCACGTGCCGCTTCCGCGCTCGACGGAACGACGGGGACACCGATCGGGGCCAGCAGGAACTGCAGCGCGAGCGGCCATGCAAACGAGGGCATGCGAGGAAGTTACCGCGATCGGCCCGCGATCCCAACGCGAAGCCCCTCGGTTTCGGAAACCGGCCGCAATCGAGCGATTTCTGGGTGAACGGCGACTCGGCTCTTGCTCGCGCCGGGCCATGCGGGATACTGCGTCCGTGGCCGATGCACGCACGCCGACCCCGCCCCTCGGGGCCGCGCCCCGCCGGACCGCCATCGCCGCCGGCGTGGTGCTCGGAACGGCAGCCGTTCTTGGCGCCCGCCTTGGCTGGACCGACGAGGCCTCCGGCGCGAACCGCCGCGTCCCGGTCAACGGCGCATCCGAGCCACTCGCCTCGCCCGCGGTCGGCGGGTCCGCACCGGAACCCGCCTGGACCCCTCGGCCCACGCGCCCGCTCCCCGAGAAGACGGCCGAGTTTGCGGACCACTGGTCGTACCAGCGGATCGGGAACCCGACGCCGCCCAGCGTCCGCCGGGCAGACTGGG
>JBIKXP010000027.1:0-22415 GCA_044355685.1 Phycisphaerales bacterium
ATCCTTGCATGCCTGGAAGGACGCCATGGCGTCTTCGTAGTTGCCGAGTTCGAACTCGATGCGGCCGAGTTCGGCCTTGATCGAGCGGTCGGTCGGGTAATTCTTCTGACGCTCGCGAAGTTCGTTGCGCTCGAGGTCGAGAAGGCCAGTGCGAAGGGCGTCGTGGTCCGCCTTGGCAGCCGCGTCGGATGGATTCGCCTCCGCCTTCTTCTGCGCAGCGTTCACCTTGCGGCGAAGCTGCATGACGCGGATCTCGCCGGCGAGCATCTTGAAGCGATACTCGCTGAGGCGCTCGAAGCCTGCCATGAAGACATCGTGCGCCTCGTGCTCGCTCTCCTCGGTGGCCTTGCGGCGAAGGAGCGTGCCGAGTCGCTGGATCGCATCCGAGGACATCGGGTTGGCCTCGTAGTCCTGGCGGGCGCGCTCGAGGTTGCGGGCCTCCGTCTCGGCGCTCGCGGCGATCTGGTTCTGCTCCTGGAGCTGCTGCTGCTTGGCGCTGTCCTTCACCATCGAGGTGAAGTTTCCGCCGCCGCCGACGGCCTTGTCGTAGCCGCCTTGCTTGAGCGCGTGACGCGCCGTCAGTTCCTTGAGGTCGGCGGCGAGCTGGGTGTCGGTCGGATCGACGCGCACCGCCTCCTCGACGCAGGCGAACGCCTCGGCGTAGGCCTCGACCGCCGTGAAGAGCGTCTTCGCCTTGAGCCACATCGCCTTCGACTGCTTCCGCTGCTTCCGCAAGAGGTCGAGCAGCTTCGGAGCGATCCAGCAGCCGAACTCGATCTGGCCTGCCTTGCCGGCGGCCTCGAGCATCCTGAACGCGAGGTCCATGTTGAGGACGTCGCGGGCCCAGATGTACTCGGCCTGCACGAACTTGTCGACGGGACTCGGACCCTCGAGCTCGCGGATCTCTTCCTTGCCGGCCGGCTTGCCGCCCGCTTGGTAGAAACTCACGGCGATCTTGTAGAAGTCCTCGTGCCGCGCGAGCACGGATGGCTCGAAGCGGAAGCCCTTCGCGTAGAGCATCAGGGCATACTCGTAGTTGCCCGTCTGCGCGATGGTCTTCGCGTGATCGAAGAACTTCCGAGCCTTGTCGGGCTGGGCCACGAACGCGCCGCTGACGGGCGCTGGGGCACCTCCGCCGGCCGCCTGGGCAGGATCGGGCTGAGGCTGGTCCGAAGGCTTCTTCTTACCGAACGAAAAGAGACCCAATCCGTGGCTCCTATCCTTGAATCGCCGAGTCCTGCCCGGGGTATCCGAGATCACGAAACGACCGGATGCGTGACCCGCGCAAGGGTCGCGACTGCATCGTAGGGTACCGAGTTACGGGCGCCTTGGTCAAACAGCAGAATCCCTCGCGCGGGCGGCCCCGAGTGTGACGCGCATGCGTCGGCGACGCGCCCTACGACGGGCTCCGATGGCCTACGATGGCCAGATGTCACGCGGCCGCGGCATCGTTCTTCACCCGGATCCAGTTCTTCGAATGAAGGCGAAGTCGGTTGCCGCCATCGATGACTTTGTACGGGATCTCGTGGCCGACATGCGCCGCGTGGCGAGCGAGCTCGATGGCGCGGGAATCGCAGCGCCGCAACTTGGCGAGAGCGTTCGGATCTTCCTGACCTGTGCGCGCGAGGAAGAGCCGGAGCGCGTGTTCATCAACCCCGTCCTCGACGCGACCGGAGCCGTGTGCCCCCACGACGAGGGCTGCCTGAGCCTGCCAGACATCCGGGGGACGATCCTCCGTCCGGGCGCCGCCCGCATTCGAGCGCTCGACCTCGAAGGCAACGAGTTCACCCTCGAGAGCGACGGGTTTCCCGCGCGGGTGTGGCAGCACGAGTACGACCATCTCGAGGGCGTGCTCATCATCGACCGCATGCGTCCGATCGACAAGCTTGCGAATCGCCGGGCGCTGCGCGACCTCGAGCGCGCCGGCGGGTAGGAGATCCCAGTGCGGCTCGTTTTTCTCGGCGCCGGAGCATTCGGCGTTCCCTCGCTTGAGCACCTCGCGAACGACCACGAGATCGCGCTGGTCGTGACGCAGCCCGATCGCCCCGCCGGTCGCGGCAAGGTGCTGACGCCGACGCCCGTGGCCGCGTGTGCCGAGGCGCGCGGGATTCCGGTCATCCGTCCTCCCGACGTGAACGCGCCCGACGTCGTCGAGCGGATCCGAGGCGTCGGCGCCGACGCATGGGTTGTGATCGCATTTGGGCAGAAGCTCTCGCGCGAACTTGTCGACGGCGTGTTTGCGATCAACCTGCATGGTTCGATCCTTCCCGCGTATCGCGGTGCGGCGCCGATCCAGCGGGCGGTGATGGAGGGGTGCGCCGAGACAGGCGTCAGCGTCATCTCGATCGCGGACCGGATGGACGCGGGCCTCGTGTACGCGACGCGCGCGCGGCCGATCGGCGGCATGGAAACCGCCGACGACGTGCATGACGCGCTTGCCCAACTCGGGCCAGAGGTGCTGACCGCGGTGCTTGCCGAGCATGCCGCCGGTCGGGCGGGGGGCCTTGTACAGGATGAGTCGAAGGCGACGCGTGCCCGGAAACTCTCGAAGACCGATGGGACGATCGATCTCACGTCGCTCGATGCGCGCGCGGCGCGGGCGCGCATCAACGGGCTCAATTCGTGGCCCGGGTGCACGGTGGCGATCGCAGGGATCGAGTTGAAGTTGCTGCGCGTGCGCGAGGCGGCTGGCGGGGGCGGGGAACCGGGCGTCGTGCGCGACGACGGCCTCGTGGCGACCGCGTCCGGATCGATCGAGATTCTCGAGGTGCAGCCGGTTGGCGGCCGCGGGATGCCGTGGAGCGACTTCATGCGCGGACGGCCGCAGGTCGTGGGCGGGCGGCTCTTGCCGAGGCCGTGAGCGGGGCTTGCGGAAGGGAACTCCTCTGCGCAGCGCGCGGCGCGTCGGGCGCAATCCAAGTCGAGGCGTGCGCTTGGGATTGCCGATAGATGGCGGCGATGCCGTTCGTCCAGTTGCTCTTTGACTTTGCGCGCGAGCAGTTGGGCCTCTTCGGCGGGGCCGGGGGGCGTCGGGTTGCGAAGCGGCCGCGGCGCGGAAAGCCCGCGAAGGGGCGCCCTGCGTCGCTCAAGCGCGCACGGCCGGTCAAGTCGACGGATGCTCCGGTTCCCGCAGGGGCAACGGCAGTGTCTGCCGCGGGTTGGAGCATGGTCAAGCCGCCGAAGGGCGTCGATCACGGGAAACCGTCGCAGCGGCGGTACGACGCAGTTGTGGTCGAGATGCTCGCGACGTACGGACTTTCGGTGAAGCGCTGGCGAAACTCGCTCTCGGGCGTCGCCGTCGAACGGACCTATCGCGACGGCAGGGTCGAGCGCACGCTCGAGTCGCCGTATCCGACGAGCCCGCTGCGGCTCGCGATCTTCCTCCACGAGGTGGGACACCATGCGATCGGGCTGGGTGTGCACAAGCCGCGCTGCCTCGAGGAGTATCTCGCGTGGCGCTATGCGATCGACCGGATGAACGAGATGGGCTTCCCCACGCAAGGCTCGGTTGCGCGGCGGTTCGAGCGCTCGATGCGCTACGCGGTGTCGAAGTCGATGCGGCGTGGGATCCAGGCGCTGCCGCGCGAGGTCGCCGCGTTCGCCGCATAGCGCAGACCCCACCCCGCGCCGCAGCGGCCGATCAAATCACGAGCATCGCGTCGCCGTAGCTGTAGAACCGGTAGCGTTCGCGCACGGCCGTCGCGTACGCCTCCCGCATCAGTTCCATGCCGCAGAAACTTCCGACAAGGGCAAGCAGCGTCGAGCGCGGCAGGTGGAAGTTCGTCATCAGCGCATCCGTGAAGCGCCAGCGAAAGCCCGGCGAGATCAGGATGCGCGTGATCGCCTCGAATTCGCGGTCCGACGCAGGCAGCGGATCGGGCAGGCTCTCGAGCGCGCGCACGGTGGTCGTTCCCACTGCGACGACTCGACGCTTCCCGGCGTTCCGCTCTTGCGCGGCGCCTGCAAGCATGGCAAGCACCTCGCGTGGCACCATGAAGCGCTCTGCGTGCATGTCGTGCGCCTCGATCGTGTCGGTCTCGACTGGCTTGAACGTGCCTGCGCCGACGTCGAGGATCACGTCGTGCCGTCCGACGCCACGGGCCGCGAGCGTGCGCAGCAGTTCGTCGGTGAAGTGCAGCCCCGCCGTTGGCGCAGCGACCGAACCGCGCGCGCTCGCCTTGGCGTACACGGTCTCATACTCGGCACGGTCGAGGTCGTCGTCGACCTCGATGTGCTTGTCGCGGCGCGCCTTCAGGATGTAGGGCGGGAGCGGGGTCTGCCCGGATCGCTCGAGCATCGTCGCCACGTCGCCGCCGAGCGGCCCGGGCAGGAGCCGCGCGAGCCAGGCTTCCTCGACGCGGCGCACGAGTTCGATGGCGTCGCCGTGGTCGCGGCCGTGTCCGTCGCGCAGCGCAAGCCTCGTGCCGGGATCGAATCGCTTTGCCTGCCGGACAAGCACCCTCCAAAGCGGCACTTCGGCGGCTGGCTCGAGCAGGAGCCCCTCCGTCTCCCGTCCGCGCACTTCGTCGACGAGCGCGACCCGCGCGCGCAGCACGCTGGTCGCGTTCACCACGAGTTCGTCGCCGGCCCCGAGGATCGTCGCAAGATCGCGCACCGTGCGGTGCAGAATCGTGCCGCGCGAGCGGCTGATCACCATCAGCCGCGCCGCATCGCGCGGTTCCGCCGGAGTCGTCGCGACGAGCGACGGATCGAAGTCGTAGTCGAGTTCATCGGTGCGCATGACGAGAGCCGCCCGGCGTCACTTCTTGCGCTGCTTGAACTTCGACTTGATCGAAGGCGTCGCGCTCGAGCCCTTCATGCTGAGTCCCGGCATGGCGCCGAGGCCCGGCATGCCGCCCGACTTCGCCATGTCGCGCGCGGCCTTCATGCGTCCGGCCATGCCTCCCGACGCGAGCGACGCCGTCATCTTCTGGACGGCCTCGAACTGCGTCGTCAGGCGGCTGACTTCGTTCGGTGTCGTGCCGGATCCGGCGGCGATGCGGCGCGCGCGGCTCTTGTTGAAGAGCTTGATGTCGGCTCGCTCGGCGGCCGTCATCGCATGCACCATGCCCTCGAGGCGGTCGAGCTGCTTGTCCTCGATGTTGATGTCCTTGAGTGCGCTGCCGACACCGGGAAGGAGCCCAAGCAGCTGCTTCATCGGCCCCATGCGGCGCAGCGACTTCATCTGCGAGAGGAAGTCGTCCATCGTCAGCTTGCCCTTTGCAAGCTTCTCGGCCATCTTCTCGGCGTCTTCCTCGCTGACCTCCTCGCGCGCCTTCTCAACAAGCGCCACGACGTCGCCCATTCCGAGGATGCGGCCGGCCATGCGCTTCGGGCTGAACTCGTCGAGCGCATCGAACTTCTCGCCGGTGCCGAGGAACTTGATCGGGGCGCCCGTCACCTTGCGGACCGTGAGCGCGGCGCCACCGCGGGTGTCGCTATCGAGCTTGGTGAGGATGACGCCGTCGACCTTGAGGCGCTCGTGGAAGCTCTTCGCGCTGCGCACGGCGTCCTGGCCGGTCATGGCATCGACGACGAGGAGGATCTGGTGCGGTTGGACCGCAAGGCGCACGGCCTCGAGCTCCTTCATCAACTCGTCATTCACGTGGAGTCGGCCGGCCGTGTCGAGGATCACGACGTCGTAGCCTTCGCTGCGGCCTTTCTGGACCGCGCGCCGGCAGACGCCGACTGCAGCGCCCACGGCCTTGCCATACTCGGCGCACTGGTCAGGTTCGCCGTGGAAGCCAACGCGCGCGCCGCCCTTCGCATCGGCGGCGACGCCCTCGATGACCTGCTTCAGCTGCTCGACCGCAGCGGGACGCTGGAGGTCCGCCGCAGCCACGAGGCAGGAACGGCCCGTCTTCTTGAAGTACGCAGCGAGCTTGCCGCAGGTCGTGGTCTTTCCCGAGCCCTGAAGGCCGCAGAGCATGACGATGGTCGGACCGGGATCGACGAGGAAGATCTTGGATCCGTTCTCTTCGCCGGCGGGGGCCATGAGCGCGACCAGTTCGTCGTGGACGATGCCGACGAGCTCTTGCCCCGGCTTCAGGCTCTTGGTGACGTCGCGGCCAATGGCCTTCGCCATGACGTCGTCGCAGAACTGCTTGGCGATCCCAAGCTCGACGTCCGCCTCGAGCAGCGCCGTCTTGATCTCCTCGAGCGCCTCGCGGACGTTCGACTCGGAGATGGTGCCGCGGCCGGACAGCGAGCGGAAGGCGGTGGAGAGACGTTCTGTCAGGTTCTCGAACATGGGACCGACAGTATAGGGCGTCGGCCTTGGTCCACGGCGCGCGCAGGACGTGCGTGCGGCTGCCCGGACGGCGGCGTCAGAGCGGTCGAACCGCGCGCATATCGTGCTTCGTCTCGAGCACGCTGCGCAGATTGCAGAGGTACCACCGCCAGCTCTCGGCGCTGTCGGCAACCGTCAGCAGCGTCTCGGGGTCGTCGCGGAAGGGACCGTGACGAATGATGACCCGTGCTCCGCCCCGGTCGCGCAGCGGCGACACGGCGATCTCAATTGGCACCGACGAGTCATCGAGCGCCGACGGATACCAGTCCCACTTGACGCGCGCTCGGCCATCGCGCGCCTCGTCGCACTCGTAGTCGAGCACCTTGACCTCTGTGGTGCGAATCCACTCGCGGTCCCACGAGAGTTCAAGCGTTCCGTCTGGCTCCTGCGGATACTCGGCGGCGACGGAGAGCCACCGGCAGATGCCGGACGCGCTTGCGATGCACGAGGCGACTTCCTCGGGCGACGCGTGGATCTCCTCCTTCAGCGTGATCCAGACGCCGTCGTCCTCGCGACCGACCATCTCAGCGCTCCTCCGGAGGTTGCGCGGCGGGCGTCGGTGGAAGGATCTCGACGAGCCTGCTGTTCAGCGAGCCGCGCGAATGCACTTGGTGCCGGGCGCCTGCCGCGGAGAGTCGTGCCTGTGCCGCGCGCAGTCTCTCGCCCTGCAGGTGGCCGGCGAAGGCGAACACGCAGAGATTCGGGTGCCCGAGCGCTGCGTCGAGCATCTCCTCTGCCGACTCGCCCTCCGAGAGATCCGCCTCGAGATCGAGGAAGTAGTGCGATGCCTGCGGTGCATGCTGGGAGAGCGACGCGCGATTGCGCACGCCTTGCCCGCGTAGGCCAGCGTGCTTCGCGGCCCCGAGGATCTTGCTGCCGAAGAGAAGGTCGCTTGTGAAGATGATCATGCAGGAGTTCCTTCGGTCAGCAGCCGTGTCGGCTGTCGTTCGGCGTGGAAGAGCGACAGCATGTTCTCGCGCGGACGGATGAGCTCCGCGCTCGACCCAGACACAAGCACCTCCGCCGGCAGGGGGTGCGAGTTGTAGGTGCTTGCCATGCTCATGCCGTATGCGCCGGCAGTGAACGCGGCGAGCAAGTCGCCCCGGGTGATCGAAGGAGGCAGGCGTCGGTCGAGAGCGAGGAAGTCTCCCGTTTCGCAGAGAGGGCCGACCACATCGTGCGCCGTCACCCCGTCGATTCCGGGATCGGCCGCACGTCTGCCCGGCGTGAAGCCGACGCCAGGAGACACGGGCCAGATGAAGTGAAAGCTGCCGTAGAGCGCTGGCCGCAGCAGCGCGTTCATCCCGGCGTCGCAGATGACGAAACGCTTCTCGCCAGATGTCTTGGTGTAGAGCACCTCGACGACGAGGATGCCGGCATTCGCGGCGATCATCCGCCCGGGCTCGAGAATGAAGCGAATGCCTCTGTCGTAGAGTGGCTTCGCGATCGGAACGATGGCCGCGGCATACTCCGTGAGCGGCGGCGACTGTCCGCTCTCGTAGTCAGCGCCAAACCCGCCGCCGAGATCGATCGAGCGGATTTCGAACCCGTCCTGCTCGAGCTCGTCGACGAGCGCCGCTGTCTTCCCCATCGCCTCGCGGTAGGGATCGGTGGTGTAGACCGGTGAACCGATGTGGAGGTGCAGCCCCTCGAGCCGCGCGTGCGAGTCGCGGCCGTAGGTCGCAAAGAATCGCCGGGCCCGCTCGAGATCGACGCCGAACTTCGTCTCCTTCTTGCCGGTGGAGGTGTAGCGATGCGTCTTCGGATCGACGTCGGGATTGATGCGGAGCGCGACCCGCACGGTTGTGTTCTGTTCCTTCGCGATGCGCGCGATGTTCTCGAACTCCTGTTCGCTCTCGCAGTTGAGGAGTCCGACGCCTGCAACGATCGAGCACCGGATCTCGAAGTCGCTCTTGCCGACGCCTGCATAGACGCACTTCGAGGGGTCGACGCCCGCTGCGGCAGCGCGATTCAGCTCGCCCGCGGAGACGACGTCCATGCCGGCGCCACGCTCGGCGAGCACGCGGAGGACGTTGATGTTGCTGCAGCTCTTGACTGAGAAGCAGATGAGCGGATCGATCGGCGCAAACGCCTCAACCAGCCGGTCGAAGTGATCGACGAGCGTCGCGCGCGAGTAGACGAAGCAAGGAGTACCCACCTCCGCTGCGAGCGCGCGGATGGAGACGTCTTCGGCGAACAACTCGCCGTCTTGGTACGAAAAGCGGTCCATGTCGCGATCCTAACCGTTTTCCGCGCGCGATTCGGCGGAATCGACCGCAGATCGGTCGTTCGCTGATTCGCCGCGCCACGATTGGTAGAGCCAGCCAGCGCCGGCAAGCGAGAGCCAGAGGCACATCCACGCCATCGGCGGCACGGAGTCGTTCGCCCGATCGAGTGCACGGAGCACGAACGGCATGGCGCCCACGAGCGCGAACTGGGCGCCGACGAGGCTCGTCAGGAGCGCGGACGCTCCCTGCGACAGCCACGTGCCGAGCACAAGACCGATGAAGGCGCCGCCAAGGGCAGCAGCCTTGAGGAGAACCTGGACCTGACGCGACTCCGCGTGCCACGTCGCGCTTGCCCAGGAGACGAGCGGTTTCACGAGTTCCGGCGAGCGGGCGATGAGCTGCTCGCGGTCTGCGACTTCTGCGAGGGTGATCGCCTCAGGTGGCGCGTCGGCAACACTTCGCGCATCGATGAAGCCGGCGTTTGCCCCGAGGAGGGCAAGCAGCGCGCAGAAGAACGCAAGCGTGACGCCGAGCGCCGCGCCAAGGAAGAGACGCCAGGCGGCGGCTGCGACGATGGCGCCGAGGATTCCACCGAGAAGCGTCAGAACCAGTCCGTGCGTGTTGGGAAAGAGCGGCCCGAGGAGCGGCACTCCGAGCATGGCCGAGGCGAGCACGATCGCAACCGCGAGGACCGGGCGGAGCAGGTGCTTTCCTGCAATGAGCAGAAGCAACCCGAGCAGGAACAGCATGCCTGCTGGAACAAGGCTGGTTAGCGGAAGGTCGCGGAGCTCGATCACGAGGGAGTCGAGCGTGGCGACGGCTGCCGGAAGGTTCGATGCCTGCGCGTCCATGCTGCAGTCTCCGGGTTGCCGCAAGCGTCTTGGCCGAGGCCCAACGCACGATTGGAACCCGTGCATGGTAGCGCGTTCGCCACGCCGCCATCGAAGGGGAGCGGACGCGCCGCGCGCCGGCTCGGACGGTCGCTATCCTCATCGGCCACATGACCGCCACGACATCGCCAAAGGCAGCACTCGACCGTGGTTCCGCGCTCTTCAGGGTCGCCCTCATCTCGACCGGCGGCACCATCGAGAAGACCTACGACGAACTCGGAGGGGTGCTCGCGAACAAGGTCAGTGTCCTCGACATGCTTCTCGCGTCGCTTGACCTGCGAGGCGTCGTCATCGACCGCGTGCCGCTCATGAACAAGGATTCGCTCGACATGACCGAGGCGGATCACGATCTCATCGCCGACACCGCGGAGATCATGGCCCGAAGCCACGACGGCGTGGTCATCGTCCATGGCACCGATCGCCTCGCGAAGACCGGCGATCGGATCCACGAGCGATTGACGGGAAAGGGCGGCGCGACGCGCGCCGTCGTCCTCACCGGAGCCATGCGGCCCTACGAGATGCGCCGTACCGACGCAACGCAGAACGTGACGGAAGCGCTGACGGCGGTGCAGATCCTCGGGCCTGGCGTCTACGTCGCCATGCACAACCGGGTGCTGCAGTTCCCAGGGGTGGTGAAGGACCCGAAGCAGGGCACCTTCGTGCGCGGCTGATCCGTCAGACAGAACCTAGTGCCCGCCGCGGGCCGAGCCGTCGCCCTCGATCGCCATCATCTTGTTCAGAAGCGGCGCGAGAAGAAGCATCAGCGCCGCTGCACCAAGCGCGTAGAGGCCGACCATGCCGAACACCTCGCCGTAGATCCCGACCGTCTGCAATGGCGGCGGAATCGTGCCGTCGGCGCTTTCCTTGACTCCGGTCATCTTGGCGATCGCAGCCGCCAGCAGATAGGAGAAGCTCGTGGCGAGGAACCATGCGCCCATGACCGTGCTCACGATCCTTGCGGGAGAGATCTTCGTCACGAGCGACAGCCCGACCGGCGAGAGGCAGAGTTCGCCCGTCGTGTGCAGCAGGAGGCCGAGAATGAGCCACGGGAGCGCGACCATGCCGTTGCTGTCGCAGTTGGTCGCACCGATCCAGAGGCACCCGAAGCCAGCTGCGAGTTGCCCGAGGCCAAGCGCGAACTTCACGCCGGCGCTTGGATCGCGGCGCCCAAGCACGCCCCAGATCCACGAGAAGACCGGGCCGAGCAGGATGATGAAGATCGGGTTGACGGCTTGGAAGACCGAGGCCTTGACCTCGTCGCCACCGACGGTGAGCCCGAGACGCTCGTCGTCGGCGTCGGCCACGAAGGTCACCCGACCGGCGGTGCCTGTCTCGGATTCGGCGAGCGGAGTGAACTTGTCCGGCGGCGAAAGCCGTGCCTTCGGCTTCTCCGTCGACGAGAGGTACTGCTGCCAGGTGAGGGCGTACTTGTACGACTTGTCGGCCTCGACCGGATTGCCGTCGACCGTCACGCCGTCGGTCACGTCGTCCTCGGACGCCTTGAAGTCAAGCACCACGTAGCCAGCTGCGTCTCGCGAAGCGAGCGCCTTCTGGGCGACGTCGACATCATCGAGCGTCCATGTGCGTCCGGCCACGTCGATGCCGAGGAACTCCTGCGTCACCTCGACGCCCGAGTAGGTCTGCCCGGCCTTGACCTGCGTTCCGCCAGTCACGCGGTCGACGTTGCGGTCGGTGAAGTTCGACACGCTGGTCGCGCCTTGCTCGAAGAACGCCCAGAACAGCATGGAGAAGAAGCAGAGGATGAGGATCGCGAACATGCGCGTGCGCTCGACGCCGCGCGATGAGATCGCCGACCAGAGGAGCCCGCCGCCGGCGATGAGCCCGAGTGCGTAGAGGATCCAGGTTCCGGGCCGGAAGTCGTAGGGTTGTCCTTCGCTTGCGAGGATCGGGATATCGAGGGGAATGCCGACGGCCTCCTTGTCGACGAGGAACGCGAACGGGATGGCGAGAAGCGTCGAGCCGATGAGTATCGGGAGCACCATGCGTGGCGCCACCACGGCGCCCGTCGCGTCGCGCGGGCGACCAAGATCGGCCGGCACCGTGCCTTGGCCGAGCTTGACGAAGCTGACGGCGCCGGCCGCGAGGAGCGCGATTCCGATCGGCACGTTGAGCACCATCTGGAGCGTGTCGCCGCGCGCCGAGACGGCCATGGTGACGACGCAGAGCAGGCTTGCGAAGAGGATGAGGAATCGGGCGATGCCGGTGGGAACGACAAAGGTCGCGACGCCAAGCAGCATGCCGATGGTGGCGAGGCCGAAGCCGTAGTGCCAGCCGTAGGTCTCGCCGACGTAGCCGCAGACAAGCGGCGCCAGCGCTGCGCCGAGGTTGATGCCCATGTAGAAGATGGTGAAGCCCGCGTCGCGCCGCGTGCTCGTGCGCGAATAGAGCGAGCCGACCATCGTCGAGATGTTCGGCTTGAAGAGGCCGTTGCCGACGATGAGCAGGCCAAGCGCGCCGAACAGCGCTTCTCGCGTCTCGATCGTCATCAGCAGGTGGCCTGCCGCCATGAGGATCCCGCCCCAGACCACGGCAAGCCGCGCTCCGAGGAACCGGTCTGCCAGCATGCCGCCGATGTAGGGCGTCGCGTACACCAAGGCGCCGTAGGCGCCGATGATGCCGTACGCCTCCTCGTCGCCCACCTTCATGAAGCCCTTGATGAGGTAGTAGAGGAGCAGCGCCTTCATCCCGTAGAACGAGAAGCGCTCCCACATCTCGACGAAGAACAGCAAGAAGAGCCCCGGAGGGTGTCCATCCTTCCCCGGATGGATCGCGTTGCTGAACGGTTCGTCGAGCGGGGGATTGATCTGCGACATCGGGGGCTTCCTCGGGGCCGCGCGCCAGGCCCGCCGCGCGGCGGACGATGGTGTGCGTCCGCAAGATAGCCGAAGGTCGGAGCAGCCTGCGCCCGATCGCCACGGTCATGCCACAATCGCGGCATGACCGAGCGAAGCATCGCACTCCGTCGACCGCCTGTACTCGTGCAGGTCGAGGGCCGCTTCGTGCCCGAGGGCGTGTCGCTCGCGGAGGTCGATTCCGCGTGGAGTGCGCTCTGCGCCCGCAATCCACGCTACTTCGATGGTCCGACGCTCCAGGTCCTCGGCGTCAGCCGCAACGGGCATGGCGGCGTCCAGATCCACGTGCAGGAGAGTTCGTACCGCTTCGTCGCTGTCGCCGCGCTCGGCGTCGACTGCGGCGCGCGGCCGATTGGCGTGAAGGGCGTCGTCCGCGCCGGTGCGCGTACGCTCATGGGTCGCCGCTCACGTTCGGTCGCGCACTATCCGGGTTGCTGGGAGTTCGTGCCGGGTGGAACGCTCGAGCCGGGCGAGACGCCCGAGGCAGCGGTCGTACGCGAGCTGCACGAGGAGGCGCGCGTGGTCGCGACCACGCAGCCTGTCGCCATCGCGCTGCTCTTCGACCCGGTCGTGGCGAGCTGGGAGATCGTCTATCGCATCGCGATCGGCGCGATGGAACTACCTGCGACGAGTTGGGAGTACGACGAGTTCCGGCTGGCGGAGCGCGCCGAAGCGCAGGCCGTCGGCGAACTCTCTGCGTGCGCGCGGCAGATCCTGCCTTTCGCATTCGGCGACGACAAGGTCGCGCTGCAAGGCGAGCAGAGTCACCCCGCGTGAATGCGGTGCGCCGTGATCAGAGGTCACGAGGCTCGATCAGCGCGGACGACGGGACGCGAGCTGCGTGAGCTCGCGGTCAAGTCGATCGAGCATGATCGGCTTCATCAGGACGCGCGTGCACTCGTCGAACGAGCCTTCGACCATGTCGCCGCTGGCGACAAGAACGGGAAGGCGTGAACCGCCGCCGCGGAGGCGGGCCAGCGCCTGCAGTCCGCCGCCGCCGGCATCGAGGATCACGACGTCGTAGGACTCGAGATTCGGCTGTGCATCGAGAACCGCAGGGTTTGCGATCACGTCGACTTCATCTCCCACCGATTCGAGCGCGGCGATCAGAAGCGCGCGGAGCGTGGCGTCGTCGTCGGCGACGAGGACCCGGCGCTGCTTGACGGGCGCGGAATCAGCAGGCGAGGCCGTCGTGCATGCGGCGGAACGCTGTGCGTGCGAACCGTGGCTCTGCTCGAGATGCAGGCCGCGCTCGACGCGGAAGGACAGGTGGCTGCGCAGGCCTCGCGGCGAGCGCTCGAGCGCCACGGTGCCGCCGAAGTCGCGCGTGGCGCGGCGAGCCGTCGCGAGCGGAAGGAGGGCCAGTTCGAAGTTTCCGTGTAGGAGCGATGGCGCGTCGACGCCGTACTCCCACGGACCGCCGTCGTCTTCCGCGATGAAGTCGAAGTAGACGTCGCCGCGGTCGTCGCGCACCGAGCAGGAGACCATGATCGGCTTCGCAGCGCGAGCGCGGTGGATCGACACGATCTGGGCGATTGCGGTCGACACCTGTCGGATCGAGCCTGCCACGAATGCGTCGCGTGGCAGCGATTCGAGCGTCTCGTGCAGCCAACTGTTGAAGCGATCGCGAGAAACCGGTTGGAGCGATTCTGGGAGCGTGCCAAGCGCGGCGCGAAGCCCGAGGAGCACGGCCGCACGCAAGTTCGAACGCTCATCTGCCGTCTCGTCGCGCTGGCAGGCGATGTTGAGCTTGGAGACCAGCGCCTCAAGCAATCGCACCGTGTCTTGGACGGCGACGACGTCGCGCGCGAACTCGGTACCAGCCGCCTTGCGCTGTAGGAGTTGCGTTCGTCCAAGCAGGGCGAAGAGAGCATTGTTGAGATCGTGCACGACGATCCCGCCCAGCTGGCGCAGCCGGTCGAGTTCCTCGGAGTCGCGCTCGGCATGCACCGCATTGGGGCGCGACGTCTCGGAATGGAGGTGCTCTTCGCTGGACATGAAACGCATTGTGCGGAAAGGATCGGGCATGAACCTACCTTTGCTTGAGGCCAATGGGGGGTGGGGCAGAATTCCGTTCACTTCGTGGCGGCGAGTACCCCGAACGTGCGATATCTCGGCCTTGGACGGCGCAATCACGGCGAAGAGGTCTGTGATGGCGCCGAAATCGCTACAAATCTCGGCAATGGCATGAAAGTTCAGGCGTGTCGGTCATATTGAAGAGATGGCGTCTCGGGGGGCGGGCGGTCTCAACTGGAGATGGATCCTCGACTTCGATCCGGCGACATGGGGCGGTCCTGGGGTTTCTGTCACCGACGGGGCGGGCTTCGATCCGCAGGGCATTTGGTTGGGCGCTGTCTCGAACTGCGTCGTCTTCGATCCACGTGATCGGGTTGCCCGATCAACGGGGGCTCAACGTCCTATCTGAGATCGCCAACTCGGCGTCGATGCGGATCTCGGTGCCTGTCAGCGCATCACCTTTGCGACTCGCTCGGTGCTGCGAACACACAGGACTGCAGCCAGTCCGGCAAGACTTCAAGACATCGCCGCGCTAGGTTTGCGCGGACGGGAACAGACGCCCCGGAATGTTGGTGGCCCGGCTCTCAAGAGGTCTTTTCGAAGAACTCGGTTCGAAGAACTCGTTTCGAAGAGCAGGGGCTGTCAGCCTCCGCTTTCGACGCAGATCTCTCGGTTGTCTCGGGCAAGTGCCTCGTGTAGGGGTTGAACCTACGACCCGCTGATTAAGAGTCAGCTGCTCTGCCAACTGAGCTAACGAGGCGTGAGGGGTGGGATGGTAGCGACTTCCGTCGCGCGGTCAAGTGCGCTGGCGCGTGGGATCCCGCATGGTCTTGCGCAGGCGTGGGTTGCGGCGAAAGCGGGGCGGTGGAGGCTCTGGTCTTTCTGGTCGTTCACCCGCAGGTACGCGCGTGGCAACACTGCTCGCGGTGGCGGGTGCGTCTCCGCTCGTCGCCGCGCGCTTCACTGCACACGCCAGCCCGAACAGGAGTGCCAAAGAAAGCCGCCCCGCTCGCGTGAGCAGGGCGGCTTTCGTGCATGCGTCTGAGAGGCGGTTCGGGCGCGGCGGCGGCGTCCGCCGACGAGGCCGGCGAGGCCGAACAGAGCCACGGCGCCGGGGGCGGGGATGCTGCTACTGAAGATGAAGTTGTCCATGGTGACGCCCTTGAGATCGATATTGGTGAACGACATGCCTGCGATGTCCGCGACGCCGCCATCTCGCAGGAATCCGAAGCTCAGCTCAGGGACGAGAGCGCCCGTCTGCAAGCCTGGGAGGTCGATGTTCACGGTCTCGATCAGCGAGCCATCGCGTCGGAAGAAGCTCACGACGCCGATCGAGCCGTTCTGGCCGAAGATCTGGAAGCCGAGTTGCGACTGGTCCTCGTCGAACAGCAGCGCGACGCTGCCGTGCCCGGCCCCGCCGCTGCCGAACGCCGAACCAACCGGGCCACAGCCGGCCATCATGAAGCCCCCCGGAAGGCCCACATTGCCGATCCACAGGTTTTGGTCTGCGTTTCCTGCCAGAAGCGTGAGCGGGGATGTCGGCGAACCGGAAAGCGCATCGAATTGACTGTTGACATTGACCGCCGGAAAGAACACGGACTGCGATGAGCGCTGTTGGCCGGCGAAGCGCTCGCCGAACGCGACGCCATTGCCCTGCACCACTCCGTTGCGTGCGGCATTTCCGCCGCTTGCGAATCCGCTGAAATCCTCGGTCGCGGTGGCGACCACGGTGCTGTAGTCCACCTGCGTGATCGCTGCGTGCGAGAGGGAGGTCGCGGTGGCGGCAACGGCGCCGGCCACGAGGGAAACTCGGGTCGAGAACATCTTTGTGATGTCCTTGCTGTGAGGGAGAACGGGAACGGGAACGGGAACGGGAGAAACCTGCTGGCTCCGAAGCCGAGGGGAGGCATCGGAGGGGCGCGGAGAATCGCGATGTCTGCAGCGCGCTTCGCATCGCAGATTGAGCTTCTTACAAACTCTGGTGCCGCCCTGACCTGTTCAGGTGATTGGCAGGCTGACTGCGGGATGTAGGTTCTGTCTGACGGATCACCGAAGCCCAAGGTCTAAGGCTTTGGGATCCGCGTGGATCGACGGCCGGGGATCCGTCAGACAGAACCTAGTCTGCCGGATTGAGATCGATCGATGGGTACCTCGCGCGAAGAAAAGCCCCGACGGCGGCTGCCGTCGGGGCGAGGGTTGCGTGGCGTCGTTGCCGAGCGTGCGCTTGCGCTCGTTCAGTTGCTCACGCCTGCGCCTCCGGCTTCTTGCCGTGGCACTGGCGGTACTTCATGCCGCTTCCGCAGGGGCAGGGCTCGTTGCGGCCGACGACGGGAATGGTCGCGGGATCGACCGGCGACTCCGAGGCAAGCGCGCGCTCGGCCGCCGCAGGCGGCTGCTGCGGCGCCGCGCGTCGCGGGGCCATTGCCTGCGGCGCGGAGGCTGACTCGCCAGCGCCGTCGCCCGCGCCGTTGTCCCCACCCTCGCCTCCAACCTCGCCTGCACCTTCGCCTGCACCTTCGCCTGCCGCGATCGCCGCCACGGGCTGGGGCCGCATGGGTGGCCGCGATGCCTGCGGCATGAAGCGGCCGAGGAAGGCGACGTCGGTGACGCGGTCGCGCACGTTCTCCTGCATCTCGGCGAACACGCGCGCGCTTTCGCGCTTGAACTCGATGCGCGGATCCTTCTGGCTGAACGCCCGGAGCCCGATCGCGTCGCGGATCTGGTCCATCGCATGGAGGTTGTCCTTCCACGCGTTGTCGAGCGTCGACAGGATGATCCAGCGCTCGAACTGCGTGAGTTCGAGTCGCGTCAGGTCGGCGAGCTTGGCGCGCACGAAGCCCTCCGGGTCGCGCACGACTTCCTCGCGTTCGCTCTCCGAGAGGCGAATCAGGCACTCGCTCTCGAACCACGCCGCCACGGAGTCGGCGTCGCGTCCGCGGGCGAGGCAGGCCTCGGCGCGCTTCGCCAGCATGTCCGGAGTCTGCAGCGCAGCCCGCTCGAGCAGCATCCTTCGGATCTCCGTCGGGTCGGCCGAAGGAAGCATCTCCGCGTTCCAGTTGAGTCCGTAGCGGGCGTTCACGAACGAGCAGAAGCGGCCCAGGGCCGCCACCCGATCGCGCTCGAGATCCGCGTTGGTCATCTGGATGACGTAGTCGATCGAGTAGGAGAGTTCGCGCTGCCTGTAGACCTCGCGGGCCTTCTCGATCAGCGTCTTCGCCGCCGCGGCCGGCTCCTGCGCCCCGGCGAAGATCGAATCCTCGAAGCTCGAGCCGAACTTGCGGTTGGCCCAGTTCGCCAGCTGCTTCGCGCCGTAGTTCGGCACGAGGTAGTCGGCAAGCGGCGAGAGGTCGATCTCCGCGAACTTCTGCTGCGCGGCCTCCGCCACGCGCTCGATCGCCTCGCTGCGGTCGGCCGAGCGAATCTCCTCCGGGGTGATCTCGGCGCCGTAGTTGACGCGCGCCCACGCCGAGAAGCCCTCTGCATCCCACTCCGCCGGCTCGAGCTCGATCGGAAGGCATTCGCCCGCGGTGGCGCGAATCTGCTCCTGCGCCTCCTCGGCGGCGTCGATGCGCACGATCCTGTCGATCTCCTCGCGGTCGCGCTTCAGGAGACGCTCGGGTTCGATGCGCACGCCGCAGTGCTCGCGCACCCACTCCGAAAGCGTATTGGGCACGTGCATCGGGCCGAGATAGTCCTGCGCCGCCTTCTCGATCGAGTCGTCGACGTAGCGGAGCACGAGGTCGCGCACGCCCTTGCCTTCGACAATCGGCTGGCGCAGCCCGTAGAACGCGCGCCGCTGGTGCTCCATGGGCTCGTCGTACTCGAGGATGCTCTTGCGCATCTGGAAGTTGCGCTCCTCGACCTTCCGCTGCGCCTTCTCGATCGAGCGCGAGAGGATCGGATCCTCAAGGTCGTCGCCCTCCTTCATGCCGAGGGTGGAGAGGACCTTGAGCATCGCCTTGCCGGCGAAGAGCTTCATCAGGTCGTCTTCCATCGAGAGGAAGAAGCGGCTCGAGCCGTTGTCGCCCTGGCGGCCGGCGCGGCCGCGCAGCTGGTTGTCGATGCGGCGGCTCTCGTGCCGCTCGGTGCCGACGATGTGCAGGCCGCCCATCTCCTCGACGTGCTTCCACACCGCGATCCGGTGGAGCGGCGGGAACCCGATCACATCGAGCGCCTCCGCCAGTTGCTCGGGCGGCAGCGCCGCCGCCTTCTTCTCAGGCATGCGCGCGCGCTCGACCGCCCAGTGGCGCAGGAGCATCACCCGGATGTCGGGAGCGTCCTTGCCGCGCACGGCGTCCTTTCCGAGGATGCGCTCTCCGAGGTGCCGGTAGCAGAGGCCGACGATCTCGTCGTCGGGCATCTCGACGCGCGCCTCCTTCGGGCAGATGTTGCGACGCTTCCAGTGCTCGATGAGCTGCTCGCGGGTGAAGTTGCGCAGCTTGATGTCGGTGCCGCGGCCTGCCATGTTGGTCGCGATCATCACTGCGCCGAGCTCGCCGGCACGGGCCACGATCTCCGCCTCGCGCTCATGGTGCTTCGCGTTCAGCACCTCGTGGCGGATCTGGTACTTCGTGGCGAGCATGCGCGCCACCAGTTCGCTCTTCTCGACGCTTGTGGTGCCGACGAGCACCGGCCGGCCGACATCGTTGAAGAGCTTCACTTCCTCGACGATCGCGTTCCACTTGTCCTTCTGCGAGAGATAGACGCGGTCCTGGCGGTCGACGCGGGAAATCGGCAGATTCGTCGGGATCGCGACGACGTCGAGGCTGTAGATCTCATGGAACTCGGTCGCCTCGGTGTCGGCAGTGCCGGTCATGCCGGAGAGACGCTTGTAGAGCTTGAAGTAGTTCTGGATGGTGATGGTCGCCATCGTCTGCGTCTCTTCCTTGATCTTGACGCGCTCCTTCGACTCGACCGCCTGATGCAGGCCGTCCGACCACTGGCGGCCGACCATCTTGCGGCCCGTGTTCTGGTCGACGATCACGACGCCTTCGACGCCGTTCTCATCGGGTGCGACCACGTAGTCGCGGTCGCGCTGGTAGACGGTGTGCGCGCGCACCGCCTGCTCGACGAGGTGCGGCATGTCGATGTTGTCGCCCACGTAGAAGCTGGCCACGCTCGGGTCGATCTTCTTCGCGAATCGCTGCGCCTCCTCGACGCCCTCGTGCGTGAGGGTCGCGCTCTTCTTGTCGAGCTCGACCTCGTAGTACTGCTGGAATCGGTCGCGCCGCGCCTCCGCGGTCGCGAGTTCCTTGCGCGCTCCCTCCATGCCCGACTTAAGCGCCGGAACCGAGGCGCGCTCGCGGGCGTTGCGGATATCGCCCTCGTAGCCCGCGATCGACTCGGCGATCCTGCGGCACTCGTCGTTGGCGTTGTTCCAGTCGGCCTGCTTCGACACGAGGTGGCGCGCGACCTGGTCGGCGAGGTCGTAGCGCGGCTGGCTTGCATGCGCGGGGCCCGAGATGATGAGCGGCGTGCGCGCCTCGTCGATGAGGATCGAGTCGACCTCGTCGACGATCGCGAACCCGCGCTCCTTCTGGAGCTGCTCTTCCGGCCGCGTCTTCATGTTGTCGCGCAGATAGTCGAATCCGAACTCGCTGGTGGTGCCGTAGACGACGTCGCAGGCGTACGCGGCCTTCTTCAGGTCCTGGCCCTGCATGTGCTGCGGGTGGATGGCGCCGACGGTGAGGCCGAGCGCGCGGAAGAAGGGGAACGTCCAGTCGCGGTCGCGCTGCACGAGGTAGTCGTTCACGGTGACGACGTGGACCTGCTTCTTCTCGCAGGCGGCCAGATAGCACGCCAGCGGGCCGACGATCGTCTTGCCTTCGCCGGTCTTCATCTCGGCGATCTTGCCCTCGGCAAGCACGATGCCGCCGATCAGCTGCACGTTGAACGGGCGCGCGCGGAAGGGCGGGCGCGACTCGGGGAAGATCTCGCGGACGGCGTCGTAGATCTCGACCGGGATGTCGAGGTACTGCCAGCCTTCGATCATCACTTCGTTCCCGCGGAGATCGCCCTCCGGCGTCCGCGGCGGGGCAGCGCGCATCGCCGCGACCGTCTCCTCGTAGAGCGTCCGCACCGACGAAGGGAGGAGCGAGGCGTCGAAACGATCGTTTTCGTCGACGACGCCATCCATGTTGAGATCGGCGTTGCGGGCCGGGTTGAAGATGTTCCGGATGCCGACGCCGCGGTCCATCGCCTCGCGCGCCGCCGCGAAGATCTCGGGGATCATGTTGTACGGCTTCTCGCCGCCGGCGGTGCGGGTGCGGAACTCCTCGGTCTTCGCGCGCAGCTGTGCGTCGGTCAGCCGACGCATCTCCGGCTCGAGCGCGTTGACCTGGTCGACGATCTTGAGATAGCGCTTGACGTCGCGCTGGTTCTTGGTGCCAAGGGTGACGCGGACGAACCAGTCGAGGACGGGAATACCTTTGAGAAGCTGACTCATGGTGTTTCTCTGCTCACGTTTGAGCTGCAATGGCGCCGACGGCAGCGTCGGCGTGAATATCGAATTGGTGCGAATGAACGAAGACCCCGTCGGCAGCGGGCTGCACGACGGACATGCGCCTGCGCGTCACGCCAGCGGCGGAGGCAGCGCGGAGGTCTTCAGGAGCGCGGTGCGCGCATGGGCCGCGACGCGGCGGATCGACTGTTCGGCGCGCACCGACGAGGTGTCGGATGCGACCAAGGCGGCCTGTGCTCCGTGCGCCTCGCCGAGCCGCGCGAGCGATCGACTGGCGTCGGCGAGCGAACCCGCCCGGACGTCGTCGGCCACCACCACCAAGCGCAGCGTCGACTGCAGTTCCGCGCGGCGCGCGCGCGGGTCGGAGCCGTCGGACGCGAAGCCGCCGGCCAGCGCCGCCAGCACAGCGACGAGGATCGCCGCTGTGAGCCGGAGGTGGGGATTCGGTGTTCGCGCCGTCGACATGAACGGGAAAGGTAGCACAGGACCCGGCCGAGGGTCGGAAGACCCCAGCATCGTCGCGCCAATCAAGGTCATCCAAGCGCGGTAACTCGCCGGAATCGGCTGAACTTGCCCGGGTACGGTAGGCTCTCGGCCCGTGTCCGGCGACAGGCAAGACCCGATCGAAGCAGCGCGAGATGCCGCCCGGCGTCCGGCTGGTGGCGATGTCGCTCGTGCCTCCGCGCGTCCCGCAGCGGCCGCGACCGCGCCGGACGCGGTGCTTGAGGCGCGCGCGCTCACCGTCGACTACCCCGGCGTGCGCGCGCTCGACGCCGTCACCGTCGCGTTCCGCGCGGGCGAGATTCACGCCGTGGTCGGCGAGAACGGCGCCGGAAAGAGCACGCTGATGAAGGTCCTGTCGGGGTCGGTTCGGCCGACTTCCGGCGTGGTTTGGCTCGCGGGACGCGAGGTCGCGTTCAACCTGCCGGCCGACGCCATGCGCGCGGGAATCGCGATGGTCCATCAGGAACTCAACCTCGTGCCCACGCTCGACGTCGCCGAGAACATCATGCTCGGGCGCGAGCCCGGCGGCGCACTCGGAATCGGCGTCGATCGCGCCGCGCAACGGCGGCGCGCGCGCGAGCTGCTCGCGCTGCTTGGCGCGGAACTCGAACTGTCTCGCGAGGCCGGCTCGCTCTCCGTCGCGGAGGCGCAGTTCGTCGAGATCGCGAAGTGTCTCGCGAGCGACGCGCGCGTTCTCATCTTCGACGAGCCGACGGCTGTTCTTGGCGAGCACGAGGCCGCCAGGCTCCTCGCCCGCATGCGGGCGCTGCGTGACGAGGGACACGCGATCGTGTTCATCTCGCATCATCTCGAGGAAGTCGTCGCGGTCGCCGATCGCGTGAGCGTCCTGCGCGACGGCGTGCTCGTCTCCGAGTTCGCGCGCGCAGACGGCGCACTCCGCGGCCGGGATGGTGTCGAAGCCGATGAGGGGACCCTTGCGGCCGCGATGGTGGGTCGCGTTCTCGGTTCGATCTATCCCGAGAAGGGCGTGGCGAAGGACGCGCCGCCCGCGATGGAACTGCGGGCTTTCGGCGCGGTCGGGCGAAGCGCCGGAGTCGACCTCGCGATCCGCCCCGGCGAGATCGTCGGGCTCGCCGGATTGATCGGCGCCGGACGCACAGAGACCGCCGAGGCCATCGTGGGGTTGCGCGCCGC
>JBIKXP010000028.1:0-22288 GCA_044355685.1 Phycisphaerales bacterium
TGCCCCTTGCCGATCGTGAGCATCGAGTCGATCGCACGGACGCCGGTCGGAAGAATGTCGCGGATCACGCCGCGCGCGAGCGGGCTCGTCCGCGCAGGCCAGAGCGACATCGGCGAACCAGGAAGAAACTCGCCCTTTCCGTCGATCGGCCGACCGAGCGCATCGACCACGCGCCCGAGCCACGACTCGCTGACTCCCACCGTCGAGAACGGCTGCTCGGCGGTCACCGTCGCGCCAGTCGAGACGCCATCGGCCTCGGCAAGCAGCATCACCAGCGCCTTGGTGCCGTCGAAGCCGACGACCTCGCCGCGCGGCGCCTCGCCGCGATGCGGAACGTCGACCCGCACAAGCGAACCGACCGGAACCGGCAGCTGCTCGACGGAGAGAACAAGACCCTTGACGGCGCGCACCGTGCCCGTGATCTCGCGCGGCTCGAGCGCGCGCACGGCCTGATGGATCGACGCCAGCCTCACGCTGCGCTCCCGTCGGAGCCGGCGTCCGCATCGCCGCCGGCATCGGGAGCGATGTCAGCATTGGAATCGACGCGTGGAGTCGCGCCATCGCCAGGCGGCTGCGCCGCGCCTTCGTCGACGGCGGATCCGGCCGTGGTGGCTTCTGGCGCGGCTCCGGCGTTCGTCGCAGCGGCGACGGCCGCGATCTCAGGCTCGATGGGTTCCGACTGCCCGATGATGCCCTCGCGAATGCGGCGGAACTGGGTCTCGATGCGGGCGTCCACGGTGCCCTCGCTCGAGCGCACCACGCAGCCGCCACGCGACGTGCCGGGACGCGCGCGCAGCGAGATCTCGGCGTCGGCGGGAAGCATGGCGCAGAGGCTCGGGAACGCATCGCGCACCATCGGCTCGTCCTCGGGCGCGATCTCGATCGCAACGCGCGTTGCGCGCGCGAACAGCGCGACGGCGCACTCGACCTGCCGGACGACGACCGCCGGATCCTGCGTGACTTGCCTGCGCACCACGGACTCCGCGATGAGGATCGCGATCTTCGCCATCTCGCGCTCGGCGTCGCGCATCACGGACTCGCGGTGCGACATCCAGCGCCCAAACTCAGCGCTGATCGACTGCTCGAGCGCGAGGATCAGCGCCTCATGCGCCGCACGGGCCTCGGCCCGACCGGCGGCCTCTCCGGCGACGCGCCCCTCGGCAAGACCTGTCGCGTAGCCCTCGGCCTTGCCCTGCTCGAAGCCGGATTCGCGCGATTCGCTGAACACGCGCTCGACCTCGCGCTTGGCGTCGCCGACAAGCCGGTCCGCCTCTGCGCGCGCGCGCGCCAGCGCCTGCTCGGCGCCAAGGCGTAGGTCGCTGAGGTCGTAGAGCGATGTCCCGGCGAAGGACGGTCTCGATTGTGTGGACTTGATGACGGACATCCGTGGATCGTTCCAGTTCTCGCAGCGAAACCCCGCTTACACCACCACGTCGTTGTCGCCGCCGCGGCCGGCGATGATGATCTCGCCCGCTTCCTCGAGGCGACGCACGATGTCGACGATCTTCTGCTGCGCGGCCTCGACGTCGCTGATGCGCACCGGGCCCATGAACTCCATGTCCTCGCGAATCGTCTCGGCTGCGCGCGACGACATGTTGCTGAGGATCTTGTTCTTGAGTCCGTCGGACGCGGTCTTGAGCGCGAGCACCAGTTGGTCGTTCTCGACTTCCTTGAGAACCGCCTGGATTCCCTTGTCGTTGACCATGTTGATGTCCTCGAACACGAACATGCGGCGGCGGATCTCCTCGACGAGCTCGGGATCCTCGCTCTCGACGCCCTGCATGATCGTGCGCTCGGTGGAACGGTCGACGAGGTTGAGGATCTCGGCGACGGTCTCGACGCCGCCGACCTTCTCCATCGACGACGAGATCATGTTCGAGAGACGGCTCTCGAGCGACATCTCGACCTCGCGGATGACCTCGGGGTTCGTCTGCTCCATGTGCGCGATGCGCCGGACGACCTCGATCTGCTTCGCGGGCGGAAGCCCGATGAGGATCTCGCTCGCCTTGTGGTGCGACAGATGGCTCACGATCAGCGCGATCGTCTGCGGATGCTCGTCCTGGATGAATGTCAGCAGGTTCGCGCTCTCCGCCTTCTGCAGGAAGCTGAACGGCGTCTTCTGAACCTGCGTCTGGATCTGCTGGATGACCTTCTCGGCGATCTTCGAGTCAAGCGAGTTCTTGAGCAGGTTCTTCGCGTAGGCGAAGCCACCCTCGCGGACGTAGCCCTGCGCCATCGCCAGCGAGTAGAACTCGCGGATCACTTCCTCGCCGAGTTCCTTCGGCACGTCGCCGAGCGCGGCGAGCGCGCGGGTGACTTCCTCGACCGATTCGGTCGGAAGCTCCTTGAGCAGCTTTCCCGCCGAATCCGAGTCGAGCAACAGCAGCAGGATCGCGCTCTTCAGCGTGCCGTCGAGCTCGTCGGCGGTCTTGGGAAGCTTCATTCCGGGCCGGTAGACCATGGCTCAGTTTCTCCGCGAATCAATCCTGGTTGCGCATCCAGCGACGGAGAATGCCCGAGAGCTCCTCCGGATCGCGCGACGCGAGTTCGTTCAACTGGTCGAGCATCTGCTGGCGACGCAGGCTGTCGTCGTCGAGCTCCATGCCTTCGAGAGCGGGCGTCGCCTCGTCGGCCTCGCCGATGATGTCGCCGCCGTCGGACTCGAGCATCGGCGGGACGCCGGCGAGCTCCTCTGCGCTCGGCAGCTGCTCGCGGACCGAGGCCTTCTTCGCGATGTTGAACATGAAGAAGAGGCTCACGATCGCGAGGACGCCAAGGCCGATCGGCTTGATGAGCCCACCTCCGCTGACCGAGAAACCACCGCCACCGCCACCACCGCCACCGCCGCCGAGGACGATGTCGCCGATGTTCGCCGCGATCGAAGGCGCCGGCGTCTCGTCGGCGAAGTCGTAGAACCAGCTGATCGCGACCGTCCCGGGCTTCGCGTCCTCGACGGCGTCGGTCGCGACGAGCGGCTCGATCAGCTTCGTGATGCGGGCGATTTCCTCGGTGCGGATCGGGGCCAGCGTGGCCTCGTCGGGCTCCCTCGCCTCGGCGCCGTCCTGCGCCGGATTGCGAAGCTTCCACACCTTCACGAAGTAGCTCCACGGAATCGCGACCCCGACGTCGATCTTCGTCGCATATCCGGTCGGATCAAGCTCGGTCTCCTGCGTGCCGGGAATCTGCGAGAGATAGCGGTTCTCCGAGCGCTCGGTGGTCGACTGGCTGCCGCCGCCGGCGTTCGACATCACCTGCATGCCGGTGTTCGGAACGGTGCCCGGCTCGCGCGCCTGCGACGCGCCCTTCATCTCCGATGTCTGCGACTGCTCGCTGATCGGCACGGAGATGCCGTCGCGGAACTCGGTCTTCGTTCGCTTGCGCTCGACGGTGACGACCTGCGGGTTCACCGCGATGCGCACGCCTTCGATCGCGGCGAGGAGCGTCGCGATGCGCGACTGCACGGCATCCGCGATCTTGAGCGACTGCTCGAGGTTCTCGCCGCCCGCTCCGGCGCGCCCGAAGGTGGTGCGGTAGTTCTGAAGGCCATCGGTGACGGCGACGTTCTCAGGCTTGAGCCCGGCCTGCGTACCGGCGATCATCGCCGCGATCGAGTCAACCTGCTCCTGGGTCAGGCCACCGGCTCGCATCGTGACGTGGACGCTCGCAGTCTGCACATGGCGCGACGCGCCGAGCGGCGTCGCGGGCTTCGGCGAAATGAAGACGGTCGCCGACTTGACGTTGCGGAAGCCGCCGATCGTGCGCGCGAGGACGTTCTGCAGCGCGATGAGCTTCTTCGTCTCGCTCTGCCGGGTCGTGTCGAACGGGCTGTCGAGGCCGATCATGCCCTCGAAGTCGATGCCTGCGCCTTCGCCGCCGCCCTGCTCCGCGAAGCCGGCGAGAAGCTCGGCATGACGCTCGGCGGGCACCAAGAGGCGACCGTTGATCTCCTCGTAGGCGACGCCGCGATTGGCGAGGAATGTCTTCGCCTCGTCGTAGGCGGCGGCGGTCACCGCGAACGGGACGCTGGTGACCGTCGCGCTCCACTGCGCGATCAGGAAGAGCCCGAGCGCGACGATGACGAGAAGACTGCCCGCGAGGAGCTTCGCGGTTGCAGGGAGTCCGGTGAGCCGAGCCCGGACAAGTTCGAGCGTGTTGCGCAATGCCTGCACGCGAAGGCCTCCATGCCTGATGCGTCGCGACGGTGATCAGATTGTTCGCACGGGAGACAGCGGCTCCCGCGCACGGCGCACTGCCCTCCTGGCAGTCCACGACGTGAGAACCCTCATCGGCACGTGCACGTTTCGCTCCGCAAAGTCGGCGCATGAATCGGCGAAAATCGCGCGGCGACCGGCAGAACGCGCCGAACCACGGCCACGCTCCGAAGGATGCAGAAGGCGGCGCCGGCCCACGCCGACGCGTGCGACCACCGCCAGAGACCACAACAAGCAGATTCGGCCATGAGATGGCGCCGACGCGCCGGGGGCGTGCGATCGGAGGACTTCCGGGCGCCGGGGGCGCCGGTCAGACTCGGATGTTGCGGACCTCGTCGTAGGCGTCGACGGCCTTGTTGCGGAGCGCCAGCAGCAGCCGGAAGGCAGAATCGGCCTTCTGCGTGGCGATCATGACACCCTCGATGTCGGTGCGCTGGCCGGTCAGCAGGTCGTTGGTGGCCTGCGCCGCTTCCTGCTGGACCTCGTTCACCTTGCGGATCTCGTCGAGGAATTGCTGCTGGAAGCCGCTACCCGCGCCCTGCTCGGCGTGCCTCTGCAGGCCGCCAGCCTGGGTGTTCACTCGGGAGACGATTCCAAGGGGATCCATCATGACGTGCTCTCCAGACGACCTTAGCACATGGCGTGCCAGCTCGAGGTGACGCGAGGCCCTGTGGAGCCTATGCGATGATCGACAGGGCCGAGGTGATCATCGACTTCGAGGCTTCGATTGCCGCAAGATTGGCGTCGTAGTTCCGGGTCGCCAGCATGGCGTTGGCCTGCTGGACGACGGGGTCGATGTTGGCGTAGCGCACGTAGCCGTTCGCGTCGGCCAGGGGGTTCCAAGGCTCGTAGGACTTCCGGAAGTCGTTCCGCGGGGTGATCGACGCCACGTGGACGCCGTTCTCGGCGCCGGACACGGGGTCGCCCTTCGCGAAGTAGACCACCTGCTCGGAGAATGGCGGCTTCTTCGACTTGGGGTCGACGGGAACGTCGACATTGGCGATGTTCGACGCGATCGCGTCGAGCCGCGTCCGGTTTGCGACGAGCGCGGACGTCGAGATGTCGAAGACTGTGAACATGGCTGCTCCAAGGGCGATCGACGCCCGAATCGCTACATGCGCTCGCGAATGGCCGTATTGAGAAGCTCGAACTGGTTTCGCATCAGTTGCGACGCGATCCGGAACGCATAGACGTTCTCCTGCACCCGCTGCATGAGCCGCTCCATGCTGCGGTCGTTCCCGTCGTGGAACATGATGTTCTCGGCCAGCACCTCCGGCTTCAGCTCTGTGCCGCCCTTGCTGAACGAAACCGGCGCCGAATCCTCGAAGGAAAGACTGCCGCCGCCGTCGACCTTCCCCGACTCGAGGGCATCGCGGAGCGCGCTCTGAAACGCGGCCGGCTGCACGTCGACCGGGCGATAGCCGGGCGTCTCGATGTTGGCGAGGTTGCCGGCGAGGAGCCGGTGCCGGGCCGACATGTACTGGATCGAACGCTCGAGCGCGGGAAGGCTGGAACTGCCGAGGAAGCCATCGATCATGGGCGGACCTTCGAACGTGGACTGCGTGTCGCCTGCCTCGGGAAGAATCCCCGAGGGCCTGCCTTGGTTTCAGAGTTCGGCGGGAACGAGCGCCTCTTCCTTCCACTTCTTCAGCTTGAGGCCAAGCGTTCGGACGCCGATTCCGAGCGCCTTCGCGCTCTTCTGGCGGTGGCCGCGGTAGCGCTCGAGCGTGGCGACGATCGAGCGGCGCTCGATCTCGTCCAGCGTCAGGTGTCCGTCGCACACGAGGCTCGGGAGGCCGGACGCGTCGGCGGCGGCCGCGAAGGCGCTCGGCGACGGCGTGCCGTTCGACGACGACGCCGAAGCGCCGCTTGCCGAGCCGATCAGCATGTTCGCGGCGGAGGCGAAGGTCTCGATCACGGGCGCATCCGGACGCGAGAGGCGAACGCCGACGCCGCCCGTGGGCGCGACCGACGACGGCAAGGCCGCCATCGAGCCGGCGGAGCCGCCGTTCGCGACGAGCCAGGGCGCAACCAGTTCGGCCGGCACCACGTCGCCCGATGCCAGCACCGCGGCGCGCTCGCAGAGATTCTGGAGTTCGCGCACGTTGCCCGGCCAGGCGTACTCCATGAAGAGGGCAAGCGCCTCCTTGTTGAGCTTCTTGCGGCGGCCGCCTTCACGATCAGCGACGAGCCCGAGGAAGTGCTCGGCGAGTTCCTGCACGTCGTCAAGCCGCTCGCGGAGCGCGGGCATGCGCACGGGCAGCACGTTCAGGCGGAAGAAGAGGTCGCCGCGGAATCGACCGGCGTCGACCTCGCGCGAGAGATCGCGGTTCGTGGTCGCGAGAATGCGGACATCCGCCTTCTGCGCGATGCTCGAGCCGACGCGCTCGAAGCTCTTCTCCTGCAGGACGCGGAGCAGTTTCGCCTGGAGGTCGGGCGGGATCTCGCTGATCTCATCGAGAAGCAGCGTGCCGCCGTCGGCGAGTTCGAATCGGCCCTTGCGCAGACGGTCGGCGCCGGTGAAAGCGCCCTTCTCGTGCCCGAAGAGCTCGCTTTCGAGAAGCGCCGACGACAGCGCGGCGCAGTTGATGGCGAGGAAGGGACCCGTCGCGCGCGGACTGTGCTCATGAATGTGGCGCGCGGCAACTTCCTTGCCTGTGCCCGATTCGCCGGTGATGAGAACCGTTCCGTGGCTCGATGCGATCGGGGCGAGCGTCGCGCGCATCGCCTCCATCGCGCTGCTCGAACCGATCATGCGGTGGCTCTGCGCGCGGCGCGTCTGCGGCGTGGCGACGGCGCGAAGCACCTGGTTCTCACGCAGCAGCCGCGCATGATCGAGCGCACGGTCGACCGAGATCGAGAGTTCGTCGCCCGAGAAAGGCTTGGTCACGTAGTCGAACGCGCCCTTGCGCATCGCCTCGACCGCCGTCTCGATCGAGCCGAACGCGGTCATGAACACGACCGGCAGTTCCGAGTCGATCTTGCGGATCTCCTCGAGCAGCTCGAGCCCGTTCATGCCCGGCATCTGCAGGTCGGTCACCACGCATTCCGGCCGCTTGTCCGCGATGCGGCCGAGCGCGGCGCGTGCGTCCGGAGCGGTGACCACCGTGTGGCCCTTCCGGCTCAGGATCGCCGCGACGCTGTCGCGCATGAGTTCCTTGTCGTCGACAACCAGTACCTTGCCCATACGGATGACTCCTTCATCCAGCGTTTGCGTGGACTGAGTGGTTTCCTTGCAGCCGGCGGCGGACCGCATCTCCGAGCGAGACGCCTTCGGCGGGTGCGAGCCGTCCCGGCTCGAGGGGGAGCGAAAGCTCGATGCGCGCGCCGGTGCCGCGTCCTGCGGCGGCGCGCGTCGACTCCGCGCAGGCGGTCATGCCGCCATGTGCGTCGACGATGCGGTGCACGATCGCGAGTCCAAGGCCGGTGCCTTCCTCGCGGGTCGTGAAGAATGGATTGAAGACGCGCTCGCGCGCCTCGGCAGGAATGCCCGGGCCGGTGTCCTCGACGGCGAGCACGATGAAGCCGCGCCGTGCGCCGTCGGCGCTGCGGAGCCGGGCCTCGCGCGCAGAGAGCGTGAGCTCGCGCGTCGCCTGACCGTGCATCGCCTGGACGGCGTTGCGGATGAGGTTCGAGACGGCCTGCGCCACCAGCGCGCAATCGGCCTCGAGCCTGCACTCGCCGTCGATGTCGATGCGCAGGTCGACGTCGTCGCGCTCGAGGAGCGCCTCGCAGTCGCTCGCGGCCAGGTCGAAGATCTCGCGCGCGCTGGTTGCGGAGGCGTTGATCCGCGTATCGCGGGCAAAGCTCAGTACGTCGCTGACGATGCAGTCGAGCCGCCGCGCCGCGCGCAGGATCTTGTCGACGCTCGCGACCGCCGCAGGCATCGCGGCCACGTCGTCGCGGAGCATCTCCGCGTTCAGCGCGATCGCGCCGAGTGGATTGCGGATCTCATGGGCGATGCCGGCAGCCATCTCGCCGAGCGCCGCAAGCGATCGCGAGCGCCGGACGCGCTCGTTCGCCTCGGCAAGCTCCGCCTGGAGACGCTCGACCTGCGAGGTCAGAGCCGAATGGGTCTCCTGAAGTCGCGCAGATGCCTCGGTGAAGGCACGCACGAACTCCGCGAAGTCGCCACCCTGTCCCGTTTCCTGCGCCATCAGCCCGCCTTGTCCGTGAATCGTGGACCGGAACCCGCCTGCGGCGCAGCGTACGCCTTCTGCGCCATCACTCCTGCGTCAACGCGCTGCATGGTGTCGGCCGCATCGCGGCGACGCGACTTCAGCTCGCGCACGAACGCCTTGTCACGCACGCCGACCGCGTCGAGAACGGCCTTCATCTCGGCATTGATCGCACGCAGCGGACCGACGTCGTCGTTGGTGATCTCGGCGCTCTTCGCAAGCGCCACCCACTCCTCGTCGAACGCGCGCATCGCCTTGATGAGCGCGTCGCGCGCATCGAGATGGCCATTCAGCGCCAGCTCCGCCTCGGCGGGCGTGCACTCGCCGCGCGTGGCGCTGTCCACCACTGCGAGGACGCGCGATTCGTACTCCGCGAGCTGGAGAAGCGCCTTCGCACTCTTGAGCCGCGCCTGTGCGATCTCGAGCAGCCGTACCGATGTCGTCGCACTCACGGGACACCCCCTTCATCTGTCGCAGACGGGACACTGTTGACGCTTGACGCGACCCTGCTCGACGGAGGCCTGTTCGCCAACCAGGTCTCCCAACTCTCACGGGCGAGGATCCCGCCGCCCACGAGGAACGCCTCGTTGGGAAGCTGCGCAAGACGAAGTTGCGCTCGGCGGTGCGCGATCTCGGCCCGGGAGACGTCCCCGAGCCGGTCACACGCGTTCACGATCTGAATCAGCGCGATCATCGAGACCGCGTGCTCCGGATACTTTCGGTCGACGACCTCGTACAGCTGGATCGCCTGCTCAAACTCGCCGAGATCGAACGCCGCGTTGGCACGCGCGAGGTGCGCGCGCCGCAGCATGTCGACCGCCAGGCCGTCGAGCGGAACGGTCTGCTTCTCGAACGCGACGATCGACTGCTCGAAGGCGCGGCGCGCCTCGTTGAGCCGGGCCGCGGCGTCTCGCTCGAACTGGAGCCGGCGCGCCACGGAGACGTCGCCCGTCTCCGCCTGTCGCCGCGCCGCGCGCGCGATCGCATCGAGGCTCTCGCCAAGACGGAACTGGAGTTCGCCGCCCCTGAGATCGTCAGGGCGACGCTGCAGCGCCTCGCGCAGGTACTCCGCGGCCTTCACCGCGTCACCGCGCTCGAAGGCAAGCCGCGCCATCACGTCGAGTGCGTCGAGGTACTCGATTGCAGAGGGCTGGAGGCCGAAGTCGCCGTCGAGAACGCGCTGCAGCAGGCTGAGCGCGTCGGCGCTGCGGCCGCCCGACGCGAGGGCTCGCGCCAGCGGCACGACCGAGCGCACCGCGAACGGCCCCGTGGGCGAGACGTTGATCGCCTGCTGGTATCCGCGCACCGCGTCGTCGTACGCGCCCTCGGCGTGATTGAGGCCGGCAATGCGCCAGAATCCCTCGGCGCGCCGCGGGTCGTCCGGCGGCGAGACGTCGATGTAGGCCTGGAAGTTGGCGATTGCGGCGTCGCGCCAGCCAGCGAGGTCGTAGCTGTCGGCCGCAAGCCAGAGACTCGTCCCGACCGAGCCGTCCTGCATGGCGCGCGCCTCGGGAGTCGCGGCGTGCGCCGCGAACGAGTCGCCGGCGCGGCGGAGGAGCCGGTTCACCTTCGCGCGATCCTCAGGGTCGATCGTCGTCCCCTTGGGAACCCCGTCGAGGATCCGGAGCGCCTCGGCCCGGGCGGCCGTTCCCAGGCGGAGCAGCGCCTCGGGCGCGGAGCCTCCCGTCGGCCTGATCGTGGCGGCGATGTCGGCGTAGGCAAGCGCGATGGCTGGCAGTTCGGCGGCGAGCGCCGCGTCAACCCGCGCAAGGAGCACCGACTCGACCTCGCGGACGCTGTCCGGATGACTGCCCTTCAGCAAGTGTTCGCGCAGCGCCGCGAAGTCGCGCAACGCGTCGGAATCCTTGTTCATCAGCGCGAACGTCAAGGCGCGGCCAAGCAGCGCCTCGTGCCGCAGGCGTCCCGTGTGCTCTGCCTTGTTGGTGCGCTCGAAGGCCTCGTGCGCGGCCTCGACTTCGCCAAGCGCAACCAGCGTTCGGCCGAGGCCCACGTCGATCATGCCGGCGACAGCGCTGCCGGGCACGGCAAGCGTCGACGCATGGGTGAACTCCCGCTTCGCCTCGGCGAAGCGCGCCTGGCGCCGCAGCGCCTCTCCGAGAAGCCCGGAAAGCTCCGCGAACATCTCCGGCTCGATCGTCTCGTTGCCCTCGTCGCTCTCGCCCTCAAGCCTGCGCAGATCGAGGAGGAGTCGACTTCCAGCGTCGAGCGCGCGCCCGCTCGCGAGGCGGATCTCCGCGGCGCGAGCGACCGCCCACGCCTCCTCAGCCAGCGGCAGCGCGGGATCGGCACGGAACTCGTCGATCGCGGTAAGGAGCGCATCCGGCGAGCGCGCGATTCCGCCGTCATCGCCCCGGAGAATCGCCATGAGCGCGTCGCGCCGCACCTTGCGCCTGAGCTGCTCGGCCTCGGCGGCATCGCCCGTGGCACTGACGATCGCGATCGCGTCCTGCATGCGGCCAACCCGCACGAGGCTTGCGGCGTAGCGCTTGACTTGCTCGCGGGTCAGGCCCCAGCCCGCATCGCGCGCCTTCTCGTACGCGTCGATGATGCGGTCGTCGTTCTCCTTCGCCGGAAACTCGACGCCGCGGAGCTGGACCGCGATGTAGTCCGCGGTCGCCGCGTGGAATCGCGGGATCAACTCGGGTGGCGCCTTCTCGAGATTCGGCGCGATCAGCCCGAAGAGCACCACGCGCGCCGCCTTGAACTCGCCATCCTCGATGAGCTCTTCCGCCTGCGCGATGGCTCCTTCGAAATCGTCTTGCGGAGGGCTTGAAAGACCGTAGTAGAGCGCCGCGGCCACACCCACCGTTCCGATGACGAGAAGCGGCGCCTGCCAGCTGTTGGTCGCCTGGAGCATCAGCCGCTGCAACTTCGACGGCGGCTTCTCCGGCGCGGGCGCCGCAGGTGCTGCGTCCTTGCTCGCGTCCTTGCCGGCATCCTTGCTAGCGTCCTTGCCGGCATCCTTGCCAGCGTCCTTCGCATCAGATGTTGGCTTTGGCTTGCTCGACACGTCCGACCTCAGAGTCCTTCCGAGTGCGCGCTGCGCGTTGGGATCACTCCTTGATCCCAGTCCTGTCCGTTCATCCGGAGCGAACCGGTGAACCCCGACAACATCCGCCTCGTTCGCGGGCGATCCTCACGCGGGCGAAATCCAAACGACAATCCCCGAGGGAGCGGCAGGATTCGCCGATTGCGCCCTCATCGCGTACATCGGCACGCGGACGGAGAATCCTCCAACGGCAAAAACTGCTCAGCCAGGATTTCGAGGAGCGGACGGGGTCGAAGGCGACACAAACCGCGCCAAGCGCCCTCGGGGAGTCACCGCGCCGGATCCCGGTCGTCCGCCACGGCGGTGCCGGAGACGACGACGGCGGTGCCGGAAAGGACCTCGGCGGGCCCGTCGGCAAGAGGGTGGACGAGCACGAAGAGCATCACCGGCGGCGCGCACACCGGGACGAGGGCGAGCGCCGACCGGAGGATCCGGCGGCCGAGCGGCGCCGGAAGTCCATCGGGGCCAACCACCGCAAGCCCCATCGCCCGCTTTCCGGGAGACCGCCCGAGGATCGCGTCGCCCAAGAGACCGACGGCCCAGCCGACACCCAATGCCACGACCGCCGGCAGCGCTGCGACGATGTCGGGCGAGAACATCGGGTGCTCGAGGAGCGCGAAGGGCGCTCCCCCCACGACGATCCACGTCAACACAAATCCGGGGCTCGCATCGATGAGGAACGCAGCCAGCCGTCGGCCAAGCGATGCGCCGCGCGCTCGGGCCGGGGGCGCGGCATCGGGGCGTGCGGCATCGGGGCGCGCGGCATCGGGGCGTGCAGCCTCGGGGCGTGCAGCCACGAAGAGCCCGCCCGCACCGAACAGCATCGCCGAGAGCAAGAAGGCGACTGCGACCGCGGAGAGGATGGGAAGGTGGATCCATCGCGCCGAGGCGAATCCAGGCGGGTTGAGGCCGACCGGGGTGCCGGGCGCGTTTGACGTCGGAGAGATGCTCCGAACGGTTCCCCTGCCCGCTTCGTCGAGTTCGAGCACCGCCACGCCCGCGCCAAACGCCGCGAGCGCAAATGGCCGAAGCGGCTCTGGGAACGACGCCCAGTCGCTCTGAATCGTGTCTCGGAGAATCGAGAGACGGATCGTCGGCCGCTCCGCGTCTGCGGGCGCCCCGGCGACACGCTGGTCGCGCCAGACCAGTACGGTCGCTCCGCCAAACTCGAGCGAGCCGACGAGATCGACACCGTCGGGCTCTTGTGCGCCGCCAAAGCGGAGGGATCGCTCGTCCCAGCCAGCATTGCGCTGACGGGCGATGCGGGTGCCCTCGCCGTCGGCGAGCGCGAGCGCGAGCGCGCCGTCCGACCGGAACAGCCGCGCGTGCGCGCCGTCAGCAACGCGCTCGACGACATCGGGCAGTGGGATCGTGCGCCACTCGGCTCCCGCCGACTCGGTCTCGAGCGCGAGGAGCTCAAGGGCGGCCACGCCCTCTTCCGGAGCAGTGCGACGAAGGAGATAGGCCGTCTCCCCAACCATTTCCGAGCTGAGAATGATGCCATCGGAGTCGAGCGGCTCGAGCACGCGCGGGCCGCCGCGCGGCTCGCTGTACCAGTGTCCGACGGCCGGATTTCGCCGCGTTCCGAGCGTAAGCACCATCCGGCCCCGTTCGCCCGCGGCCGGCATCACGATCACAAGCGACGCTCCGTCGGCCGCCATCGCTTCGGGCAGCCCGCCGAGACGCATGACGAAGCGCTCGGTCGGGGCGGGCTCCTCCGACGCATGGTGCATCAGGATGTACTCGGGCGTTTCGCCCGCTCGCGCCGCACCCGGCACGGCGGGAGTCTGCCGCCGCACGACCCACCACAGGTGGCCATCTCCGGCGGCGACCGACTGCATCGTTCCCGGCGGCGAAGCCTTCGCCTCACGCGGCAAGCCAATCGCAAGCAGCGCGCACGCTGCGAGCAGCGCGACGGCACGCGCGATCACGCTTCCGACGTTCGCCTGATGCGGCGTCCGGCGAGACAGGCCAACGGTGTGTGTGCGGTGGGCACGAGCAGTCATGTCGCGTCACCGAGCCTTCCGGGGAGATGCGCCCGCGGCGGGCGTGGGGCGCACTGCGCTGCTCGGATCGTGCACGATCACTTCTTCGGGCGCGAGGTAGAGCTGCATGGCGGCAAGGTCGAAAAAGCGCTCCTTCGGGGCGCGCATCGGCCGCGCCAGCGCCTCCGCATCGAGCATGATGGTCGCGCTCGAGCGCGAGCGCGACGCCTCGATCGAGATGCGCCGCGCGACCGATGGCCACGCTCCCATGGCGATGTTCTCGCGGCGTACCCGCAACGGCTCCGAGTGCAATGCGCGGACGATCTCGCTTCCGGCGAGGTCGGTCACCACGATGCCGAGGGGAACTCCGGCTTCGTCGAATCGCATGCGCGCGATGGCCGCGGGCGTTGGGTTCCAGCGCACTTCGTAGCGCGCGGTCGGCGCGGCGTCGATCGGCGCGGCGTCAGCCGGCACCATCGGAACAAGCGACCAATCGGCGGCGATGGGCGAAAGACCGAGAAGGAGACGCAGACTCGCGGGAGCGAACAAGGTCAGTTCCGCTCCGCTGACGAGCGAGCCCGCCTCGGTGTTCGTTCCATCGGTCAGGCGCTCGTAGACGTGGAGTTGCGACGGTTGCTCGCCGGCGGCCATGTAGACCCAGCTTCGGGATCCGTCGCCACCGAGCCACGCCCAGGTCTTGCCAAGCAGCTTGAGCTCAAGCGCGCCGCGTCCACCGGACGCGAGCGAGATGGACGCATCGAGTTGCTGCTCGACCTCGCGGTCCTCTTCCGGGTAGCGGAGGACGACCGCAGCAGGCGCGACGAAGGAGTCGAAGAGAGCGACGCGATTGTTGTGGGCGGCGACGAGCGGCTCGAAGGCACGCCGCGCGTCGGCTGGAGAGAGTTCGGCGGCGCCGGACGTGCCGCCCTTGACGCCGTCCACGGATCCGCGCGGTGGACAGCCGGTCATCGCGAGAGAGGACAGCAACACGGCGATCGCGCCCCCGATGCGGGCGCATCGACCGCTACCACGCGCCATCGAGAACCTCGCCGAGCTGGTCCGCGACTTCCTTCATGGCGTCGTCGTCCAACTTCGGATTCACGACGGCGAGGGGCGCATCGCCTTCGGCGGCGGCCTTCGGAAGCACGCGCCAGGTCTCGACGCCCGCTTCGGTCGACGTCCCCACGACACGGACAAGCTTCTTCCGCACAAGCAGGAGCATGAGGACGAAGCGGAACCGAACGCGGTGGGTCCGGTCGTCGCCTCCGAGGCGCTCGAAGAGATCAAGGAGCGTCTGGTCGTCGACGAATCCGCGCCGCTTCTCGTCGGGGGCGGCCACGGTTGACTTCCAGAAGGCAATGACTCCGACGGGGCGCGTCTGCGCGTTCCAGCCCGCCTCGCTGAAGTCGAGGCGCACGAAAGGAGCAGAGGAGTCGGCCTCCGGCTCGACGAGCGCCGCAATGCATGGCGAACCCGGCTCGAGGGCAGCGCCCGTCGACGCGCAGCGGCCCGTGAAGCGTCCGATGTCCCAACTGGTCGAAAGCCTGCTCATGAACGGGCGATCATACGCGCTCTTTCCTATCATCGCGCACCGCCATGCCCTTCTTGTCCCTCCGGCTCCAAGAAGCGCTCGAGATCTCCCTCGAGTTCGCGGTGATCTGGGTGGTCGTCTACGCGATCTTCCGCTTCCTTCGCGGAACCCGCGGTGCCGGCGCGATCAAGGGGTTCTTGCTCCTCACGGTCGCCCTCGCGCTTCTCGTGCGCGTCCTCGGCGACGCGACCGACGGCTTCGAGCGGCTGCGCTTCCTCTTCGATCGCGCCTTCAACCTGCTCGCCATCCTGCTGATCGTCGTGTTTCAGCCGGAGATCCGCGCCGCGTTCGCCAGAATCGGCCGCGCGAAACTCTTCCGGCGCACCTCGCCCGCCGCGACCGCGGGCCTCGCGAGCGAGATCGCCGAAGCGGCGGAATTCCTCTCGAAGAACCGCTTCGGCGCCATCATCGTGGTCGAGCGCCGGATCGGAATCGGCGACCTCCTGACGGGCGGCGTCGAACTCGACGCGAAGCCGACGGCGACACTGATCGAGAGCGTGTTCTGGCCGAACAGCCCGCTGCACGACCTTGCGCTCGTGATCCGCGGCGACCGCATCTGGGGTGCGGGCGTGCAGCTGCCGCTCGCAGATGGCGCGGAACTCTCGGCGCGCTTCGGCGCACGTCACCGCGCCGCCATGGGCGTGACCGAGCAGTCCGACTGCATCGCGATCGTGGTGAGCGAGGAAACGGGTCACGTGCGCATCGCAGAGGGTGGAGCACTGAGTTCGCCGATCTCGCCTGAGTCGCTGACCAGCGAGATCGCCGAGCGTCTCGCGCGAGGTGCTGCCCGCGGCGAAGGCGGCGCGGCGAGCGAACAGCAGGCAACCGCCGGAGGTGCGGCATGAGCCCCGTCCGAAGGAAGCTCGTTGACCTCGTCACCGTGACCGCGATCGCAGCGATCGTGTGGCTCTGGGCCGCTGGCCAGACCGTGCAGACGCGGGTCATCTCGTTCGATGCGACGATCGACTCGGGAGATCCAACGTGGACCACCGTGACGCCGAACGAACCGCTGCACATCTCGGTCGAGATCAAGGGATCGCGACAGGCCGTGCTGAGCGCGACACAGTCGCTCAGCGGACGCACGATCCGGCTGCTGACGGGCGCCGATGGCGTGCCCTCGACGCCCGGGAATCACGATCTCGTGCTCAAGGACGTGCTGAGCGTGTCGCCTTCGGTCGCGCCGCTCGGGGTCGACATCACGACGGTGACGCCTGCCGTGGTCGAGATCGAGATCAAGCGCGTGAAGTAGCGCCCGCGCGGCTCACTGCTCGACGCGCACGGCGTGGTAGGCCTTCTTGCCGCGACGGACGAGGATGACTCCGCCCAGTTTGTCGGTGGCCAGCACGTGCTCGCTCTTCACGACGAAGTCGGGGCCGACCTTCTCGCCGTTCACGCTCACGGCGCCGTTCTGCACGAACTCGCGCGCCTCGCGCTTGCTGGCGGCGCAGGTGGTGCCCGTGATGAAGTCCACGATTCCGACGCCTGCCGAGAGCGCGGCCGCAGCGACGCCGCTCGACGGAAGGTCGCCCGCGATCTCCGCGACCTGCGCCGCGTCAAGCGACTTCACATCGCCCGAGAAGATCGCCTCGCTCGTCGCAATGGCGCGCGCAAGCTCGGCGTCGCCGTGCGTCATGCGCGTCATCTCGGCGGCGAGACGCTTCTGCGCCTCGCGCTTCGCGGGGTCATGCGCGAGGGAATGCGCGAGCGACTGGATGGTGTCGGAATCAAGGAAGGTGAACCACTTGAGGAACTTCACGGCGTCGGCGTCGGTCGTGTTCAGCCAGTACTGGTAGAAGCGGTACGGACTCGTCTTGTCGGCGGTCATCCAGATCGCGCCGCGCTCGGTCTTTCCGATCTTCTGACCGTCACTGGTCGTGACGAGATGGCAGGTCGCGCCGAAGCTCTGGCCCTGCTCGATGCGCCGGATCAGGTCGATGCCCGAGACGATGTTTCCGAACTGGTCGCTACCGCCGAGCTGCACGGTGCAGCCTTCCTTGCGGTAGAGGTGCAGGAAGTCGTACGCCTGCAGGATCATGTAGCTGAACTCGGTGTAGCTGATCCCCTGCTCGCGGCCCTCGAGGCGCGACGCGACCGAGTCGCGCGCGATCATCTGGTTCACGCTGAAGTGCTTGCCGATGTCGCGCAGCATGTCGAGGTACGACACGCCGCTCAGCCAGTCGACATTGTTGACGATCTTCGCGGCGCGCGGCCCCGAGAAGTCGAGGAAGCGGTCGAAGATCCGCTGCTGGCTGCGGACATTGTGCTCGACCATCTCGCGGGTCTGGAGCTGCCTTTCGGCGCTCTTGCCGCTCGGGTCGCCGATCAGGCCCGTACCGCCGCCCGAGACGACGATCGGGCGATGGCCCGCGCGCTGGAAGTGCGCCAGCAACTTGATCGGCATGAAGTTGCCGATCGTGAGGCTGTCGGAGGTCGGGTCGAATCCCGCGTAGCCGGCGCGCACACCCGAGGCGAGGTGCGCCGCGAGTTCAGGCGAGGTCGTCTGGTGCAGAAGCCCGCGCCAGGAGAGTTCGTCGAGGAAGGATGTCGCGGATCCGGTCGATTGCATGATGCAGTCCGTCTTTCAGCGTGCGGCGGCAAGCGCCTCGCGCTTCGCGGAGATCTTGGCGAGGAGATCGGCCCAGCTCTTGTTGAAGCTGTCGCGGCCTTCGATCTGGAGCGTGGTCGCGAGCGCGGAGAGATCGACGCCTGCGGCCGTCGCCGCCGCGAGGATCTTCTCAGCGGCGACGCCATCCGCAGGCATCGCGCCTTGCGGATTGCCCTTCTCGGCGACCGCAAGCAGCGTCTCCTCGGGAATCGTGTTCACCGTGTTCGGGGCACCCAGCGCATCGCAGTAGAGCGCGGGTGAAAGCGCCGGATCCTTGGTGCCGGTCGATGCCCAGAGGACGCGCTGCTCGGTCGCGCCCTTCGCGGCGAGCGCCTTCCAGCGCGGCGAGGCGTGGAGATCGAGCGCGGCCTTCAGGACGCGCCCCGCCATCGCGATGCCGACGGTGTTCTGGAGGTTCGCGGGCAGCGACTTCGTGGTGGCGCGGTCCCAGCGCGAGATGAAGACGCTCGCCACCGAGCAGACAAACGGGTCGAGCCCGGCGGCCACGCGCCGCTCGATGCCGCGGATGTACGCCTCGGCCGCGGCGAGGTACTGCTCGCGCGAGAAGAGAAGCGTCACATTGATGGGAACGCCGCGGAAGATGAGTTCCTCGATCGCGGGGCAACCCTCGGGCGTGCCCGGCACCTTGATGTACAGATTCGGCTTGCCCGCGCGCTTGTGAAGTTCGACCGCCTGGGCGACCGTGCCCGCGGTGTCATTCGCGAGCAGCGGCGAGACCTCGAGCGACACCCAGCCATCGACGCGGTTCGTCTGGCGGTGGACATCCGCGAAGAGGTCGGCCGCGCGCGAGAGGTCGGCGATCGCGCAGGCGAAGAAGATCTCCTCGACGGAGTGCCCCTTCGCGGCGAGTTCGGCGACCTGCGCGTCGTAGGTCGTGCCCGAGCCAATCGCCTTCTCGAAGATCGTGGGGTTCGAGGTCAGGCCCGTCACCGACAGTTCGCGGATGTAGCGCGCCAGCGTCCCCGAATCGAGGAGCGTGCGGGTGATGTTGTCGAGCCAGAGCGACTGGCCGAGGGCTGCGAGACGGGCGGTGGGAAGGGCTGCGGTCATATGTGGCCTCCGTGCGAATGCGGAAGACTAGCAGACGCGATTCCCCGCGGGCCGCACGGAATCGCCGCGTTTCCCCGTTCACATGCGGGCGGGATTGTGCCGATGATGCCGTCCCATGCCAGCCGACAACCGATCGAAGAAGACCGTCCGCACGCCCGCCGCCAAGGCGGCCTCCCGCGCCGCCCGCGAGGCCACTGCTCCGAAAGTCCCCGCATGGCATGTCGCGCCCGACAAGACGCAGGCGTGGAAGCGGCTCACCGCCCTTGCGAAGCGCGGACGCGCGCTCGACCTCCGCGCCGCGTTCAAGAAGGACCGCGTGCGCGGCACGCGCTTCTCCACCGAAGCGCTCGGCATCCATCTCGACTACTCGAAGAACCTCGTCGACGCAGCCGTCCTCGATGCGCTCGTCGCGCTCGCGAAGGAGTGTGGCGTGGCGAAGCACGCGAAGGCGATGTTCGCGGGCGAGTCGATCAACCTCACTGAGAACCGGGCCGTTCTCCACGCGGCGCTCCGCGCTCCGAAGGGCAGCACGATGAAGGTCGACGGCGAGAACGTCGTGCCGCACGTGCACGCGGTGCTCGACCGCATGGCCGCCTTCGCTGCGGCCGTCCGGAGCGGCGCGTGGCGCGGGCACACGGGCAAGCGGATCGTGACGGTCGTCAACATCGGAATCGGCGGAAGCGATCTCGGTCCAGTGATGGCCTACGAGGCTCTCAAGGACTTCACCGACCGCGGCATCGCATGCCGCTACGTGTCGAACATCGACGGCGAGGACTTCTATGAGAAGACTCGCGACCTCGATCCAGAGACGACGCTCTTCATCGTGAGCTCGAAGACCTTCACCACGATCGAGACGATGACGAACGCGCGCACCGCGCGGGCGTGGACGCTCGCGAAATTGAAGGTTCCCGCTGCGATCGCCAAGCACTTCGTCGCCGTTTCGACGAATGCCGAGGAAGTGGCCAAGTTCGGCATCGACACCGCCAACATGTTCGGCTTCTGGGATTGGGTTGGCGGCCGCTACTCGATGGACTCGGCCATCGGACTCTCGACGATGATCGCGATCGGACCGGACGCGTTCCACGAGCTGCTGGCCGGCTTCCGCGACATGGATGAGCACTTCCGCTCGGCGCCGCCGAAGAAGAACCTGCCGTACCTCCTCGCGCTGCTCGGGATCTGGAACCGAGACTTCCTCGGGTTCGACACGGTGGCGGTGCTGCCCTACTGCCAGTACCTGCATCGCTTCAGCGCGTACCTGCAGCAGCTCGACATGGAGTCGAACGGAAAGCGCGTGCAGCTCGATGGTTCGCCATGCCGGTGGCAGACAAGCCCCGTCATCTGGGGCGAGCCCGGAACGAACGGGCAGCACGCGTTCTACCAGATGATCCACCAGGGGACGTCGCCCGTTCCCTGCGACTTCATCGCGTTCGCGCAGCCGCTGCACGACATCGGGACGCCCGAGACGGGCATGCATCACGACATCCTGCTTGCGAACCTCTTCGCGCAGGGCGAGGCGCTCGCCTTCGGCAAGACGCCTGCCGAAGTCCGCGCCGAGGGTACGCCCGACTGGCTGGTTCCGCACCGGACGTTTCCGGGGAACCGGCCTTCGAACACGTTGCTGTGCGAGAAGCTGTCGCCGCGCATCTTGGGAAGGCTGATCGCGCTCTACGAGCACAAGGTGTTCGTGCAGGGCTCGATCTGGCGGGTGAACAGCTTCGACCAGTGGGGCGTGGAGCTCGGCAAGGTCCTGGCGAAGCGGATCATTCCCGAGCTTTCGGGCGCGAAGCCCGCAAAGGGCGCGCACGACAGTTCGACGAGCGCGCTCATCGCGCGCTACCGGGCCTGGCGCGGGCGATAGCACGGGCGCGGCCCGCAGGAGCGAAGGCAAGAACCTAGACTCCGGACGTGGATCGCATCTATCTCGACTCGAACGCAACAACCCGCCCCGCCGACGAAGTCGTCGAGGCTGTTGCACGCGCCATGCGCGAGGCATGGGCGAATCCGTCAAGCGTCCACCGAGCGGGCGGCGAAGCGAAGCGCGGGCTCGAACTCGCCCGCGAGAGCGTGGCGAGGCTCGTCGGCTGCCAGGAACGGGAACTGGTGTTCAGTTCGGGCGGCACCGAAGGCGCGAGCATGGCAATCCGGGGCTCGCTCGAGCACTTCGCGACCCACGAACCCGCGCGACGCGTGCTGGTGACCACGAGGTTCGAGCACAGCGCCGTTCGAGAACTCGCGCAGCAGTGCGAGAAACGTGGAGTCGAGGTGGTCTGGCTGCCGGGCGCCTCCGCCATGCCGGGAACACCCGATCTCGACGCGCTCGAGGCGCTCCTCCTCGCGCGGGCGGGCGAGGTCGCGGTCGTAAGCCTGATGTGGGCGAACAACGAGACTGGCGCGATCACCGACATCGCGCGGGCCGGGGCGCTCTGTCGCGAGCACGGAGTGCGCTTGCATACCGATGCGACCCAGTGGGTTGGAAAGATGCCCACCGATCTCGCGGCACTCCAGATCGATCTCGCGAGTTTCGCGGCGCACAAGTTCCATGGACCGAAGGGCGTCGGCGCGCTGTACGTACGGCGAAATGTGCGGGTGACACCGCAGACCTACGGCGGGCCTCAGGAGCGTGAGCGACGCGGCGGCACGGAGAATGTGGCGGCGATCGTCGGCTTCGGGGTCGCGGCCGACCTCGCGCGTGCGTCCCTTGCGGGGGATTGCGTCGCGCGTGGCTCCGCGCTGCGAGATCATTTCGAGGAAGCGGTTGCCGGGGCGACACGCGGCGTGATTCACACGCGCGACGCGCCGAGGCTCTGGAACACGACGAACATCGGATTCACAAAGCTCGAGGCGGAGGCGATCCTGCTTCTCCTGTCTGAGCGAGGCGTGTTCGCATCGGCGGGTGCCGCGTGCAGTTCGGGCTCGCTCGACCCGTCACCAGTCCTCCTCGCGATGGGCATCGCGCCGGAGGTCGCGCACGGCTCCATCCGGTTCAGCCTCTCGCGCGAGACGACGGCGGCAGAGTGCGACGAGGCTGCGCGCCGCGTGATCGCGGCGATCGCGCGGCTACGTGCGTCCACCAGCGCGGCCGTCGGGTGACGCGCTCCGCAGCTATTCCCGCAGAGGTACGGAGTTCACGACGAACCCGGAAGCCCGCCGCGTCTATGTCACCTCGATGACGCGCCTCTCCGGATCCTTTTCGGGTCTTCAGACTTTCGTGTGGGCTATGGCACCGTCGGCCCCCGCCGGGCGGCGTGCGGCTGACGGTCTCGAGGTCTCTCAAGGAGGCACGAAGGCGCGGACAGCAGGTGTCGCCGCGCATCACTCGCGGGGCCGAGAGGGAGAGGAAGAGAGGGAGAGAGAGAGAGAAGCCAGGAGTCATGGTGAGACTCCAATCCAGGATCCTCTCCGTCAACGCTGCTCGCGGCCACGTGGAAGGGCTGGCATCCGTTCCCCCGTGCCACCCCTCCAGACCTGCTGCGCAGCGTCCAGCGCCGAGACTCCTCGAGGGCGCCTCAGTCGCCGCCGCCGCCATCGTTCGCGCTCGAAGCGGATACCGCCGCTCCGCCTGCCAAGGTTGCGTCTG
>JBIKXP010000175.1:0-6879 GCA_044355685.1 Phycisphaerales bacterium
AGCTGCACTGGCTTCTTGTCGATCGATCCGAACTCGAGCGGTGTCGCCGGCTTCCCGATCGCAAGCACGAGGCTCGGCATGGCGGAGCACTTGCCGTGCGGAATCGCGAGGCCTTCGCCGATGCCGGTCGAACGCTGCGACTCGCGCTCCCACACGGCCTTCTTGACGGCGGCCGGGTCAGGGCATAGCCCATTCTGCGCAAGCAGATCGACCAATTCGTCTAGGACGGCGTGCTTCTCGGTCGAGTGGAGCGGCGCGCGGATCGAACTCGGGGAAAGAATGTCGAGGATGCGCATGGCGCTCGTTCCATCGCAAGCGTCGGTGCGACGCCTGCCGTTGAGGGCGGAACGCGGGATGGTACCAACGAAGGCCCGTGACGCGGGGCGCGAAAGAAGCCTGAAGTGCGTTCGCGCGGCGTCTATCGGGCAGGCCCGCCAACGCCTGCTTCAGAGGAGAAGCAGGGCGTGGTAGCCGCCGTCGCGGTACTCCGAGGGCGGTTCGCCGGGGAGGCCCGCCGGGAGAATCATGCGGTCGGCTGCGAGCGACAGCTGGAAGTTCGACACGAGCCTGCGGACCTGGGATTCGTTTTCGCCCCGCTCGATCGAGCAGGTCGCGTACAGCACGGCGCCCTTCCGCGCCGCAAGTCCGATCGCCGGGTCGGCGATCTTCTGCTGGAGTTCGATCACGCTCTTCGTGCGCGCCTTGTTGAATCGATAGCGTGCCTCGGGCCGCCGCGCGAGGACGCCCGAGTTCGAGCAAGGGACATCGAGCAGCACGAGGTCGGCGCGGCCCGCCGCCTCGCGGAAGAGTTCTTGCGGTGGAAGTGCCCGTACGCGCGGATTTGTCGCGGCGAGCGCCTTGAGTGACGCGAAGCGCGCGCGGTCGGGATCGGTCGCGAGCACGGTCGCGTTCGGGAAGAGCGCGGCGAGCTGCCGTGTCTTGGTGCCGCGGCCGGCGCAGAGATCGACGATGAGCGATGGCGGCTTCGGCAGCGTCGCGCCCGCGAACGCGACGGTCGCCGCTGCGGTCGGGTCCTGCACGCGGAGCTCCGCATCGTCCGCAAGCAGCGTCGAGAGTTCCGCGTGCGTGCCGGTCCACACGCCGAACCCGGGTTCCGAGTGCGGAGTCGCCTTGCCTTCGAAACGCGCATCGCGCGCGTCGAATGGAGTCACGATCAACGGGGCCTCGACGAGTCCGTGCATCGCCAGACGCGTGGCGTCCTTGAAGCCGAATGCGCCGATCCAGTGCAAAACGAGGTCGCGCGCGTGGCTCGACTTCTCGGCAAGCGACTGCGCTGCATCCTCGCTGAACGCCTCGACCGAGAGGCGAAGCGCCGAGCCATCCGCAAGCGGCACGAGGTCGCGCCGCGTGTGGTCGAAGGCCGCAGCCTCGCCGTGCGGCACGCGCTCGACGATGCTGCCGGCGACCTTGCGGAGCACCGCGTTCACCAGGCCCCCGGCACCGGGCCGCAGCCGGCGCTTCGTCCATTCGACGCTCGCATCGACGGCGGCCGCCGCCGGGACGCGATCGAGGAACAGGATCTGCGCGGCACCTCCGAGGAGCGCCGCTTGGATCGGCTTCTCGAGCAGCGGCCAATTCTTCGAGAGGTGCGGGCGCACGCACGCGATCAGCGTGAGATAGCGGCGCACGACGGCGTACTCGATCGCGCGCGCAAGCGCCGCGTCGCGTGGATCAACTGTCCGACCGCCATCCGCACCAACCGGGTGCCCCGAATGGGGGGAAAAATCAAGATCAGGGAATCGCAGCGCCTGCGCGAGAATGCGCTCGAGCGCAACCTCGCGGGCCGAGTATCCGACGGGTGCCTCGCGGTTCAAGCGTTCGCAAGCTCCGGCGAGCGCTTCTTGCCGCCCGCAGAGGCCACGCCCTTCTTCGGCGCGCTCACGGCCTTGCCGGCGCCCTTCTTGAGAGCCGACGCGATGTCGGTCTTCTCCCAGGTGAAGGTGCCCTTGCCGCCTTCGCCCGGCTCGCGGCCGAAGTGGCCGTGGCTCGAGGTCGCCGAGTAGATCGGTGCGCGCAGCTTCAGCATCTCGATGAGGCCGTACGGCGTCAGGTCGAAGTTCTCGCGCACGAGCTTCGACAGGATGTCGTCGCCCACCGTGCCCGTGCCCTGCGAGTCAACGAGCACCGACACGGGCTCGGCGACGCCGATCGCGTAGGCGACCTGCACCTCGCACACGCGCGCGAGCTTCGCCGCCACGATGTTCTTCGCGATGTAGCGCGCCATGTACGCGGCGCTGCGGTCGACCTTCGACGGGTCCTTGCCGCTGAACGCGCCGCCGCCGTGGCGGCCGCGGCCGCCGTAGGTGTCGACGATGATCTTGCGTCCGGTGAGGCCGCAATCGCCGTGGGGGCCACCGATCTCGAACTGTCCGGTCGGATTCACGAAGACCTTCACGCTGTCGTGCCACCACTTGCCGAGCACCGGCTTGATGATCGCCTCGGTGACGGCCTTCTTGAGCTCGGCCTGCTTCTTCTCGCCGTTCCACTCGGGCGCGTGCTGCGTCGAGAGCACGACCGCATCGACCTTCTTCGGGTCGAGTCCGTCGTACTCGATCGTGACCTGGCTCTTGGCGTCGGGGCGGATGCCCGAAACGATGCCCTTGCGGCGAACCTCGGCCTGGCGCTCGACGAGGCGGTGCGAGAGATTGATCGGAAGCGGCATGAGACGGTCGGTCTCATCGCAGGCGAAGCCGAACATCATGCCCTGATCGCCGGCGCCCTGATCCTTCTTCGCCTTTCGCACGACGCCGCGCGCGATGTCGGCCGACTGCTCGTGCAGCAGGTTGAGGACGCCGCAGCCGTTGCCGTCGAAGCCCATCGCAGCGTCGTCGTAGCCGATCTTCAGGATCGTGTCGCGCACGGTCTGCTGGACATCGAACTTCTTCTTCGGGTTGTGGCTGAACTTGATCTCTCCCGCGACGACGGCCTGCGCGGTCGTCACCAGCGTCTCGCACGCGCAGCGTCCCCACGCGTCGTGGTCGAGGATGAGGTCGAGAACGGCATCCGAGATCGCATCGGAAACCTTGTCGGGGTGACCCATCGAGACGCTTTCGGAGGTGAAGAGATGGCGGTGGTTGCTCATGGCGGGGCGCTGGGGGTGTTGGAAGTGTCGGGGGCCGGGTCAACGCCCGGCGGAATCCCGGTCGCGGGGGACCGGGCGAAGCGACGGAATATACCCGCCCCGAACGCGCTTTCGCGTGCGCAGATCGCACAACCGGCATTTCCCGTCCGAGAGCCCATGATTCATGGAACTTTTGAGCGGCACCGGGCGAATCGCGACGTAGTGTTTCTCCGGATGCCGTGTCCCAAAGTCGATCTCCGCCTCGCGGTCCGAGCCCCGCGCTGGGCCTGCGCGCTGCGCCGCGCCATCGCTGCGATCTCGGTCGCGGGGGTCGCGCCGTTCGGCGCGTTCGAGGCCTCGCTCGAGGCCACGTCGGCGGCAGCTCCGCCGCCATTGCTCGCCGGCGACGGCGGCGATCCGGCGCCCGTTCGTATCCGCGGAGTCGACTCTGCGTCCGGTCACCTGATGATTCAGCTTGCGCCCGGCGTCTCGCCGGTCGTCGATGCGAAGGGCGAGCCCGCCCTTCGGAAGCCTGGTCGCGCCCGGGCGGAGCGCGACTCGCGTGCTGCGTTCGCGGCGGCGGGCGTCGCAAACCTCGAGCCCGTCATCATCGGCGTCGCAAAGGATGCGGCGCTTGCGAAGAAGCTCGGACTCGATCGCTGGCACCGCGCGGAACTCGCGCCGAACGCCGACGTCGTGCAGGCGCACGCGAGGCTTGCGCGACTGGCGGGTCTTGTCTCGCGAGTCGAGTATGACGGCGCGGGCGGCGTCGCCGAGATTCCGAACGACGCGTCGTTCGGCCTGCAGTGGAACATGCTGAACACCGGCCAGTCGGTGTTCGGGCTTGCGGGCACGCCCGGCGCCGATGTCGGCGTGACGGCCGCGTGGAACGTGACGCACGGCGACCCGAACCTCGTGATCGCGGTGCTCGATTCCGGCATCGATCCGCATCCGCAGCTTGCGGGCCGAATCCTGCCGGGCATCAACGTGCCTGACAACAGCACCATCACCGCCGACGAGTGCAACGGACACGGCACGCACGTCTCCGGCATCCTCGCCGCCGCGGGCAACGACGGCATCGGCGTCGCCGGGATGACGTGGAACACGAAGCTTCTTCCCGTGGTCGTCGTGAACGGCTGCAGCGGGTTCGAGTCGAACGTCGCGTCGGGCCTGATCTGGGCCGTCGACCAAGGCGCGAAGATCGTCAACATGAGCCTGCAGTTCTACGGCTTCGGAACGCCGTTGCGCGAAGCCGTCGCGTACGCGGATGCGCAGGGCGCGCTGATGTTCGCAGCGACGGGAAACAACGGAAACACCAACATGGCGGCGCCCGCGCGGTGGAGTCAGACGATCGCCGTCGCATCGACCAACAACGGCGACGTGCGCGCGCCGAACTCGAACTATGGCCCCGAGACCGACGTGTGCGCGCCGGGCGTGAGCGTCTACTCGCTCGCGCCAGGCGGGCTCTACTCGTACAAGTCGGGCACCAGCATGGCGTCGCCGCACGTCGCGGGGCTCGCAGCGCTCATCTGGAGCGCGCGTCCCGCGCTGACGGCCGCCGAGGTGCGCGCGTTCATCGAGCAGGGCGCGCAGGACCTCGGCACGCCGGGGCGCGACGACTTCCATGGCTTCGGCCGCATCGACGCGGAGGCGTCGTTCTCGCTGCTGCCGCCGCTGAACCCTGGCGACATCAACGGCGATGGCGTCGTCGACTCCGCCGACCTCGGCATCCTGCTGAGCGCGTGGGGGCCGTGCGGCAACTGCGACTCCTGCCCCGGCGATGTCGACGGCAACTGCCAGGTCGACTCCGCCGATCTCGGGATACTGCTCTCGAACTGGTGAATGCGCAGCGGCGGCCGCGAGGAGGCCTCTTGCGCATTTCCCCGACGCGTCAGCGGATGGCTCGCGCTATCCTCACGGCGGTCGCGCCATGTTCGTCCCGATGGAACTTTCCCGAGTGCTGATCCTCGACTCGAGCCCCGAGCAGTTCGTGACGCTCACCGAGCAGGGCGGTCCCCGCAGTTTTGCGATCAAGATCGGCACCGCCGAGGCGATCGCGATCGAGCGCCGACTCCGAGGCGACGCGCCGCCGCGTCCGCAGACGCATGAGCTTCTCGAGTCGGCGATCGCAGCGCTCGGCGGCGAACTCGAGAAGGTGGTGATCCACTCGCTCGAGCACGGCACGTTCTTCGCGCGACTTGTGATTCGCCAGAACGGCGAGACGGTTGAAGTCGACGCCCGCCCGAGCGATGCGCTCGCGCTGTCGGTCTCGCGGCGGACTCCGATCGAGGTCGACGAGGATGTCGTGCGCGAGGCAAGCGACGAGCGCCCCGACATTCTCCCGCCGATCGAATCGGGCGAGGAAGACGACGATGCGTGAGGAACTCGAGGTTTCCCCGACGCAGCCGGAAAGGACGTCCGCGCCGCTTGCCTTGCACCCCGCGTGCGGCTTGTTGCTGCCTGCCGACTGGGTCACGCTCGGCCCCGCGCGCATGCGGCCCGATCCGCGTCCCGGCCCGCGGGCCTCGCGCGAGGAGGGGATCGGCGGCGTCCTCAAGGAGCGCCCCGAGGACTTCATCGTCGAGGAGATTCCCGCCTACGACCCGTGCGGCGAGGGCGAGCACATCTACGTCGGCATCCAGAAGACGAACATGCCGCACACGGAGATGCTCGGCGTCATCTGCCGTCACTTCGGCGTCGACGAGAGCGCGGTGGGCTTCGCGGGCATGAAGGACCGGGTGGCGGTCACGCATCAGACGGTGTCGGTGCATGTTCCGCAGCAGAAGTCGTTCGGCGAGCTCAAGCACGAGCGCCTGGTCGTCATGTGGGCGAAGCGGCACACGAACAAGCTTCGCCGCGGACACCTCCGCGGGAATCGGTTCGTGATCCGCATTCGCCGCATCGAGCCAATGCTGGTGCGCACGGTGAAGCGGCGCCTCGAGGATCTCGCGCAGCGCGGCATTCCCGACTATTTCGGCGAGCAGCGGTTCGGATACCGCGTGAACAACCACGTGCTCGGCCTGCATTTCGCGCGCGGCGAATGGAAGCCGGTGCTCGACGAACTGCTCGGCGCGCATGGAACGCCGTTTCCGCCGCACCAGCGTGCGGCGCGCGAGAGCTACGAGGCGGGCGACTACGAGATCGCGGCCGACATGTGGGGGCGCAACGATCTTGCCGAGCGGATCGCGCTGCGGGCGCTCGCGCGCGGACGCGACCACGAGGGCGCGATCCGGGCGATTCCGCAGCACGTGAAGAACTTCTGGCTCAGCGCGCTGCAGGGCGCCGTCTTCAACGCGACGCTTGGCGCGCGCGTCGCCGACGGCACCTTCGACACCGTGCTTCCCGGCGACGTCGCGGTGCTCGCGGGCAAGGCTTCGATGTTCCCGGTGGCGCTCGACGCCGGCGACGCAGAGCTTGCGGAACTGCGCGCGCGCTGCGCCGCGCTTGATCTCTCGCCTGCGGGGCCGATCCACGGGCCGAAGATGGTCGAGGCAGCGGGCAAGCCGCTCGAGTACGAGCGCGCCGCGCTTGCCGCGTTCGGCGCCGATGAATCGATGTTCGCGCCGCCCGCGCTCGAGGGCGACGGTGCGCGCCGCCCGCTGCGCATCACCATGCGCGACTGGGCGGTCGACGCGGGCGTCGACGAGCACGGCGGGTACATTCGGCTGGCGTTCGACTTGCCGAAGGGCGCGTTCGCGACGGTGCTGTGCCGCGAGATCGTGGGCTAGCCGTCGCCGAGGGCGGAGCCCAAGCGCCGCGTGCCCGAGTCGACAGCCAAAACGGGTGCCACCACTTCC
>JBIKXP010000176.1:0-6860 GCA_044355685.1 Phycisphaerales bacterium
AATCCGCAATTGCCGAAGCACCCGTCGTCAGACAGAACCTAGGTCGCCGGTCGTTTACTCCGGTGCGTCGGCACTGGCGGCGGCGCGTGTGACGCTGGCGGCGGCCCGCGCGGCGGCGCGCTCGCGAGGGGTTGACTTCGGGGCAGGAGCCGCCGAGCCGACGGGCTTCGCGGCCCGCGCGGCAAGCGTCGCCTCCCGGATCCACGCCGCGGCGCTGTCGAAGACCTCGTCGCGGCCCTTGATGAGTCCGGCCCGGGTCAGCGAGGCGTTGATGTCGGGAACGACGCCTTTCCCCTCGATCCGGGTGCCGGTCGACGTGGTGAAGTCGGCGATCGCATGCAGCAGCACGTCGCCGTTCGGGAGTTCGAGCGCGCGCGCGGGCAGCGCCATGCCTGCGCTTGTCTCGCCGAAGATGCGCGCGCGGCCGACGGCCTGAAGCCCGCCCGCGAACACCTCGCTGGTGCTTGCGCTGCGTCCGTCGAGCACGATCGCCAGCGGCTTCGAGATCGGCCTCACGCGCTTCGCGGCGGCGGAGACCTTTCGTGGCATGACGTTGAAGGAGAGCGTCGTCTCGCGGCCGATCATCGAGCCGAGGCTGATCGGCTCGTTCACGAAGTGGCCAGCAAGACCGGTGGCCATCGCCCCGATTCCACCGGGATTTCCCCGCAGATCGATGACGACGCCGTCGCAGCCGCGCATAAGGTCGACGCCCTTGTCGATCGCCTCGCTCGCGCCGGTCATCCAGATGTTGAAGGCGAGGTAGCCGACCTTCACCGGCTTGCCGCCTTCGACGGGGAGTTCGATCACGCGCGCGTCGACTTCGACGGGGAATGGATCGAGATTGCCGAACTCGCTGCTTCCAAGCGGCGACGGCTCGAAGGTGATCGCGACTTCCTGCTCGGAGTCGGAGGCGTCCCGGAAGACAATGCGCGTGCGCTCGCCGGCATCGCCGCTCACGAGTTGCGAACTCATCGACGCGAGCACCATGCGGAGTTGCCGCGCGTGCGGCGACTCGGGGTCGGACTCGCTTGCGATCGATTCGCGCAGCGGCGCGAGCATCGCCTCCACGTCGCGGCCATTGACCGAGACGACCTGCCATCCAACCAGCACGCCCGCGCGCGCTGCGGAAAGGCCCGGCGTGACGCGGGTCACGGTGGGCACACCTTCCACAAGCGCGACGTCGAGCCCTGCGATGCCGGGTCCGCCGCTCGACTCGGCGGCTGCGGCAGGCTCGGCCGCCTCGCTCGCCTGCGCGTCGCGCGTCTCAGACGCGGTCGCCATGGGATCTGCGAGCTCCTGCTGCGTCGCGACGGTGGGAGAGGCGTCGGCCTCGTCGGCGGGAATCACGCCGAAGTGGCTCTGTCCGAGCCGCGCGAGCATCTCAGACAGAAGGCCGCGAAGTTCGTCTTGGCTGGCGGCGGCGCGAACCTTGGGCTCGAACTCGACGCGCACGGCATCCCAGTCGACGCCGTTGAGCGTCTTGTCGAAGTGCTGGTCGCGCACGGTCGTCCACACCAGTTCGAACGTCTCGATCGGGCGAATTGCCGGAGCGGGAGCGGGGGCCGGAGCGGGAGCGGGGGCGGCGGCCGGCGCTGGCGCTGGCTCCGGAGCGGGCTCAGGCGCAGAAGCCATCGAAGTCGGCGCTGCCGCCGACTCGGTGCGTGGGGTTGGACGCGAACTCGCGCATCCGGCGAGGGCCGCGATCGCGATCGCGCAGAGTGCGCCTCTGCGCAGCCGCGATCGTCGTCGAGAGGAAGGTTCGGAGTCGGAAGCGGCGGTGGTGGAGTCTGGCATGGTGTGCTCTGCGGTGGCGGGATGTCGCGATGGTAGATCCATTGGCGACCGTCGAGCGCCATGATTTGCGGACCCGTTCTATCCCTTCATCCGGATGAACGGTTGAAGGAACGGTGATTTCGGCGTACCCTTGCGAGATGCCCTCCGTTCGCTCGCTCCTGAAGGCTCTCGAGTCCCGCACCCTCGTCTTCGACGGCGGCATGGGTACGCAGATCCACGCGTGCACCGACTGCATGCCAAGCGACTACCTCGGCCGCGACAACTGCACCGACATTCTCGTCAAGAGCAGGCCCGACATCATCCAGCGGATCCACGAGAACTACCTCGCGGTGGGCGCCGACGTCGTCGAGACCGACAGCTTCGGCGCCAACATCCTCGTCGGCCGCGAGTTCGACGAGGAGCTCGCCTCGTGGACCTTCGACCTGAACAAGCGCGCCGCCGAGGTCGCACGCGCCGCGTGCGCGAAGTTCGAGACGGCCGACCGCCCGCGCTTCGCGATCGGTTCGATGGGGCCCGGCACGAAGCTGGTGTCGCTCGGCCAAGTGTCGTGGGACGAGATGCACGCGAGCTACCTCGAGCAGGCGCGCGGCCTGATCGCGGGCGGCATCGACGGCTTCATGATCGAGACCTCGCAGGATCTTCTCCAGCAGAAGATCGCGATCAACGCCGTGATCGACGCGCTGAAGGAAGCGGGCCTCTCGCCCGACGATCGCGCGATCTTCTCGAGCGTGACGATCGAGACGACGGGCACGATGCTGCTTGGAAGCGACATCGCGGCGGTCGTGAACGCGCTCAAGCCGTTCCCGATTCACTCGCTTGGCTTGAACTGCGCGACGGGCCCTGTCGAGATGGCCGAGCACGTCGCGTACATCGCCAAGCACTGGGACCGCGCGATCAGCGTGCTGCCGAACGCGGGCCTTCCGATCCTCGTCGAGGGACGCACCGAGTATCCGCTCGGCGCGAAGCCGTTCCGCGAGGCGATGCAGCGATTCGTCGAGGAATACGGCGTGAACTCGGTCGGTGGCTGCTGCGGCACCACGCCCGAACATATCCGCGAGCTCCGTTCGCTCATCGACGGCCTCGGCTACGACAAGAAGCCGCAGCGCCGCGCGATCGAAGCGCAGGAGCCCGGCTGCTCGAGCCTCTACGGCTTCGTCGAGTTCAAGCAGGAGAACTCGTTCCTCATCGTCGCCGAGCGCACGAACGCGAACGGCTCGCGCAAGTTCAAGCGCCTCCTCGATGAGAGCGACTTCGACGGCCTCGTGTCGATGGCGCGCGAGGAGATCAAGGACGGCGGACAGGTGCTCGACGTGTGCGTCGATTTCGTCGGCAGGAACGGCCCGAAGGACATGGCCGAGGTCGCTGCGCGCTATGTGCGCCAGGTGAACGCGCCGATCATGTTCGACTCGACCGATCCGGTCGTGATCGAGGAAGGCCTGAGGCGACACGGCGGAAAGGCGATCGTCAACTCGATCAACCTTGAGGATGGCGAAGAGCGGATGAACCGCATCTGCCCGCTCTTGAAGAAGTACGGCGCCGCGTGCGTGGCGCTCACGATCGACGAGGACCAGCAGGCCGGCATGGCGAAGACCGCGGCGCGCAAGCTCGAGATCGCGTCGCGCATCCACGACCTCTACACGAAGAAGTGGGGGCTTCCCGAGGAAGACATCCTCTTCGACCCGCTCACCTTCACGATCGCGACGGGCAACGACGACGACCGCCGCCTTGGCCTCGAGACGCTCGACGGAATCGCAGCGATCTCGCAGCATTTCCCGAAGTGCGGCATCATCCTCGGCCTCTCGAACATCTCGTTCGGCCTGAAGCCGTCGGCGCGCGCCGTCTTGAACAGCGTGTTCCTGCATCACGCGCGCGAGCGCGGCCTCACCGCGGCGATCGTGCACGCGTCGAAGATCACGCCGAAGAACCGCATCGCGCCCGAGCAGTGGGACGCCGCGGAATGGCTCATCTTCGACCTTCGCGGCGCGTCGCGGCCGACCGGGCAACCCGAGAACTTCGACCCGCTTCTCTACTTCATCTCGCTCTTCCCCGATGGCGCCGAGGAGATGGTTGCGAAGAAGACGCTCGCCGATCTCCCGATCGAGGAGCGACTTGCGCAGCACATCATCGATGGCGAGGACCGCGACCTCGACAAGAGCCTCACGGAAGCGATGGAGAAGTACCCGCCGCTTGCGATCATCAACGATCACCTGCTCGGCGGCATGAAGACGGTGGGCGAACTCTTCGGTTCGGGCCAGATGCAGCTGCCGTTCGTGCTCCAGTCGGCGGCGGTGATGAAGAAGGCGGTCGCGCTCCTCGAGCCCCACATGCCGAAGGCCGAGGCGGGCGCGGGCAAGAAGGCGAAGATCGTGCTTGCGACCGTCGCGGGCGATGTCCACGACATCGGCAAGAACCTCGTCGACATCATCCTCTCGAACAACGGCTTCGAGATCCACAACATCGGCATCAAGCAGCCGCTGCAGACGATCCTCGACGCGTGGCGCAGGACCGGCGCCGACGCGATCGGCCTGAGCGGACTTCTCGTCAAGTCCGTCGCGGTGATGGAGGAGAATCTCCATGAGATGAACCGCCTCGGCATCACCGTGCCCGTGATCCTCGGAGGCGCTGCGCTCACGCGCCACTACGCCGAGAGCCACCTGCGCCAGATCTACAAGGGGCCGTTGTATTACGGCCGCGACGCATTCGAGGGGCTTTCGGTGTGCGACGCGCTCGCGTCGAAGACGCTCGCCACGATCGACGCCGAGATCGACGCGCGCCTCGAGAAGCGCGAGATGGTCGACGCGAAGGTCGCGGCCGCGCGCGCGGCGGAGCCGAAGGTGGAGGCGGTCGACACCCCGACGATCGCGCCCGTCGCCGTTCCGAAGGCGCCGTTCTTCGGCGACCGTCTCGTCGAGGAGATCCCGCTCGACCAGATCTATCCGTATATCAACCTGCTCGCGCTCTACCGCGGGCAGTGGGGCTTCAAGAAGAACCTGATGGGCGACGCCGAATACGCGCGCTTCATCGAGGAAAACGCAGATCCCGTGTTCGAGCGGCTGTCGCGGCAGTGCAAGGAGGAGCGGATCCTCCGGCCGCAGGTGGTGTACGGCTACTACCCCGTCAATTCCGATGGCAACGACCTCGTGGTGTACGACGCGGTCGACCAGGATCGCGAGATCGAGCGCTTCCGCTTCCCGCGGCAGCTCGGGCGCGAGCGCCGCTGCATCAGCGACTACTTCAAGCCGGTCGCAAGCGGCGAGAAGGACGTGCTCGGCCTCCACTGCGTGACCGTCGGCCCCGAGGCGAGCCACCGCGCGAAGCAGCTGTTCGAGCGGAACGAGTACACCGAGTACCTCTATCTCCACGGTTTCGGCGTCGAGTGCGCCGAGGCGCTGGCCGAACTGTGGCACAAGCGCATGCGCGCCGAACTCGGCATCGGCAACGACGATAGCCCCGAGATCCGCAAGCTCTTTACGCAGCACTACCGTGGCTCGCGCTACAGCTTCGGCTACCCCGCGTGCCCAGACATGAGCGACCAGGAGAAGCTCTTCCGGCTGCTTGGGCCCGAGCGAATCGGCTGCGTCCTCACCGAGAATTGGCAGATGGTGCCAGAGCAATCGACGAGCGCGATCGTCGTGCACCACCCCGAGGCGAAGTACTTCACGGTCGAGAGCGCCGCGCGGGTGCAGGGCTAAGTGGGCGCGGCGGGCGCGGTCACGGAGTCAGGCGAATCTTCGAGCGGCGGCCCGAGCGCGACGCGCGTGGTCGCGGCGTTCGCGGCGGTCTATCTCATCTGGGGCTCGACCTATCTCGCGATCAAGCTGGTGTCGCAGCACGGCGCGTTCGTGCTGGCGGGCGCGCGGTTCGTCGCGGCGGGGCTCGTCTTGCTCGGAATCGCGTGGTGGCAGGGGGCCCTGCGCCGCAGCGACTTCACGCTCTCCTCGTGGATACACGCGGGAATCGTGGGCGCGTGCCTCATGCTTCTTGGGAATGGCGGAGTCGCCATCGCAAGCGCGACGACTGACTCTGGCCTCGTCGCGCTCTTGACCGCGGTCACGCCGCTCTGGCTCGTGTGGCTCGACCAGTGGATGCACCGCACGCACCACGCCCCGTCGAAACTCGTGTGGCTTGGAATCGCGCTCGGAGTCGCAGGTGTCGTGGTGCTCAAGCTCGATGCGTTCGAGTCGACGACTGCTGTGTCGACATTCGGCGTCCTCGTGATGCTCGTCGCCACGCTTGGCTGGGCGATGGGCAGCGTCTGGTCGAAGCGCCCGGGCGGCGCGCACTCGCCGATGGCCGCGAACGCCATGCAGATGCTCTCGGGCGGCGTGGTGCTGCTTCTTGCAAGCGTGCCGAAGGAACTCGTGTGGCACGACGAGTGGACGCTCGTCATGGCGAATCCGCCGACGACCGCGACCTGGCTCCAGTGGGGCTATCTCGTCGTGTTCGGGTCGCTCGTCGGGTTCACCGCGTACATCTGGCTCTTGCGCAACCAGCCCGCTGCGCGCGTGGCGACCTATGCGTATGTGAACCCGCTGGTCGCGATCGTGCTCGGATGGCTCTTGGTCGGCGAACCGATCGGGATGCGCACGGTCTACGCCGCAGCGCTCATGCTCGGCGGCGTGGCGGTCATCCAGCTCGCGAAGGCGCGGAAGACGATCTTCACGCGCGTGTCGCAAGGGTGAGGGCTCCAACGCCGAATGTTTGGGTTTTGTCTGTATCTTCCTTGACTCAGGCAACTGGTTGAGTAAACTGGTTGCATGGTGCACGAAGTGGGATCATTCGAGGCGAAGACTCGTCTGGCGGAGTTGCTGCGGCTGGCGGAGAAGGGCGACGAGATCGTGGTGCTGCGGCGTGGGCATCGGATCGCCGTGATCGTCGGCTCGGCGAGGTACGACGAACTCACGCGGCCACCTGTCAAGGACTGGCGACAGTCGATGCAGGAGTACATCGCCCGCGGTCCACGCATGAGCCGGGAGGATTTCGAGGACATCATGCGGGAGTCGAAGGAGGGACGGCCTTGATCGTCGTCGATGCAACGGCGATCAACGCGGTTCTTCTTCGCGAGG
>JBIKXP010000029.1:0-22148 GCA_044355685.1 Phycisphaerales bacterium
CCGTACGCGGCGGCCGCGCCGAACACGACCGCGCCCGCCGTCGCGAGCAGCTGGTTGCGTCGCTCGTTCCACGCGTCGTGCAGCGCCTGATCGGCGCGGTCACGGAAGTCGGTGATGCTCTCGAGAATCGACATATGGACTCCCACGGTCGGTTTGGATCAGCCCCCGGCACCGCCGGTATCGTCTTCCTCGGTTTCGCGGAGGACCCCGACGCTTCCATCGATGTACACGGCGTTTCGCGGCACGCGGCTGCCGATCTTGTGGCGGTCCTGGCTGTCGAGGAGGAGCGCGAAGCCGCGCGGGCTCTGCTCATAGAGCGCTCCGACGAGCTTCGCCTCGGCGTCACGCCGCTGGCGCTCGCGCATGCGCTCGGTCAGGTTCATGTTCATCGATGCCGCCGTCATCGCAGCGACCTGAATTTGAACCTGCGGCGAGTAGCGCAAGAGGCCCGGCAGATAGACGTAGCTCGTTCCAGCCGCGACCGATCCTTCGATGTCGTCGTCGGCTGCACAGAACCAGCACAGGCAGTCGCGCTCGACCACGCCGTCGAGAACCTCGAGCAAGCCGCCGACGGGGCCATCGGGAGTCGAGGCCGGGAGGAAGTCGCACATGGGCAGTTGCCCGCGGATCGACGACCGATAGACCTCGATGGCGCCGTGGAGCTGGCGAAGGTTGCTCTGGCAGGACACCGACGCCGCCTCGCGCCGGATGCCGGAAATCGTCGGGACGATCAACGACATCAGGATCGTGATGACGCCGATGACCGCCAGCATCTCGACGAGCGAGAACCCGCCGCCCCTCCGGGGCCGGGCGCTGCATCGAGTCGAAGTTGTGGACAGCCGGGTGTACATGGTGCGAACTCGTTATCGACTGACTCCCGGCCCGATTCGGAAATCCTACGCCAAGAACCTTGGAAGAACCAAGTTCGCCAACGGGGAACCCCCCGGATTCACCGGAGATGAAGGTCTGGTCCGACCAAGAACAGGCTGAAACCACGGACAAAGCCCGATGCACCGGCCCAGAGGGCCGCCGGCATCACTTGTCCCCGGCGAACATCGCCTCGACGAAGGCCTCCGGGTCGAACGGCTGCACATCCTCGGGCCGCTCGCCGACCCCCACCAGTTTGACCGGCACATCGAGTTCCTCGCGGATCGCGACCACAATCCCACCGCGCGCCGTTCCGTCGAGCTTCGCCAGGAAGATGCCGGTCACGCCGGCGGCGGCGGCAAACAGGCGTGCCTGCTGCACGGCGTTCTGGCCGCTGGTCGCGTCGAGAACAAGCAGCACCTCGTGCGGTGCGCCGGGAATCTTCTTGGCGAGCACGTTCCGGATCTTCGTGAGCTCGCGCATCAGGTTGTCCTGGGTGTGCAGGCGTCCCGCGGTGTCAACGAGAAGCACGTCGCTCCCGCGCGCCAGCGCGGCGTCGGCCGCGTCATAGGCGACGGCCGCCGGATCCGCGCCGGCCTTGCCCTTCACGATGTCGATCCCGAGCCGGTTGCTCCACTCCGTCAGCTGCGCGACAGCACCCGCACGGAATGTGTCGGCTGCGGCGAGCAGCACGGTTCGGCCCTGGTCCTTCAGGCTCTTCGCGATCTTCGCGACGCTCGTCGTCTTGCCGACGCCGTTCACTCCGACGACCAGCACCACCGTCGGCTTCGCGGCCGCCGTCGCGATCGCGCGTGATTGCGCGGGCCAGCGCGCCTTCAGGCTCGCCTTCAGGTACTCGAGCGCATCCTCGCCGCGCGCGACGCGGCCGGAGCGGAACTCCTCGCGCAGCCCGGCGCTCAGTTCACGGGCCGCCTTCACGCCGACATCCGCCGCGATCAGGCGCGACTCGATCTCGTCGATCAGCTCGTTGCTCAGCGTGCGGCCGTGAAGAAGCGAGCGCAGCTGCCCGCCGAGCGCCTCGGCCGTCTTCTGCAGTCCCTTCTTGATGGCGGCGAAGGCCGAGCGGAAGAGGCTCATGCGCCTTGCCCCGAGCCGGCCGACTTGGCGACGCGGTCGAGCACGGCATTCACGAACGCGCCTGATTTCTCGGTCGAAAACGTCTTCGCGAGCTCCACGCACTCGTCGATCGCGATCGCGACCGAGTCGCCCCCGTGCGTGAACCCGTACCAGCCGAGGCGCAGCGCATTGCGATCGATGATCGGCTGGCGGTGCACGGGCCAATCGGCCGTGAACGGCCGGACGGCCTTGTCGGCGTCATGGCGGAACTCCCACACGAGCGCTGCAAGCGCGAGGCCATCCTCGATCGCCTTCGCCCGTTCGGCCATCCGCTCGGGGTCGCGAGCCTCGACACGCGCGGACGCGTCCGAGAGATCGGGCCCTTCGCCGTCGTCGCCGAGGTCCTCGACGTTCTCGAGTGCGCCGCGCACCGACTCGAGGTCGCCCGCGAGCCCGGAGTCGAACTGGTAGAGCGCCATGAGCGCGTAGCGGCGCGTCACGCGCACATTTCGGGCCCGTGCGTTCACGCAGGCCTCCCAAGCGGGAGACGCTGGATTCGCTCGACGGCGCGCGCTGCGATCAGCGCGGCGTGCATGGCTTCCTCGCCCTTATTGCCCTTGCTGACGTTGCTGCCTTTGCTGACGCTGCTGCGCGCACCATCGCCCCCGCCCGATCGCACGACCGCCTGCTCGACGGTCTGGCAGGTCAGGACGCCGAAGGCGACCGGCTTTCCGGTGCGGGCAGTGATGTCCGCGAAGCCGTTTGCGACAGCCTCGCAGATGTAGCGGTCATGGGTCGTCTCGCCGGTGATGACGCAGCCGAGGCACACGACGGCGTCGACGTCGGCGCGCGAGGCGAGCGCGTGCGCGATCGCCACGAGTTCGAACGAGCCCGGCGCGTCCACGACGATCAGGTCGTCTTCCCGTCCGCCCGCCTCGAGAAACGCGTTGCGCGCGCCCTGGTGCAGTCGTCCGGTGATCTCGTGGTGGTATCGGCTCGTCGCGATTCCGACGCGAAGGCCTCGCGCGTCGGTCAAGAGCGGAACGGCGGTGTGCATGGGGCGGCAATGGTACGCGCCCCCCGTGAAGCGCGGGGAGGCGCTGGAAGATGCGGAGATCCGATACCTCGAGGCGCGGCCGAAGGGCCCGTTCTCGCCGCCGGGACGAGTTCCGCGCTTCGGTTCTGGCTGACGATCGTGCCGGCCGCCCGGCGACCGGACGTGCAGGACCTACGATGCGGCCATGGCGGCAGTGGCACGACGGATATTCGCAGCGATCGAGGTGAGTCGGCTCCCGGTGGCGTTCGGAGCCGTCGCGAACGTGTGGCTCATGGTGCTGCTCGCGCGCGTCGAGGTCGCCAACGTGCCGCCCGACGCCGTCGCGGACTCCACCGCCCGCATCGCGGCGCTTCCGACGTCGCTTCTCCTCGGTGTCTCCGCGGCCTTCGCCGTCGGATTCATGGTCTTCGGCGCCGCGCTCAACGACATCCTCGACGCCAAGCGCGATGGCGCCTTCGCTCCCGATCGGCCCATCCCGTCCGGCTCGCTGTCGACGCGGCGCGCCATGCATATCGCTGCGCTCGCGCTCGTCACCGGCCTCGTGGGGGCGATCCCGTTCGGCTCGACCGCGATGATCGGCGCAGCGGTCCTGGCCGTGATCGTGATCGCATACGACGCCTTCGCGAAGTATGTCCCCGCAGTCGGCATCGTGCTGGCGGGGCTCGCGACGGCCGCATCGATGCTTGCGCTTCACATCGAGACCACGATGTCGGTCGCGATCTGGCTGGCGATGAGCCAGACCATGGGCATCAGCCTCCTGGCCTACATCCTGGCCGACAAGCGCCCCAAGCTCTCGCGGCGCGCGGTGGCGCTCGGCGCCCTCGGCTGGATGTTCTGGAGTTCGGCGCTCTTCCTGCTGGCGGCGTACCGCAACGACGGCGCGGTGTTGCCGCAGTGGTTCACGCCCTCCGCGCTCGCGGCGCCCGTCCTCACGCTGGTCGCCTGCGCGCTGTTCGGGCTGTGGAAACTCCGCACGGTGCGCGGCCCGCGGGCGAGTGAGAAACTGCTCCGCTACGCGACGCTTTGGAAGGCGCTGGTTGCCGCCGGATGGCTGTTGGCGGCGGGGCTCGTGACCGAAGCCGCGTGGGTCGGCGGCCTCGCGGTCGCGATTGCGCTCGTCTTCGCAGCCCTGCGCGAACTCGCGCCGCAACTGGCCGTCCCGGCGGGCTGGCGCTCGTAGGTCCGACCGCGAATCCTCACGCCGCCCGCACAAGCGTCCTTGGGTATCCTGCGCCGGTGATCCGGCCCCGTCCGAACCAAGAGTGTCCGAGCCAAGAGTGCCCGAACCAAGAGCGATCGAGCCCCGAGCGATCGAGCTGCGATCGACGGGCGCAACGCCGTCGCCACGGCGGCGCCACCATGTCGCTGGCCGCCGCAATGTCGCTCGCAGCGGCGGTGGCGCTTGCGCACCCGGCGCTCGGGCAGGCGGACACAAGCGCCGATGGCAGCGCGCGGGCAACGCTTCGTCGCGCGATCGACGGCAGCACGCTCGGCGGCTTCGTGCTCCCCACGAAGCCGATCGCTGCGGGCTGCAGCCTCTCCGCCACCCGGGGCTGGACCTGGAAAAACGACGACACGCAGCGGCTGTTCCTCGAGGGCGATGTCCGCGTCGCGCTCGGTGGCTACTCGTTCAGCGCGCAGCGGGCCGCGGTCTGGATCAACCGACTGCCCGTCGAGGGCGGCACCGCCACCCAGATCGCGATCTGGTTCGAGCGCGCCGACGAGCCGACGCGCCGCGCCGGACTCGGCGCGAGCGGACGCGACCTCCTCGTGACGTCGAGCTACCTCGGCGAAACCTCGCTGCGCCTCGTCGTGAGCGAGGACGGCCCCCCGCCGTCGACATCCCTCGTCGCAGCGGCCGAGCAACGTCTCGCCGTCTACCTCAAGACGCTCGTGCGCGACATCGAGGCCGGCGCCAAGCCGCTCGGCACGCAGCCTGAGATCGATGCACCGCGACGCCCGGTCGAGACCGATCCCGTGCCCGGCGACAGCATCGTGGCGGCCGTCGCGTCCGACCCGGCGCTTCCGTCGGCGATCGACGTCGCCGCGCCCGTGCAGACGTCGCTCCCGATCTTCCGGCCCGAAGGAACCGTGTCCTTCTCGGCCGATTCGATCGTGATCGACGAGCCGAACGACCGCGTCGCCGTGCAGGGCATGGTCGAGCTCGAATACCTCGCGAGTTCCGCCGGCGCCGAGCGCGCGCTGCAGCTCTCCGCCGAGCGTGGCGTGATCTTCCTCGCCCCTGGCACCGTGGCCGCGCTGCGCGCCGGAAGCCGCAGCCTCGACGCATCGGCGATCACCGGCATCTACCTCGAAGGCGCCGTGAACGCCTCCGATGGCGAGTACGCGCTGCGTGGCGCGCAGATCTACTACGACCTCGCGCAGAACCGCGCGATCATCCTCGACGCAGTGCTGCGCACCTACGACCGCAGGCGCCGCGACCTTCCGATCTACACGCGGGCCGCGGAACTGCGGCAGGTGGCCGCGGACGAGTGGACGGCCGAGCGCGCGACCGTCTCGACGAGCGAGTTCTTCACGCCGCACCTTGCGATCGGCGTCGATCGCGTGACCGTGACGCAGCGTCCGGACGAGCCTGCATCCGGTGCACGCGCCGGAGTCTTCGTCGACGCAGGGAGCGCGGGCATCGAAGTCGGCGGTTCGCGCCTTCTTCCGCTTCCCGGCTACAAGGGCCGCGTCGATCGCCTCCCGATCCGCTCGCTCGACGTCGGCTACGAGGAGTACCGCGGCGTCGAGCTCGGCACCGAATGGGATCTCTTCGCGCTGATGGGCGTCGAGCCCGTGAGCGGCCTCGATGCCGAGCTGTCGGTCGACGCCTTCACCGACCGCGGCGCCGCGATCGGCACCACCTTCACGCTGGCCGACGGGCTCGGCAGCGGCGAGATCGACCTCTACGGCATGTACGACGCCGGCGGCACCGACCAGACAAGCGCTGGTCGACTGGTCGAGGTCGATGCGGGCGCGCGCGGCATCGCCGACGCGAAATGGCAGACGCGACTCTCCGGCAACTTCAACCTGCAGGCCCAGTTCGCTGCGATCTCGGACGAGACGTTCGTGAGCATGTGGCGGCCGGAGGCGTTCGAAGCGCGCTCCGAGTACGAGACGAGCCTCTTCCTCAACGGCGTGAGCGACAACAGCGCGTTCACGGCGCTCCTGAAGTACGACCTCAACGACTTCATCTCGAACTCGTACCTGCTCGCGAGCCGCGGCTACGTGGTCGACAAGCTTCCGGAGATCTCGTATCGCCGCTACGGCGACAACGTGTTCGACGGCGTGACGTGGACGCAGCAGTGGTCGGCGAACGCGATGATGCTCCGGCCAACGTCGGGCACGCCGAATTCCCTGGGCGTCCCCGTCGGCGCGTGGGGCGGCGTCATCGGGGCGACGCAGCCGCTCGACGACGCGTTCTTCGCCGCCGGATATCGCGACGACCTCGTCTCGCGCGTGGACACGCGCCATGAGGTCAGCATCCCGCTGTCGAGCGACTGGATCACGGTGACGCCGTTCGCAACCGGACAAGCCACCGGCTATCTGATGGACGAGTTCGCGCAGTACACGTCGGACGCGGAGAACCTGCGCTTCCAGGCGGGTGGCGGCGTGCGCAGCTCGCTGCGCTTCGTGCGCGTCGACGACTCGGTGCAGAGCCGGCTGCTCGATCTCAACCGCCTCCGCCACATCGTCGAGCCGTACGGCACGCTCTGGGCGGGCTGGGATTCACTCGATGAAGGCGCGCTCCCCGTGTACGACCAGGAGTTCGAGGGAACGACCGGAGGCGCCGCGTTCAACATCGGCGTCCGCAACACGCTGCAAACGCAGCGCGGTGGCTCGGGCGCGTGGCAATCCGTCGACTGGATCAAGGCCGATCTCGGCCTGGTGCTGAACGACTCGGGCAGCGAGTTCACGCCTGCGCCGGTCGACCCGCTGAATCCGAACGCATCGCTGCGCTGGGCGCAGTCGCCGATTCCCGCCTTCTACGGCTTCCGTCCGGAACTCTCGCAGTGGGGCAGCCACGGCTACGGCTTGCTCACGTGGCAGCTGTCCGACTCGGTGACGATGGGCGGAACGATGAACTATCTGTTCGACGACCGCGACTTCGTGACCGACGAGGAGGGAACGCTCGCAAACCTCGCCCGCGGTTCGCTCGGCGTCGAGATGCGCCACAGCCCGATCGTCAGCACGTATCTCGAGTACCGCTACCTCGCGCCGACCAACAGCGAGCTTCTGCAGGCAGGCGTCCTCTACCGCGCCGGGTCGCGCTATCTGATCGCGCTGAGCCCGCAGTACGACTTCGAGGCCGACGACTTCCGGGCGATCTCCGGGTCGGTCACGCGGAACTTCCCCGACTTCGACCTGAACGTGAACGCGGGCTACGACCAGATCGAGGACAACACCTTCGTCGGCGTGTCGCTCTCGATTCCGTCGGCAAACCGCTCGGCGCGCCGCAACTTCGGCGCCTACGCCGACACGATGGGCGCAACGCGCTAGCTTGAGCGCTCGCAACCTGCTTCGCGTGATTTGAGCGCTCGCAACCTGCTTCGCGTGATTTGAGCGCTCGCAACCTGCTTCGCAACTTGCTCGCTTTGGTGCTGGATACGCGTCACCTGAGCGCTCGCAACCTGCGTCACGACTTGCTTCGCTTTCGCGCCTGAAGACGACGCGGCGCGTCAGGACAATTCGGCGCTTGCCGGCAGCGTGAATCCGATCACATCCGCGCCCCGCTTCGTCAGCCGGCGGCCTTGGCGGGTGCGCGCGAGATAGCCAAGCTGCAGGAGATACGGCTCCACCATGTCCTCGATCGTGCCGACGTCCTCGGCGAGCGTCGCTGCAACAGCCTCGACGCCGACCGGACCGCCTCCGTAGATCTCCGCGATCGCGCGCATGTACTTGCGGTCGAGCTCGTCGAGCCCGCGTTCATCGATTCCCTCGAGCTTCAGTGCGCCGTCGACCGCCGCGCGGTCGGCCCGGCCCGTGCCGCGCACCGCCGCGAAGTCGCGCACGCGGCGCAAGAGCCGGATCGCGATGCGCGGCGTGCCGCGGCTACGCGAGGCGATCGCATCGAACGCATCGGCCGTGATTCCCGGCATCGCCAGAATGCGCGAAGCGCGCTCGAGGATGCCGACGAGGTCGTCGTGTCCGTAGAACTCAAGATGATGGGCGATGCCGAAGCGGCTCCGCAGCGCCTGCGTCAACAGGCCCGCGCGCGTCGTCGCGCCGATCAGCGTGAAGGGCTTCAGCGCGATCGTGACCACGCGCGCATGCATGCCGGAATCGAGCGTGAAGTCGATGCGGCGGTCCTCCATCGCGGGATAGATGTACTCCTCGACTGCGGCTGGCAGGCGGTGGATCTCGTCGATGAAGAGAACGTCGTTCTCCTCCATCTTGGTCAGCGTGCCGACAAGGTCTCCCGCCTTCGAAAGCGCGGGGCCGCTGGTCACGTAGGCGCGCGAGCCCATTTCGTTCGCAATCACGTGCGCGAGCGTCGTCTTTCCGAGGCCGGGTGGACCATGCAGGAGCACGTGCTCCATCGCGTCGCCGCGCGATTTCGACGCGGTGAGCGCGATGGTCAGTCGCTCGACGAGCGCGCGCTGCCCGACGTACTCGCCGAGCGTGCGTGGACGGATCTCGAGCGTCTGCGGATCGAGATCCGACTCGGCTTCCGCCACCTGCGCCGATTGCGAGACGATGCGCTCCTTCGCCATGACCGCAGGATAGCAGCCGCCGCCGCAGCGGCCAGCGCTTGAAGTTCGCGTGCACTGCGCCAGAGGCCGCCGCCGCAGCGGCGGCCGCCTAAAACTTGACCTGCGGCGCGACGCGCTGCGACGCGTCATCGACCTGGAAGAACGGCATCGCCTTGAAGCCGAAGAGTCCAGCCACGAGGTTCGTCGGAAACACCACCAGCGTCTGGTTGTAGCCCCCGACGGTGTTGTTGTAGCCGCCACGGGCCTGGCTGATGATGTTCTCCGTCGAGGTCAGCTCGCCTTGGAGCTGCAGGAAGTTCGTGTTCGCCTTGAGATCGGGGTACGCCTCGGAGATGGCCATGAGCCGTCCGAGCGCCTGTGAAAGCCCGCCCTCGGCTGCGATCTTCTCGTCGATCGGTCCGGCGCTGACGGCGCGCGCGCGCGCGGCGATGACAGCCTCGAGCGCCTCGCGCTCATGCTTCGCGTAGCCCTTGACGGTCTCGACGAGATTCGGAATCAGATCGTGGCGCCGCTTGAGCTGGACATCGATGTCCGCCCACGCGCCCTCGACGCCAACCTTGCCGCGGGCGAGCGTGTTGTACACGGTCACCAGCCAGAAGCCGAGCACGATCGCGACGAGCAGAAGTCCACCGCAACCGATCCAAAGCAAACCGGGCATGTCGATCCTCCAGTTGGGCGCTGGTGCGCCCGACGTGCGTGCCCGCGGGAAATCGCACCGCGGCGGAGTTCCCTGTTCCGCGCGCCTTGGCCGCGGTTTCAGGGTTGGCTCTCAGACCGGAAGTCTACCGCCCCCGCCCCTTGGCCGACGCCGCCGGCTTTCGCGTCGATTGCAGAGCCGCACGGCTCGTTGCGCGCGTCGGCGCGAACGATGCGCCGCCGAGCCCGCGGATCGTCTCGAACTCGGCCTCGGTGAGCGGCGTGACCGAGAGACGGTTCCCCCGCTGCAGTATCTGCATGCCCGCAAGCGACTTCTCGGTGCGCAGCCGCTCGAGCGGCACCACCTCGGTGAAGCGCCCCACGAACTCAACCTCGCACATCAGCCACGTGGGGGTGTCCTTCGACGACTTCGGATCGTGGTAGTCGCTCTTCGCGTCGAACTGGGTCGGGTCGGCGAGTCCAGTGCGCACGATCCGGAGCACGCCGGCCGCCCCCGATGGGTCGGCGTTCGAGTGGTAGAAGATGCCGAGATCGCCTGCCTTCATGTCGTCGCGCATGAAGTTGCGCACCTGGTAGTTGCGCACCGAGTCCCAGCCGGTGCGGCCATCGCGCTCGAGGTCGCTGATCGAGTAGACATCCGGTTCGCACTTGAGAAGCCAGAATCGCGGCATGCAGGAAGCGTAGCGGTTGCCGGTTCGATCTACACTGCCTGCATGTCGCGTCCGAGCGCCCGCCGCTTCGCATCCGCCGCGCTCTGTGCGGGCGTTCTTCCGTTCCTGATCGCGCAGGAGGCCGCGGGCGTGCAGCCGCGCGTCCAAACGTCGGCTCCGCCGATCACCGACTCGCCTGCCGCCGACACGCGCGAGTCGGCGCGCCGCGAGGCAGAGCGCCGGCTGCGGCAGGCCGCGATTCCGATTCCGATGACGAAGGAGCGTTTCGCGGCCATCGTGGGCTCGATCGATCCTGCGCTCGCCGCAAGCGAGGAGCTCGCGAGCGGCTTCGCAAGCTACGCGACGCAGGCAGCGTCTCTCGCGGATGCCGCGGCCGCGCGCATCGCCGGACGCCTCGCGGCCGCCTACGTGTTCGACGCGGCGCGCGAGACCTACTTCCCGCGGCCGAACCCGGAACTGGTCGAGGTGCTTTCGGTGCGGAACAGGTGCCTCGCGCAGCTCGCCGGGCTCGAACGCGGGCTCTTCCGCACGATCCAACTGGCGGCGCCGCCGGAGCGACGGCTGCGCATCGCGGAGGCGCATCTCGGCTGGCTCGAGGAGCGGCTCGACAAGGAGGGCAAGGACGGCAAGGACGGCCTGCTTCCCTCGACCAAACTCACCCTCCTCGAGATCGTGGCCCGCTCGGCACTCTCGCCTGAGTCGACTGCTGCGGCCGAGCCGACGCTCGTCGCGCATGCCGAGAAACTGATCGCGCTGCGCGAGGCGCGCCTCGCGGCCCTTCGCGAGGGCGAACTCGGCCGCGCGCGCGTCGAAAGCGAGGCCGGCACGCTCTGGCGCTATGGGCCCGCGAACTCGGTGACGGCAACCGATGCGATGCTCGCGGCCATCGATGACGAGGAGTTCCGCACGGAGACGGCGATCCGCGACCTGCACTTCGATTCGCTTCGCCGCCTGCGCGGCCAACTCCCGTCGGACGCCGGGCGTCGCGTGGTCGAACAGTGGCAGCGTTCGGTGCATCCCCAGCTCTTCGATGACGAGCGCATCGTCGCGACGGTCGTGCGGACGCTGATCGCCCTTCCCCCGTCGGATCCGGCGGACGATGCTGCCAGCGACGAAGTGCTGCTTGATCTCGTCGAGACGGCGTATCGGAGGCTCGAGCCGCTCGGACGCGACGTAGCCAGGGCCGCCGACGGGATCCTGCCGCGCCTCGTCGATCGCTCGGCCGACGGGCGCGTCGCCGAGATCGAGGCAAGGCTCGACGTGCTGGCGATCCAAGCGAAGCGGCGCTCTGTGCTGCGCGAGTTCGTCACGCGCGTTCAGAGCGGCGTTCCCGCAGAGGCGACCGACGCGCGCGCGCAGGTCACGCTGCTCGCCGAATCGCTCTCCGCCCTCGAGCGCGCGGACGTCTTCGACCGCGCCTCGCTCACGGCATTGGCGAACGCGCTGCGCGCCGCGATCGAAGCCGATGCGAGCGCAGGCGGCGATACGGGCATCGAGACTCCCGCCGGACCGTCGAGCCCGCAGACTCCTGCGTCACCTGAGAGAAGCGGATCCGGCGCGGGTGATGACGTCGGCGGGCCGGGCGCCGGAGACAGCCGAAACCAGCGCGAGGAAGCCCAAGGTGGCCGCAACGGAAGAGGATCTCGTCGGCAGAATCCCCGTCGCAGCACCGCCAACCGCCGCCTACCGCCCGCGCGACATTGAGAGAGCACGCACCATGACACCGCCTGAAGCACGTTCGCTCACGTCCCTCTCCTCGATCCGCCGCGCGATGCGGGCGTATGTCCATCGCGCAGGCACCGCGCTCTGCACCTCCGGCGCGCTTGCCGTTCTCCTGCTCGTGTCGCTCGCCGCCGAGCCTCGAGACGCGATGAGCGCGCCCACGGCAAACGAGCCCAAGGTGAAGGAAACGGCGCAAGAACAGGCGCAAGAGAAGGCCCCCGCCACGACACCAGATACGTCGAACGAGAAGACGGGTGAGAAGACGGGTGAGAAGACGGGTGGAAAGTCCGGAGAAAGTACAGGCGATGGCGCAAAGCCGACCGAAGAGAAGCCTGCTGCGCAGAAGACGGACACCGCACCGCCGAAGCCCGTGATTGCGGTGTTCCAGTGCGAGTCCGGCATCTTCAAGGTTGAGCTCGCGCTCAAGCAGGCGCCACGTCTCTGCGCGAACTTCATCAATCTCGCCAACCGCGGCTACTTCAACGGCCAGCAGTGGATCGACTTCTCGCCGGTGGTGCGGCAAACCGGCAGCAACCCGGGCGGCGACCCCGCGTACACGCTGCCGCGCGAGTTCTCGAAGGACCTCTTCTTCGACGCGCCCGGGCGGCTCTGCTTCTCGAACGACTCCGACGACGTCTCGAAGGCGCGCGCAAAGCCGACGCGCATCTTCGTCACCGTGAAGCCGCAGGACCGCTGGAACCTGCAGTATTCGGCGATCGGGACCGTCACCGAGGGGCTCGAGTTCGTCGCGCGCATGACGCCAGGCGAGCGGATCGTGCGCGTGGTCATCGAGGGCGACGTCACCGCGCATCAGGCGCGCTATGCAAAGCAGATCGCCGAGTGGAACAGAGCGCTCGACGGGGTCGGCCTCGTCGAGAAGCGCTGATGTCGGCTGCGCGTCAGTTGATCGTCACGCCGCGCGCGGGAGGCCCAGGCGAACGCTCGGCCGCGCGAGACAGTTGCAGCCCAAGATGCGCGAGCTCGGAGAGGACGAACCGGCTGCGCTCGCGCCCGCTCGCCTCGGCAAGCAACTGGTAGCGCGCGTCGTCGCCGCGCGCCAGCAGCGGAAGCAGCTGCTCGATGATGACCTCGGACGGCACGCTGCCGCGGCACAGCCAGTCGCGCACCGGGTCAAGACGCTGCACGCGCTGCAGCTGGTCCTGCGCGAGCAGCGCCGACAGCATGTGGTTGAAGCCGGGAAGCCGTCGCGGCGCGCCGGCCCGCGGGTCGATCGGCACGAGCCGCGCGAGACGATAGAGCCTGCGCCCATCGGGCTCTGAGATGCTCTCGATGCGCGCACGGCTGACGCCATGGAGGAGGATCCGATGCCGACCCTGCTTTCGCGCCGGGTCGCCCGGACCTGCGTCGAGCGGCACATGCTCGATGATCTTCGCAACGCAGACGACAGGCCTGAGCGGCGGCTCGCCGATGCGCGGCCCCGCCCACTGGCGCGGCGCATACGTCGCCATCGCAATGGGTGCCGCGCCGAGGATCGACCCATCGGCCCGAGCACGAAGGCAGTCCTCGACCATCTGGCGGTAGCGGGGTTCGAACGCGACCAACCACTCGGCCGTGTGCGGATACAGCGCGACCGATGGAAGCGGGAAGAGGGCGATTGGCCGCGAGAAGTCGATTCGGACCGTCGAGGACATGCGTGGATGCTACGCCTGCGCGGGCTTGGCGTGCAATGCGAGGTTCCGTCCGACGGATCAATGGACGAATGTCGGCCGCGCGTCAGCCATTCATGGTCGCGGAAGCCTCGCTGAGCGCGGCGGGCAGGGCGGCCTGCACGGCCTCCATGCGGGCCGGGTTGATCTCGAGCGCAGCCATGGCCTCCTGCGAGGGCTGGTGCGAGAGGATGTCGGCGTTGAAGCCGCCATTCGTGGCGGCCAGCTCGTCGGCCAGCATGATGAGCCACGCCATGTTGCGCGTCTCGGCCGGGGCCGACAGCGGGTCATGGTGGTAGCCGCACGCCGTCGTGAGCGACTTCGCGAACTTCCACTGCTCGCAGAGCGCGAGGCCGAAGTGGCTGTGGTCGGCACCGTACACGGCGCGCTCGACCATGCGGAAGTCGATGAGCGGATTGCCATCCGCATCGAACTGCATGTCAGCGAAGACGCGGATCAGCTTGGCGCGATCGGTCTGCAGCTCGACAACGATGCCGATGTCGTGCATGAGGCCAGAGAGGAACGCCTCGTCGCCGACGACCTTCTTGGTCTCGTTCGAGAGCAGGCGCGCAGCCGTCGCGACGGCGATGGAGTGCGTCCAGAGGTCCTTGGCGTCGAAGCGATCGCAGAGCGCGCCGCCGCGGAAGAGCTTGGCGAGGCTGGCGGCGATCGCGATGTTCTTGACTGCATTCAGGCCGAGCAGCGAGATGGCGCGGTTGATCGAGCCGAGCTGCTGGGGCAAGCCGTAGAACGCGCTGTTCACGACGCGAAGCACGCGCGCGCTCAGCGCCGGATCGCGGCCGATCAGCGCGTTCAGCGCAGAAGCGCTCGAGCGTGGATTCTCGACGAGCTCGATGATGCCGAGCGTCACCTCAGGGAGCGTGGCGATGTGATTCAGCTGCTTGACGGTCGCGGTCGCGACCTTCATGCAATCGCTCGTTCCGCCCGCCTGCGTGATCTGTTCCGGCATTGCTCGAACCTCCCTGCGCGAGTGAAGGTCTCGGAATGAGACCTTCCGTCGCCCTGACATGGCGACCGATTCCCCGTACTCACCGCCTATCGGCGCGATCACGCGCCCAGTTCACCTGCAGTTCCGGCTTCGGTGGAAATGCGGACTGGGTGGAATCCGCGGAACTGCGCCGCACCGCCCTCCATGCCCTAGGTTCTGTCTGACGGATAACCGAAGACCAAAGAATCGCGCGGCGCCCGGATGGCAAGGAGGCGAAACGAAGCTGTATCCGCAGTGATACAGCGAGTTGAAGCCGACGCGGCCAGCCGGGATGCCGCGCGATTCGACGTCCGGGGATCCGTCAGACAGAACCTAGGTTCTGTCTGACGGATAACCGAAGTTCAGAGCTTGCGGCCCAGGGTCTGGGGCTTTGGGTCTGGGGCTTTGGGTCTGAAGCTTTGTGATGCGTCAGACAGAACCTAGAAGGCGTTCCGCTTGCGAATCGGGCAGCGCGCGAGTTCGACGATTCCAAGAATCTCGGCGATCCGGCTCGCCGGACTCCCATCTCCGAACGGATGTCGGCCCGATGGGCGCCAGTGCTCAAGCTCGTCGAGCGCCTGCGCAAGGGACTGCTGCGATGGCTCCGCGATGTCGCGCACGTTGTCGGCGCGCTCGCGGCCGTTCTGTCGAGGCCCGACGTTGACTGCACGGACGCCGAGCGCTGCGCACTCAATCAAGCCGGCGCTCGAGTTCCCCACCAGCGCGACCACCTCGGGCCGACGAACAAGCGAGAGGAAATTGCGCCGCGTGAGATGGCCGAGCACCTTGAAGTTCCCGCCTGGTGCCGACGCGGCGGTCTCGATGGCGCGCACGATTCCATCGCGTCCAGGATCGAGGTTCGGAAGCAAGATGAGTGTGCGGCCTCGGCGGCCGAGTTGCTCAAGGACGAGCGTCGCATCGCGCTCTTCGTCGGCGTCGTCACGGCCGACGGGATGCATGAGGAACACAAAGCGCGCGGCATCGTCGCTGGCTGAGGCTCCGACCGACGCGGACTTGATCTCGGTCAGACCGTCGATCGCAGGCGAACCCACGAGATGGACGCGCGCGGCGTCCTCGCCGAGCCGCAGAAGACGCGCGGCGCTCGAAGGGCTTGCCGCAAAGTGGATGTGCGAGAGCTTGGACACCGCGTGGCGAATCGCCTCGTCGGCGATTCCTTCCGCACGGTCGCCGCCATGTACATGCGCGACGCGAATTCCTGCGACGGCGGCGGCGCTTGCGGCGGCGAGCGCCTCGATCCGGTCGCCGAGCACCACCAGGAAGTCGGGGTCCGCCTCGCGAAGCAGCTCCGTCAGCCGGGTAATTCCGCGGCCGAGCGCGGCGGCATCGGCGAAGCGACCGGTCTCGCCGGCGCGCTGCATCTCGAAACGGCGGACGATCACGTTGCGCTCGCGCGCCCATGCATCGACTTCGCCGATCGTGGGAGCATCCGAGTCGTCGCTGAGGTGCGAGGTGCGCAACGGCACCAAGTGCGCGCCGCCCGCGAAGATGACGAGCTCAAGATCGTCGCGCCTGCATGCCGCGGAGGCGATTGGCTCGAGGAGCCCCCACTCCGCACGCGTTCCAGTGACGACCGCGACGCGCCTCATGCGCTGAGCTCTCCGACAGGCTGTGCCGATGCGTCGCCGGGCATGCGCTCCACGTCTTCCGCCGAGATCACGCGGTCGGCCGCGACGTCGCGCGCGAGGCGTCGCCCGACGATCTCATCGAGGAGCGCAGCGGAGATGCCGGTGCCTGGTCGCTTCACGCAGAGATCGGCATGCGCGAGCACCGAGCCGGCGGCGAGATCGCGCGCCGCGACGAGCGACTGCCTGCTGACCCTGCGGACGTCGCGCTCGACGTCCTGCAGTTCCTTGAGCGGAGGGCCGATCATGCGGGCGGCACGGCGTGAAAGCTGCACATACGCCGCGAACTGGCGCGGATCGAGGCTCGCCGCGTGGTCCGGGCCCGCGGCGCCGGAGTCGTAGGTCAGGTGCTTCTCGAGAATCATGGCGCCCGCAGCCACCGCAAGCGCGCCCGTATCGATCGACGCGGTGTGATCGCTGTATCCGACCGGCCGTCGCGTGATCGACGCGATCTCGCGCATCCCGCCGAGCGCGGCGCGCTCATCGCGCGTCGGATAGCTCGAGGTGCACTGGAGGAACGCGACATCCGGCACTTCGGCCAGCCAGCGTGCGGCTTGCGCGACCTCGTCGCGCGTGGCGGCGCCGGTCGACACGATCATCGGTCGTCCGCAGCCCGCGATCGCCTGCAGCAACGGCCGGTGCACGATGTCGGGCGAGGCCATCTTGAAGACTTGCCACGGCTGCTCGCGCGCCATCGCGACGAGCGGGAGCGAGAACACGGTCACCATAGGCACAAGGCCGACCCGCACGCACTCCTCGGCCAGTTCGCCCAGTTGCGCCGGCGTGAGTTGCAGGCCCTGCAGCAGTTCGCGCGGATCGCGTGCGCCTCGCTCGCGCTGGTAGATCGCCAGGACCGAGTCGAGCGACATCAGGAGCGACGCGTCGAACATCTGGAACTTGGCCGCGTCGGCGCCGGAGAGACGCGCCGCGTGGATGAGCTCGCGAGCGCGGCACATGTCGCCATCGTGGTTGACGCCGATCTCGGCGATCACAAACGGCGGCAATCCCGGGCCAATCCTGCGACCGGCGACGACGTGCGTCTCGACACTCGGACGTTCAAGACTTGGGCTTTCAAAACTCTGGCTTCCAAAACTTGGGCTTCCTGGGCTCATGCCAACGCTCCTTCCGTCGCGCGTGCCGCGAGAATCGCTTCCGCCACCGCGAGATCGAGCGCGCTGTCGACGTCGACGACATCGCCCTCGCGCGTCTCGATGCCACGCCGGTCACTTCCGAAGAATGCGTGCGGCTCGCCCTCGCGCACGTCGAAGAGGCTCTCGCGACGCACGGCGATCACGCCGCCGTCTGGCATGTAGAGGGGCGGCAGCTCCTGCCTGCGGTAGATGCGGTTCTCGATGAACTGCGAGACGCGCCCGTCGCCGTCGAGCCGGGACATCCAGTATGGATGCGTCTTTCCAACGCGGTAGTAGCTCTGCACGCTATCGGCGCCGGTGTCGCGGAGATGGCGCACCGCCCGGTCGGCGAGGTCGGCCGGCCGAACAGGCACGTTGCCGTAGAGCATCACGACGACTCCCGCCTGCGAGCCGCATGCGGACACCGCGTGGCGCACGGCGCTGTCGACCGTGGCTTGGTCGTTGGAGACGCTCTCCGGCCGGAGGAACACCTCGACGCCTTCGCCGCGCGCAATGCGGGCGATCTCCTCGCCGTCGGTCGAGACGATCACCCGGTCGATCTCGCGCGACGCAAGCGCGAAGCGCACCGACCGCGCGATCATGGGGACGCCGGCGACGGGAAGCGCGTTCTTCCGCGGCAAACCCTTGCTTCCCGCGCGGCCAATGACGACCGCGAGCACGCCTTCGGCATCGCGGCGCGCGGGCGGCGTATGTCGCTGCGGCGACGTCATGGAGTCCTCGTGCGAAGATCAGGGTGCGACTCACCGTGGTCTCGCCTGAGCTGCTTGCGGCGTGCGACGAGATCGCGCCAGAGCTGCAGCAGCGGCATGCGCTCGATGTGCCCGAAGATGTGTTCCCCGCGCAGGTCGAGTTCCGAAAGCGGCACGCTTCCATCCGAGAGGACGACCATGCGGCGCAGCATCTCGCGGAACATCACGCGCTCCGGCGCACGCGTGCTTGCGAGCGGATCGGCCGGCATGTCGGACGACGGGTCGAACGGCGGCGGCCCCTCGATGACGGGCGTCCCGAAGAAGTACTGCCAGCGGTCGAAGAACGACTCGATGTCCTCGTAGCTCTCGACGCGGCGCTGGAGGCGCGGAACGACCCACGGCACGCCAAGCGCATCAGCGCCAGGCGTTCCGGCGAGCACGCGGCGCCTCTCGAAGAGATGCTGCAGGTTCGCGAACACCCGGGAGAACTGCTCGGCGCCGTGCGTCCGGCGATAGGTCTCGGGCGTGTCCGCGTCGATCTGCGCAGAGATGACGTCGACGCCGGACTCCGCGAGTTCATCGAGAAGCGCGGGCTCGCACAGGAGCTCGGTGCGGATGTGGACGCCGCGCACGCCGAGTTCCTTCGCAATGCGCACGAAGCGCGCCACGTCTGGATGGAGCAGCGGATCGCCGGCGCCGCCGAAGGTGACGACGCAGTCGCGGCTCTCCGCGACTTGCTCGAGCAGCTTCATGAGGCGGCGATCGGTCATCACGGGGCGCTGGATCGAGCCGAAGCGATGCGGGCTGGTCGCGCCGGAGCCCTGCCGGCCCGTGTTGAGCTCGACGATCAGATGCTGCGGCGTGAAGTACGGAACGGTGTCGTAGAGCTGATGCTCGAGGAGCGAGACCGCGGCAAGCGCATCCACGCCGTTCATGCCGTCCTCGATCGCCCCGCCGCCGACGCCGGCGACCGCAGGCTCGATGGCCCGGCGAATGCGCGTCATGTTGCGCGGGGTGTCGAACACGGCGCGGATGAACGACCGCCGCACGCGATGGTCGATCTGGACGCAGAGTTCCTTGGCGATCGGATCAGGCTGCGGCCGCGCCGGCTCATAGGCCAGTCGCGAGGCGATCGTCGCATGGCGTCCTCCGCGGGCGAGTTCCTTCATGAGCGAGCGCTCGACGAGGATCCCGGAGAGGCCAGGCGGCGACTGGTTGAAGACAAGTCGTAGCGACGTCGGTCGTACGCGATGACGCGCGAAGAGCGCATCGCAGCCGCTGTCGCCCGTCACCGAGACGAGCGGCCAGTCCGGACCGACGAGCACGGCCGCCGTGATGTCGAAGCGCTCCATCGCCGCAAGCGCCGCCGCAGGCGCGAGGATCTCGTCGTAGCAGGTGAGTCCGCAGATGCCGCCGCGCCATGAGCTGTCGCTCCAAAGCCGACCCGATGCGACCGCGGCGCGCGCTGGTCCGAACGGGCTTCCGTCGGTCCGATGGATCTCGATGGGCAGCCGCACGCGCGACCGGTCGATGAGCGACTCGACATCGAAGCCTTCCGGCGCGAGAAGCACAATCCGCTCGGCCTCGCGCGAGCGCCCGAGACGCTCGAGCGTCCACTGGATCACCGGGCGTCCGGCCAGCGTCTCCGCAAGGCTACGCGGCGTGCCGAGGCCGCCATGACTCGGATCGACGGGCACGATGAATGCGCCGCGCACGGACGTCTCCGTGCCTGTCTCGCCGATCACGGCGCTCAGCGCGTGGTCGGCGCGGGCTGCGACCGCCACTTCGTCCTGCAACGCGACATCGGCGATGCGCACGCCTCCCGGCAGCGACAGGACCTGCGCGAGCGTCGTGAGTTCCTTGAGGTACTCCTCGGCAGCCTCCTCGATCCAGCGCACGTTCGAGAGGTCGCGCTCGGCGTGCAGCTTCTGCAGCCCGACTTCGTCGAGGCCCTTCGCATGCTCGATCTTGCGGTCGGCCTTCGCGCGGCGGAACACCACGATCGTGCTGAACTCATCGATCAGCTTCAGCATGTCGAGATGCTGCGCGACGCGGTCGCGTTCGGTGTTGATCGTGCGCCAGATCTCATTCTCCGACATCGTGCGCGGCACGCGCTCGAGCAGCTGGTCGATCGCATCGCCGGCCTTGCGGGCGGCGGCGCGGATCATGCGCACCTTGTCGCTGACGTCCTCGACGCGCTTGGTCGCCGCGCGAAGCCGCTTCACGTCGAGATCGGCGCTTGGCTCGGGAATCTCCGGCAGCGGCTCGCGCGCGAACTCCGCGAGCGTCTCGGCGAGCGGCTTCACCTCCGTGCCCTGCTTGCGCACGCCGCCTTCGCTTGCATCGATCGTGCGCAGTCCCTTGCGCTCGTCCTGGAGGAAGAAGTACTCGAAGCGCTGGAGGTACGTCTCCATCTGGCCGTCGGTGTAGATCGAGCGGCCGTGGATGTCCTTCATCTTGATGAGATGCCCGCGTTGACGCACGATGCGCGTCCATTCGAGGTTCTCGATGGTGTTGAACGGATTGAGCTCGGGCGACCAGATCTCGTCGATCGCCGTGCCGCGCGCGTAGTAGACGCCGTCCGTGAATCCGAGGTCCTGCCCGATGAGCGCAACCGGATCGCAGCCGAGATAGCGCGCGATCTGGTAGCAGAGGTGGGCGACGGTCGCTCCGGCGGGCATGCGGCCGCAATCGCGCGCAAGAGGCCCGAGCACCTCGTCGAGATGCGACGCCCCGATCACGCGCACCTTGCCGGGGAACGTCTCGGCGACCACCGGGTTCGCCTGCGGATCGAGCACCAGCGTGGTGCCGCGGACGTCCTTCTCGGTCAGCCCCTCGAAGAAGCGCTTCGAGATCTGGTGCCAATCGAGAGACGCCACGAAGTGCGGGCGGATGCCCTCCTTGAGAAGCGGCTTCAGCACCGTCTGGGTGGCCACGATGAGGCAGCGGGCGCGAACGCCGGGCTGCGCGAGGAGGTGCAGGTTTCGGCGCAGGCTCGGACCCGCGCTGACCACGATGCCGAGCCTTCCGGCCGCGATCCCGCGCAGAGGTGCGAGCGTGTCGCCGCCAACGTAGTGCCGTGCGTTGCGGAAGATCGAGCCGATCGTGTGCGAGCTGCGCGCAAGCGCGGTGCCGATGGTGGCGCGGCCGCCACGCACGACCTCCATCATCATCTTCGCGCATTCCTTCGAGCGCTCGCCAAGCCGCGTGCGGCTCGGCGCATGCTCGACCAGCTGCACGCCTTGGATCATGAGCCCTTCGAGGCCCATGAACCGCTCGGCGTAGTTTCCGCTGTGCTCGGTGCCGTCGAAGAAAAGCACCGCCGTCTCGGAGAACTCGCGGGTGAAGTCGATCTCGCTGAGCACCGCGCGCAGCAGCGCGACGTCGGTCTCAAGCACGACAACCATGCCGCGTCGCCCCATGCGCTGGCAGACTTCCGCGACGTGGTAGCCCATCGCGAACCCGAGCACGACGGCTGCGGCGCGCTCCGTGAAGTCGATGAGGTCCGTGAACGCCTGCGCCTCGGCGCGGGGCGCATGCCGGGACGCCAGCGCACGACCTTGGAAGGTCGCAACCCGCGTCCCGTCGGCCGCGGTCGACCATTCGAGCTGGGCAGGCACCGCATGCCGCAACTTTCGAACGAAGTCGGCGTTCCGTTGCGCGATCGCAGCGAGGTTTCGCTCGAGCGTCGGTGATGCTGGAAACTCGATCAACACCGATGCGGCGCTCTCGGGTCGCGGAAAGCCCGTCTCGGACGACTCTGGCGGAGGTTGGGTGGATGAGGCGGCCATGGTGGAGCGGTTGCCACGCGACCACGGCGCCAAGACCGGGCGGCAACCCGCCGCCGGACGCACACCCTCTGGACGCGGCTCCGCCGCATCGGCCCTGATCGACCGACCCGAGTCGGAACCTGCAGAAAAGCGCGGGGGCCCGGCGTTCCATTCGCCGGCAGCCGTGCAGACCGGGAAAGTGCCCGGCCTCGTTTGCGATTTCTCACAGCGAGACGGCGAAACCGCCGTTGGCGTGGCACAATCGGCGCATGACCCGCTGGATCTTCGAGAATCCATGGCCGCTCGCGCTGTTGTGCCTGGCGATCGGGGTGGCGCTCCTTTGGCGTCACCGCGCCGGGGAGTCGCGCCCGCTCCTCCTTTCGGGGCTCGTCGCGATCCTCGTCGGCGCAGCGACGCTGCTCGCCGGGCGGCTGGTGACATCGCCTGGTGAAGAAGCGGCCGGGGTCGCGAG
>JBIKXP010000030.1:0-22098 GCA_044355685.1 Phycisphaerales bacterium
GCCGCGCAACTTCGCGCGCTGGGCGAACGCCGCGAGGCTTGTCGCGCCGCGGATCGGCCGCACGAGGCCGTCGAGCGCGAGTTCACCGGCCACCGCGAAGTGCGCGAGCCGTTCGTCCGCGTCCTCGCCGACGATTCCCTGCAGTCGTAGCACGGAGAGCGCCATCGGCAGGTCGTAGACAGGCCCCTCCTTGCGGAGATCGGCGGGTGCGAGGTTGATGGTGCAGAGCCCCCGTGGAAACGGGAAGCGACTGGCCGCGAGCGCAGCCCGCACCCGTTGGCACGACTCGCGCACCGATGCGTCGGGCAGGCCGACGACGACCATCTTCGGCTGCCGGTCGCCGCCATCAGGCGTGCGCTCGGGGCTACAGCGCTCGTCGCACTCGACCTCGACCGGCAGCGCATCGATTCCCCTCAATGCGAAACTTTGGACACGTTGCATGCCTCCGTTCTACACCCGCCGCAACGAGCAACTCGAAAGTCCTACACATTTGCAGGAACTTTCTTGATGAATCTCGCCACCTTGCCCGGCGGTGCCGCGCTCACTCGAGGCCGGGCGCGAATCCGCGACGCATGGTGTTCTCGCACACGGCACGAGGCTCGACGAACTGCAGAAGATAGTCGCGCCCACCGGCCTTCGAGCCGATGCCCGACATGCCGAAGCCGCCGAAAGGCTGGCGCCCGACGAGCGCGCCTGTGATGCCGCGGTTGAGATACAGGTTGCCCACTCGGAACTCGCGGCGTGCACGCGCGAGGTTCGCGGGCTTCCGGCTGAAGACGCCGCCAGTCAGCTTGTACTCGGGCGCATTCGCGATGGCGAGCGCTTCGTCGAAGTCCTTCGCGGGCATCACCGCGAGCACCGGGCCAAAGATCTCCTCGCGTGCGAGCCGATGCTCGGGACGGATTCCGCTGAAGATCGACGGACCGACGAACGGCTTGCCGACCCTTTGCTCGAGTCCTGCGGGGATATCGAGCGTGAGCTCGTGCTTGCCTTCCGTCTTTCCGATCTCGATGTACGAGCGAATCTTGCGCGCGGCCTCTTCGTCGATGACCGGGCCGATGTCGGTGCCCGGGCTGGCCGGGTCGCCCACGGCAAGCGCGCGCGTCGCGCCCACGAGGCGATGCAAGAATGGCTCGTAGGCGCTGCCGACCACGATCGCGCGGCTCGCGGCGGAGCACTTCTGACCGCAGAAGCCGAAAGCGCTCTGCCTGACCGCGAGCACCGCCTCGTCGAGATCGGCCGAAGTGTCGATGATGACGGCGTTCTTGCCGCCCATCTCGCAGACGACCTTCTTGACGAACTCCTGGCCCGGCGCCACGACGCCCGCCGCCTGCACGATGTCGAGGCCGACGGCCTTCGAGCCCGTGAAGGCGATGAGCGCGACGCGCGGGTCGCGGACGAGCGTGGCACCCACCGTCTCGCCTGGGCCCGCGACGAACTGCAGCACCTCGCGCGGGGTGCCAGCGCGCCAGAGGATCTCGCACATCGATCTCGCGATCGCCGGCGTCTGCTCGGCGGGCTTCACGACGACGGTGTTGCCGGTGACGAGCGCGGCGACCGCCATGCCGCAGCAGATCGCAAGCGGGAAGTTCCACGGCGCGATCACCGCCGCGACGCCGCGCGGCTGGTACCACTGCTCGTCAAGCTCGCCGACGAACTGACCGAGTCGCTCGGGCTCGAAGAGCTTCGCGCCTTCCCGCGCGTAGTACTCGCAGAAGTCGATCGCCTCGCAGACGTCTGCGTCGGCCTCGCGCCAGACCTTGCCCGACTCCCGGACGATTGCCGCGCTGAGTTCGTCGCGCCGCGCGCGCATCTCGGCGGCGGCGGCGACAAGCACCGCGGCGCGCGTGGCGTACGGCGTGTCGCGCCACGAGTCGAAGGCCGCGTGCGCGGTGGCGACCGCGCGCGTCGCGTCGTCTGCCGTGCCCGCGTTCGCGATCGATGGCACCGTCGTGCGCGCAACCGCCGCTGCAAAACCGCTGCGCACGTCGGCGAGCGCGAAGTTGCGCATGGGTTCCGTGTAGAAGGGACGTCCGTTCGAGATGCCAGCGGGCGACGCGCTCAGGCGGTGACGCTCGGGCGCCTTCGCAATGCGCTCGATGCCCGGGTCCGATTCGAACGCGCGGTGCGGACTCGCGAGCAGCCGCTCGGTCGAGGCGTTGTCCTTGAAGCCGGCCTTGAGCCACGACTCGTTCGAGCTGTTCTCGAGGAGCCGGCGCACGAGGTACGCCATGCCGGGAATGAGCTCGCCGATCGGCGCGTACTCGCGCAGGCGCAGGCCCATCTCGATGGCCGCTGCCTTCAGCTGGTCGCCCATGCCGTAGAGCATCTGGAGTTCGAGCGCCGAGTTCGGGAGCCCGCGCTTCTCAAGCGCCGAAAGAGTCGCCGCGATCGAGCGGGCGTTGTGGCTTCCGAGCGCGAGCTTCACGCCGCCCTCGCCCTTCGACGCGGGCGTCGATGCGACGAACGCGCGCGCCATGCGCTCGAAGCTCGCGTCGGTATCGACCTTGCGGCTCCACACGGGCACCGGCCAGCCTTGCTGCTCGGCGTGGATCGTCTCATAGTCCCAGTACGCGCCCTTGACGAGCCGCACCGTCACCTGCCGGCCGGTTCGCTTCGACCAGTCGATGATGCGGCGCGCGTCGTCGTCGCCCGAGCGGAGATACGCCTGCATCGCGAGGCCGGCATGGAAGTCGTGCTTCTCGCAGGCGCGCATGAAGAGTTCGAGCGTGAGGTCCTTCAGCGCGAACTGCTCCATGTCGAAGTTGACGAAGACGCCGTGCTTCTTCGCCGCCTCGAGGATCGGTCCGAGGTTCTCGAGGAGCCCGCGGATCGATCCTTCGGTGTCGATCGGGTCGACGCGCGCCGAGAGCGAACTGATCTTGATGGAGACGTTTGTGCGTGGGATCGCGCCGAGGTGGTCGGTCTCGAGCCGCGTGTTCGCGCCCCAGGTCGCGACCGTCGCGGGCAGGTTCTCGATGAGGTCGAGGTACTTGCGGCGATAGGCATCGGCCTCCTCGTCGCTGACGCACGCTTCGCCAAGAAGATCGACCGAGAAGCAGAGACCCGAATCCCAGATCTTCCGCAGCGCCGGCAGCGAGCTGGCGGCATCGGTGCCGCAGATGAACTTCGACGCCATCGAGGTGATCTGCGTCGACATCGTCTTGGTGACGACGCCCTTCATCAGGACGCCCGCCTTGAGCGCCGTCGCGACGAAGGGCGGCGGCGTGACGCCGGGCTGCGCGAGGTAGTCGGTCAGGTGGTCGTAGACCGCGTCGTTGTCCTTGAGCGTCGGAAAGCAGTCGACGAAGCGGAAGATCTGGACCTTGAAGGCCTCGTCCTGCATGGCCCAATCCATCAGGCCCTCGGACCACACGGCGAGCATGTTCGTCTTCGCCGCGCGGGCGCGCGTCAGGAAGTCCGCGCCGATCGCGAGCGTGCGCGCCTCAAGCGCCGGGTCGGCGGGCTCGACCGCGCGACCGCTTGGAGCGCTCGGTGCAGTCGATGGGGCGGGCTGGGCTGCGGGCTTCTTGCGCGTGAAAAACAGGGCCATAGAAGTCGCGCAGTATAGATCGCCCGGGGTCGGGGGCGGTCGCATGAATCCCGGCGAATATCACGGGAATCCGGCGCGGCCGTCAGGAATGCGCGAGTTCAGAACCCGCTGCGCGCGCTGGCCGCGGCGATCGCGCGCTCATAGCAGCGGACCGTGCGGGTGGCCGCGCCGTCCCAGTTGATGCCGCGGATCTCGAAGTTGCCGTGCTCGACGAGCTGGCGCGAGAGCGGCGGGTGGCGCAGGACGGCGATGATCTTGTCGGCCATGTCCTCGATGTCCCAGAAATCCACCTTGAGCGCGTGCATGAGAACCTCGCTCACGCCCGAGGACTTCGAGATCAGCACGGGGACGTTGTGGCTCATCGCTTCGAGCGGTGCGATGCCGAACGGCTCGCTCACGCTCGGCATCACGTAGAGATCCGCCATGGCGAAGACCCGGGAGATGTCGCGGCCGCGGAGGAAGCCCGTGAAGAGCACCTTGTTGCCGATCCCCATCGTCGCAGCCATCTCGATCATCCGCTGCGCCTGGTCGCCCGAACCCGCGACGACGAACTTCACGTTGTCCATGTACTCGAGGACCTTCTTCGCGGCCTGGATGAAGTACTCCGGCCCCTTCTGCATCGTGATGCGGCCGAAGTAGAGGACGATCTTGTCCTTCGACTCGATCTTCTCGATGCCTGCGGCGGCGGGGTCGAGGTCGACGCCGTTGTAGACCACGTCGACCTTCGCGCCATTGACGCCGTAGCGGTTGATGCAGACGTTCTTCGTGAGCACGCTCACTGCGATCGCGCGCGTTGCGCCGTGCATGCCGCGGCGCTCGATGTTGTAGATCTGCTGGTGCGGATGTTCGCCCGAACGGTCGAACTCGGTCGAGTGGACGTGGACGAGGAGCGGCTTCCCCGAGAGCTTCGCGATCGCAAGCCCCGCAGGGTAGGTGAGCCAGTCATGCGCGTGGATGACGTCGAAGTCGAGGCCGCGCGTCGCATCGACGACGAAGCGCGCGTAGCGGTCGGCCATGCCGAGGAGGTCGCCCGAGTAGTCGGCGGCTTCGGCGCTGCGGGCGGCCGCGGCCTGCTTCGGACGATCTGCCGTCTCGGGAAGCGCCGTCTCAAGCGCGTGCTCAACCGGATCGCGCGTGAGCTCGGGGAACGCGCCCGCCTTTGCAAGCGTACGGATCCGCTCGATGCTCCAGCCGGCGTCGCGCATCATGCGAACGGCTTCGGCGATGCGCGCCGGCGAGTCGCTGTGCGTCGAGTCGTAGACAGAGGGGAACTCGCCGGGAACCTCGATGAACCGCGTGGTCTGGAACTCGGCGACGATCCGATGCCACGACTCCTGCTCGGTCGTGGTCATGCCGGCGCTCGGCGCGGGAGGCAGCGGGGTTGGCGTGCGCGACGGTTGCCGCACCACCGCCACCGGTGCTCCCACGGGCGCTCCCACGGGCTTCGGCAGGCGCCCGCTTGCGCGCTCGACGGTGGAACCAGGCGTCACGAGTCGAACGTGGGAAGCGCCGTCGGCGGGAATCGTCTTCGGCAGGACGAAGGTGACGTCGACGCCCTGGCGATCGAGCGCCTTCGTGAGTCCATAGCACGCGGTGCCAAGCCCGCCCGTGATGAACGGGGGGAACTCCCAGCCGAGCATGAGTACGCGGAGTGCCATCGTGGTCTATCGAGGTTCCTGTTTCGCCAACCGACGTTCGTCATGCCGCTGACGGCAGCGCACGCACCGAGCTGGGCCGCTCTTCACTCGTCCTCGTCGCCTCCGCCCACGTCGCCAAGCGCGCGGAAGGCCGCCTCGTACGCCAGCAGGAACTTCGACGCAGTGTCCGCATCGAGCGCGGGCACGGCGTTCTCAAACGTATAGAGACGGTCGTCGTCGCGGAAGTGCTTGACGGTGGGGATCTTTCCGCGCCATCCAAGTTCCGCCAGCTCTTCCTCGATCAGTTCCTCGATTGGATCACCGAAGTGCATGAGATCGGATTCGATCGACTCGCTCAGCCAGCGGTCGGGCGTGGCGAAACGGACGACGAGGCCACCGTTCACGGCGGCCAGCTCGTACCAGGCGGGCTCCGGGCAGTCCTTCGCGTGGCAGCGCAGGCGGTCGGAGAGCGACTCGATCTTGCTGAAGACGCCGCGGGAGGCGGCCTCGTGGTTGACGGATTGCAGGAGGTCTTGCATGGCGCTTCGAATCGGTGGAGGGGGAGACATGGTAGCCGAGGAAGGGCCGCCCGGCGGCCATGCGATTGTGGCCGAAACCCGGCTATGGCGGCGTTGGATGGCTCGCGCCGAGAGATTCGCGCAGATTGTGCGGGGGAGCGTCGGTTGCGGGATCGGCCCCTTGCGGGACCGTTAGGATGCGTGGAAGCGAGCGCTTCGGCGGTCTGGATGCGTGCGTCCCGGGCGCGCTGCACCGCGTGGTGTGGCGTGGGTGCGGTTGGCGTGGGTTCGGTTGGCGTGGGTTCGGTTGGCGTGGGTAGCGATTGGCAAGCGTTGCGAGCGGCAAGAGGCCGATTCTTCGAAAGGGATTTCGCATGGCGTCCGAGACCCCGAGTGCATCAGGACGGCCCGTACAGGATGGGTCCCTCTCGACGGGATCCACGACGGCCACGCGCTGGACGGTGCGGGCGCTGCTTGCGTGGATCGTGCCGTTTCTCAAGGAGCGCGAGGTCGACAGCCCGCGGATCGTCGCGGAGGTGCTACTCGCCGAGGTTCTGAAGATCGAGCGCCTGCGCCTCTACATGGAGCCCGAGCGGGAACTTGATCCGGAGGAGCTTTCCGCGCTGCGCGCGCTTGTCGCGCGGGCCGGGCGCCACGAGCCGGTCCAGTACCTCGTGGGGCGGTGGCCGTTTCTCGGCCGCGACTTTGAGGTCGCGCCCTGCACGCTCATTCCTCGGCCTTGCACCGAGACGCTCGTCGAGGAGGCGCTTGGGTGGTACCGCGCCCGCGGCGGCGGCTCGATGCGCGCGCTCGACCTCTGCACGGGCACGGGCTGCATCGCCGTCAGCGTCGCGCTCGGCATGCGCGCGATCGCACGCCCCGATGGCGTCGGCTGCAAGCCGATCGCGGCGGGGCGGCGCGCGGAAGCCCGCGAAGGCGATGGAGGGGAGGCCGCGCACGCTGAAGCGGGTCCCGTGGCCACGCCAGCGGCCGGCGCGGCGACGGGTGCGGTCGAGATCCACGTGATCGCAAGCGACATCGTGTCCGACGCGGTGGAACTCGCGCGGCGAAACGCGCTGCGGCTCGGTGTCGAACTCGATCTCCGCTGCGGCGACCTCTGGTCCTGCGTGCGTCCGGACGAGCGTTTCGGAGCCATCGTCTCGAATCCACCCTACGTCACCGACGATGAGTATGCGGCGCTCGACCGCAACGTGAAAGAGTACGAGCCAGCGACGGCGCTCCGCGGCGGCGCGGACGGGCTCGCCTACATTCGTCGTGTGGTCGAGGGCGCGGAGCGCCATCTCGAGACGGACGGGCTCCTCGCGGTCGAGATCGGATGGAAGCACCGCGATGCGGCGCTCGCACTTGTGCGGAAAGCCGCGTGGCGCGACGCGCGCGTGGTCCGCGATGGCGAGGGGATCGATCGCGTGCTGGTTGCAGTCCGCGCGTGAAGTCGCGCGCGCCGCGAAGTGCGCTCACGCGCCGAGCAGTGCGCTCACGCGCCGAGCAGTGCGCTCACGCGCCGAGCAGTGCGCTCACGCGCCGAGCAGTGCGCTCACGCGCCGAGAAGTGCGCTCACGCGCCGAGCAGTGCTTTGCGGCCTTCCTCAAGAAGCTGGGCCACCTGGAAGGGCTTGAACAGGAAGCAGTGGAGGCCTTCCTGGCTCGAGCGCACGATCGAGTGGTTCGGGTCGTAGCCGAAGGCCGTCATCAGGATGACCGGCGTGGCGGGGTTCGCATCCTTCGTGGCGCGGAACACTTCGTAGCCGTTCGCATCGGGCATGCGCACGTCGGAGACGATGAGATCGAACGGCCTGCCGGCGGCGGCGGCGGCGCGGATCGCGGCAATGGCGCGCGCGCCATCGCGATACTCGTGCACCTCGCAACCTTGCTGGACGAGGACTGCTTGGATCGTCTCGCGGATCGCATCTTCATCGTCGGCGACCAGAACGCGCTTCCCCTTGAAGACGGGGTCTTGAAAGCCCTCGCGCATGAACTCGTCTGCGCCGAGGATCCCGCTCGGGCCGGCGGCCGCGTTGTGGAGCAGTTCCTCGATGCGCGCCGCATTCGCCTTGATGCGGGCCGACTCCGCGGCGAACGAGGGTCCACCGCGCGAGAGGATTGACATCGCATCCTCGTTGAGTTCGGCGAGCGGGCTCGCGGCCTCCTCCGAGAGATTGGCGAGCATGGTCTTCGCCGTATCGCAACGTTCGGCGACAAGCATGTCGAGGATGTTGAGCGCCAGCGCGACGTAGCGGCCGAGCAGTTCCGCGCAGAGGCGATCCTCGTCGTCGAAGCAATGCAACTCCGGGCTCTCGGCGTTCAGCACCCCGATCACCTTGTCTTGGAGCCGCAGTGGCACGGTCAACGTGCTCTTCGCGCCGGGAAGTCCGCCGACGTAGCGCGGTTCGCTGGCGACGTCGCGGCACACGATGGCCTGGCCCGTGACCGCGACGACACCGCTCAATCCGTTTCCATCGGACCGCGCATAGATGCGTTCGCCGATCCCAAGCGGCACAAGCCCGGAGCAGAACACAAGCTCAAGCTGGCTTGAGCGCCGGTTCGTGAGGCGATACTCGAAGTGATCGAAACCGAGGAGGCTGCGCGTCGCTGCGATGACCTTGCCCTCGAGATTGCGCAGCCGTTCCGGCGCATGCAGGCCGCGCATCGACTCTGCGTCGATCGCAAGCAGCGCGGCACCGGCCTGATCGATGGCGTCGATGCGGTCGCGGATGCTGCGCGACGCGGTCACATCGAGCAGGAGCCCGGCCGCGCCGAGCCTGCCGGGATCGGCAGTGCCTCGTCCGTCGCCCGAAAGCGGCTCGATCGGACTCGCGACGACTTCGAACCAACGCATGCCGATGCGGAAACTCTGCCGGCTCGGGACGGGTTGTCGCGTGCGCGCCCAGTTTGCGATGATTTCGACGCAGCAATCGGCGAAGCGGCGCATGATCTCGGGGGTCTGCCCGGAGAGCCCCTCGTTCATCCAGGTGATCTCGCCCGTCGGCTCGACCACAGCAGCTCCCTCGCCAAGTCGCGACAGGACGCGTAGCGCGCCGTCCGCGAGCGGCGCGGCGCCTGTCCGATGCGTGAGCACGAATCCCTTCAACGCCGCGCGCTGCGCGTCATCGAGGGGCGCGGAGCCGCGCAGTTCGTAGACGAAGTCGCCAGTTCCCTGAACGCCACCGCCGAGCGCTGGCGGAGGTTTGTCGGAATCCGAGCCGTTGTCTCTGGTGGCCATGGTCGCGTCCGTGCTCCGTTTGCCATTGTAGATCGGTTCCGGGGATTCTGTTCGGCGGGGCGCGAAATCGTGTGTCCGCCGCACATCCATGCCGCGGTTGCCGTACTCGTTGTTCGGCCAAGAGATACACTCCGCCCCGTGCGGCGAACCGAGCGCTCGACTTGCCTTGTGCTACGCCCGCTGATGCGGGAAACCCGACCGACGGGTCGCACGGCCTCTACGTGCACGGCCTCTACGTGCACGGCCTCTGCGTGCACAGCCTCTACGTGCACAGCTTCTACGTGCACGGCCTCTGCGTGCTGGGCCGCGTCGTGGAGGCCCACGGCGTGAGCGACCGCTCGAGCCCCGCAGCCGTCGTCGCGCGAAGCCTCACGAAGCGCTTTGGCGCGATCGCCGCCTCGAGCGGAGTCTCGATCACGCTGCCGCGGACGGGAATCTGTGGCTTGCTCGGCCCGAACGGGGCGGGCAAGACCACGCTTCTCCGCATGATCGCCGGCGTGCTTCCGGCCGATGGCGGCGAACTGACCGTGCTTGGTTTCGATGCGCGGCGGGACGGCGCGCGCATCCGGCCGAAGATCGGCTACCTCCCCGAATCCGCGCCGCTTTATCCCGAGCTGACCGTGCTCGAGTACCTCCGCTACCGCGCCAACCTCGTCGGACTTTCGGGTCGCGCCGCCGATGCGGCGATCCGCACGGCGCTCGGCCGCTGCGACGTGCTCGATCTCGCCGCGCGCTGCTGCGGCACACTTTCGAAAGGCATGCAGCAGCGCGTTGGGCTCGCGGCCACCATCGTCGGCGAGCCGGCGATCGTGATCCTCGACGAACCCTCGGTCGGACTCGACCCCGCGCAGATGCTTGTCTTTCGCCGCTTGATCCGTGAACTCGGCGCCGATCGACTCGTCATCCTCTCGTCGCACCTTCTCTCCGAGGTCGAGTCTCTGTGTGGGTCGCTGGCCGTCATGGCCGGTGGGCGCGTGCTGGTCCATGAGTCGATCGCGGCCTTCCGCGCTCGGGCCGCCGATGCACGGCGAATCGTGATCGAGATCGAGCGTTCGATCGCGGGCGACGCAGGATTGGCGGCCGAGTTCGGCCCTATCTCTGAGACGGCGCTCGACGACGGATGGATCCGCGCCGAGTTCGCGGCGGACCGCGGCGACCGGCGCGCCGACCTTGCGCGTGCGCTTGCTGCGCGCGGTATCTGCGCGCGGAGCATCGGCTTCGACACCCCGGGCCTCGAGCGCGCCTTCATCGAGCTCGTGCGCGGCGCCCAAGGCGAGACGCACGCCGGCAGCGGGGGGAGCCGCTGATGTCCGGTTCGATCCGACGCATCCGCGCAGTGGCGGCGCGCGAGATCCGGAGCGCGTTCGTCACGGCGAACGCGTGGATCGTGCTTGCGCTCGCGGGCCTCGTCGCGGCGGTTGCGTTCTTCGGCGCCGAGTTTGACGCCGGACGTCCCGCGACGCTGCGAAGTGCCATCCTCGCCGCGGGCTGGGCGCTTCTCGCGACCGCGCCGGCGATCTCGATGCGCAGCTTCAGCGAGGAGTTCCGGCTGAAGACCTGGGAGACGCTCTTCGGGAGCCCGCTCTCGGCATGGGAGATGGTGGTCGGGAAGACGCTCGCGTCGATCGCGCTTGTCGCCGTGAGCCTGGCGCCGCTCCTCGTGCTGCTCGTTCCGCTCGAGATCTACGCAGCGCCCGACTACGGCGAGATCGGCTGCGGACTGCTCGGCCTTCTGCTCGCGGGCAGCGCTGCGGCCGCGCTCGGCGTCGCCGTCTCGACCTTTACCGCCAGCCAGACCGTCGCCTTCCTCGGCGCGTTCTTCCTCTGGCTCGGGGTCGTCGCCGGAGCGCGCATCCTCACCGCGACGGTTCCGCTCGAGTGGGCACCGGCCGTGAATGCCCTCGATCCGCTGAAGCGCCTTGAGGGCTTCGCACTCGGCCTCTTCGACACGAGCGCCATCGCCTACTTCCTTGCGCTCATCGCGATCGGCGTCGCGATCGCCACCGTCTCGCTCGAGCGGTTCCGCAACGCCACCGCGCGAACCGCGATGGGCCGAGTCGCCGTGCGCGCGGAATCAATCGGCTTCGTGATCGCCGTCGTCGCGCTCGCCGCATCGACCGTCGCGCTCCTCTCGCAGGGTTCGGCGCGCGCCGTAGTCGACGCGACGAAGACCCGTGCCTACAGCCTTGCGCCCACCACCATCGAGTTGCTGCGGTCGCTTGGGACGACCGACTCCGCCGCCCCCGGCCAAGGGTGGAAGATCTACCTCTTCGTCGAGCGTTCCCAGGCGGACGCCGCTGTTCTACGCCAGATCGACGAGGTGCTCGAGCGCTTCCGAGAGGCAAGCCCCGCGATCGACGCGCGCCGCATCGATCCGGTCGATCCTGCGGATGCCGGGCTCTTCGAGGCTGCGCTTGCGGAACTGGTCGCCATGCGCGCCGACGACATGGCGCGTTCGACCAACGCCATCGAATCGGCGCTTGCGGTGTACGACGCGCTGCGCGCCGAGAGTCTCTCCCAGCCTGCGGCGCTGCGCGCGGCGGCGCAGCAACTGCCTGCAGCGAGCGCGCTTCGCACCACGCTCGAGCAGGCCGCGTCGATGTTCGCTCAGATCGCAGCCGATGGCGGGCAGTTTCGCGCGGCCGTCGTCGGCATGGCGGGTACCAGCGCCGCGCGTCCGCTTCCCGACCTCGAGGGAGCGCGGAGCGCGCTGGCGCAGGGCTTCCGCACGTGGGGCGATCAGCTCGCCTCCGCCTCGAGCACGCTGCTCGATGCGCGCGCAAGCGCTTCGCTTCCGCAGCCGGTGCGCGCGGTGATCTCCTCGCGCGTCGGTGAGTTCGAGTCGATGGCCACGCGCCTTCTGGCGGCGCGCCAGGAACTCGAGGCGCTTCCCGCGATCGAGATCGACCTCCTCGGGCGCGAGCTGCTTGCCGGCGAGGCCGCCATCGTCGCCGGGCGCGGCCGCCTGTCGGTCATCCCGGCGTGGCGGATCTTCCCGCGCACCGTCGGTCGCGTGGGATCCGATCGCGTCACCTACAGCTGGAGCTTCCGCGGCGAAGAGGTCCTCTCGGGTGCGATCCGCAGCCTTGCGGGCGACTCGATGCCGCAGGTCGTCTTCATGCATTCCGAGCGCGAATCACTTCTCAAGCGCCGTGCCAACAACGTCGACCTGACGGCGGTTGCCGATGCGCTTCGCACCGGTGGCTTCGACTTCGTGGAATGGGTGCCGGGTCGAGGGCAGGCGCCGACTCGACCGGCAGGACGGCCGCAGGTCTTCGTGGTGCTGCCGGCGCTGCAGCGCGCGCAGCTTGAACTCACGCGCGAGGAGCGCCTTCTCGTGACGGAGACGGAGCGCCTTCTCTCCGAGGGGCGGCCAGTCCTCCTGACCATGGGCCGAAGCATGCTGTCGCTGCTCGGACAGGCTGATCCATGGCGGGATCTGCTCAAGCCCTACGGCGTCGACGTCGATGCGACGCGGGTGGTGCTCGAACTTGTCGCGCAGCAGGACGGGACGCCGACCGTGCAGACCTGGCAGCTGATCGAGCGACCGACGCCGGGCTCCGACATCGCGACCCGGCTCGAGGGGCAGCCGATCCTCCTCAATCAGCCGATGCCGATCCGGCTGGTCGATCCGCCGCCAGCGGGGGTCCGTTCCGCGGTCGCGGTCGAAGTCGCCCCGGCGTCCGAGCGATGGCTCGCGGATGATTGGCGCGGCGACGGCGACGGCATCCGCGAGGTTCCGGCCGCGAAGCGCCTACCGGCGCCGGTTCCCGTCGCGCTGCTTGTCGAGAGGGGCGAGGGCGCCGAAGAGAGGCGGCTTGCGCTTGTCTCGAGCGGCGGCTGGATGCTGTCGAACGTGGCCGATCTCTCCGACCAGCTTGGCGGAGGGCGCACGGCGCTTGTCAATCCTGGAAACCGCGAGTTGCTTCTCGCGATGGTCGCGTGGCTTGCCGATCGCGACGACCTGCTTGGCGCCGGCCTGAGCGGCCGCGAGGTTCCGCGCATCACGGCGCTTTCGGATGGAGCGCGGGTCGCATGGGCGTTTGGCCTGGGTGCGACGCTCGCCCTCGGGCCGATTGCGTTCGGCGCGATCGTGATCGCTCGCAGAAGGAGGCGCGCATGAGAGGTCTCCGCATTCCGCTGACCCTCGCGCTTGCTGCGATCGTTGGGTTCGCCGCGCAGCGACTCGCGACCGTCGAGGCCGAGCGGCCGCCCGAGCGCGGCAGCCTGCTGGCGCCGGACGCGCTGGATCCAGAGCGTGTCACCCAGATCGAACTCACGCGCGGCGCGGAGATGTTCCGCTTCGAGTACCGCACGGATGGCTGGTGGCAGACGGCGCCCATCGCGCACGCGGTCGACGGCTGGAGCATGCGGCAACTCGTGCAGCGCGCGTTGAAGGCGGAAAGCCTGCGGCACTCCGTCGCCACCGCAGCGGATGGCCCCGGCTCGCTTGCCGCCGTCGGCCTCGCTCCGGCGGCGGGTCGACTTCGCATTGTCGAAGGCGCGGCGTCGGACGGGGCTCGCGCACCGCGCGCGGTCGAGATCGAGTTCGGACGGCGCAGCCTGGCGGGGCGCGCCTTCGCGCGCGTCGTCGAGGGCCAGCGGGGTGGCGCGGGGGCCGATGCGGGGGCCGATGCGGGTGGAGTGGCCGCCGATCGAGCGCGCTACGACGTCATCGACGGAGCGCTGCACGAGTTCGCGATTGACCGCGACGTGCGGGAGTTCCGGCGGCGCGAACTCTTCCCGGGCGTCGAGGAGATCGATCGCATCGAACTCTCGGCGGGCTCGTCGACGACCGTCATCGTCCGCAGCGGTCGGAACTACGTCGTCGAATCACCGATCAAGACCCGCGCCGATCGAGAGGCGTGCCTCGAGCTCGTCGATGCGATCAAGCGCGCTCGCTCCGCCGGGTTCGTCACCGACGCGCCGGCCGACCTGTCCGTCTACGGGCTCTCGCCCGCGGCCGCGAATCTGCGCGTCTCGGGACCGGGCGGAACCCGCAGCCTCTCGATCGGCACAGCGGTCGCCATCGGATCGCAGGATCGCTTCGCGCTCGTCGATGGCACGGTGAGCGTGGTGCGCGTGCCGGCCGCGGTCATCGCCGGCATTGCGCCGCGTGCAAGCCGCCTGATCGATGCAACCGCGACGGACGCGCGTCCGGCCGATGTCGGCGCCGTCGAGATCCGCTCCGGGGCGTCGATCCTGTCGCTTTCGCGCGAACTCGAGGGCTGGCGGGGGAGCGAGCAAGCTGGTTCAGGCGACGCGCGCGTTGGCACTGTGGACGCCGCAGCCGTCGAGCGGCTGCTGCTTGCGCTCTGCGCGACGCGCGCGACGGAGATCGAGATCGGCGCCTACCCGAGCGACCGCGAACTTGCGGTCATCACGCTGCGAGGCTTCGCCGGCGAGGTGATCGAGACGGTGCGGGTCGCGCGCGATGCCTCCGGCACAGGATTCCTCTTCGAGAACGGGGATCGCGTGCTGCGTCGTCATGGCGCCATCGACCTGCCGTCGACGGCTGCGGATCTCGGATTTGCCGCGCCCACGCCGGCTACGCCTCCGGCGCGCTCCACCAGCGGAGGTTGAGCAGCGCATCGGCGCCACGACGGCGGACGGAGAGCATCCGTGCGCGGGGAATCGCTGCAAGAAGCGCGGGCGACAGTCCGCGCACGGCCTGCGGCGCCTGTCGATCACCGATGACGATGGGCGCGACGAACACCCACGCCTCGTCGAGCAGGCGCTCGCGGGCGAGGCGTCCGAGGAGGCCGCCGCCGGACTCGACGAGGATGCGCGCGACACCCGCTTCCGAGAGGGCGCGCAGCGGGGTTTCAAGCGCATCGCCGGGGCCAAGCGGGAGCAGGCGAATGCCGCGTGCCGCCAGCCGCTCGGCGCGCACCTCTGCCGCCGCATCGAGCGAGGCGCGCACGAGGAGCGTCGTCGGCGCGGTGCCGTCGCAGACATGCGCGTCGGGAGGCGTGCACGCCTCGGGGTCGTAGACCACGCGCATCGCGGGCCGCACGACCCGCACGTCGCGCGCGGTGAGGCGCGGATTGTCGGCGAGAACGGTGCCGATTCCGGTGAGGACCGCATCGACGCGGCCGCGCTCACGGTGCACCATGCGGCGGCTCCGCGCGCACGAGATCCACTTGCTGTCTCCGTTTCGAAGCGCGATCGCGCCGTCAAGCGACTGCGCCCACTTCGCGCTGATCCAGGGAAGTCCAGTCGTCACCCGCTTGACGAAGGGAAGCGAGAGTTCTCGCGCGCCATCGTGCGGAACATGCATCACCTCGACGCCGGCGGCGGCGAGCTTGCGCGCTCCGCCCTCGGCGATCGGATTCGGATCGCGCACGGCGTAGATCACCTTCGCGACGCCTGCCTCGATGAGCGCGTCGGTGCAGGGGCCGGTGCGACCGCGGTGCGCGCACGGTTCGAGCGTGACCAGCGCCGTCGCGCCGCGCGCTGCGCTTCCCGCCGCGCGCAGCGCCTCGACTTCCGCGTGTGGGCCGCCGCAACGCCTGTGAAACCCCTCGCTGATGACCTCACTCTGGCCGTTCGCGATCACGCAGCCGACCATCGGATTCGGCTCTGCCCCTCCGTGGCCACGGGCCGCCAGCCGCGTCGCGCGGGCGAGCAGTTCGTGGATGCGCTCCGGGCTCAACCGGTCGCTCCGGTCATCTCCCGCCGCGAGACCGGCAGGTCGTCGCCGGTGATCGACGAGAGCGACCTGCGCTGGACCAGCGTGATCTCTGCGATCAGCAGGTCGTCTTCCGGCAGGCCCGCCTCGAAGGTGTCGACCAGGTTCATGAGGAAGCGCGTCCAGCTCGCGGGCGCGCTCGGGCGGCGGATGATCTCGCGCAGACGGTCGAGGCCGAACCGTTCGCCGTTGGGGCTCTTCGCGTCGTACGCGCCGTCCGTGAACAGGATGAGCCGATCGCCCTCGACCAGCTGGACGCGGATCTCCTCCTCGCCGAACGTCGCGTCGTCGACCGCGCCAAGGAGGAAGGTCGTCGAGTCGAGCTCGCGGATCCCGTTGCGCGAGCGGATGAACACCGGCGGATGGCCTGCGCTTGCGTAGCGGAGTTCGCCCGTGTGCGGGTCGACCGTGATGAACACGGCGGTCGCGAACAGGCTGTGCCGCGCCAACAGCCGCTGGAAGTAGCGGTTCAGGCGCGACAGCATCTGCGCCGGACCCTCGTCCGGGTGTTCGTCGCGCAGACGCTCGATTTCGCCATGGATGCGGGCGACGGTCATCGCGCTCGCGAGGCCGTGCCCGGTCACGTCGATCAGCGCGGCATGGAAGCGGTCGTTCCGGTCGGTCCACGCGTGGATGAAGTCGCCGCCGATGTCGGCGGCAGGGCGATATCCGAAGTCAAACCGCAGCCAGCCGAGATCCTCGGGCTTCGGGAAGAGCGACTCGTGCACCGACTTCGCCTGGATGAACTCGCGGCGCATGGCGAGGAATCTGCGGCCGACGAAGCCCGACTTGAACTGCCGCTGGTGCCAGCGGAGCCGCACGTAGCAGAGGATCAGCGCCGGCGCGAACAGGAACGGACTTCCGATGACCGAGAGGATGAATCCAAGCCACGCGTCGGTGCTGGTGGCGAGTCCGAGCCGGAGCAGGAACCAGCAGGCGAACAGCGGAATGATCGGCTTCAGCGACTCGCGCCACGACCACGGCAGGAAGAGCGAAGCGGTGAGGTGCCAGAAGAAGATCGAGAACAGCGGAAAGACCGGAGTCCTCGGATTCGCAAGCAGCATGGCGCACTCGAATCCGAAGTTCAGGAATCCGAGGGCGAGGATCATGCGCGTCGCGGCCGAGACGAGCTCTGAGCGGGTGACGAGACGCGGCCGCACGTACAGTCCGAACCAGCCAAGTACCGCGAAGGTCGGCAGGAAGATCAGGATCCAGACCCACCACGGAATCTGGAGCAGCGCTTCGTCGACCGCAGGCGCGATGTTCGCGGGCACGTCGCTTCGAGCGTCGGGGTCTTCCGCATCGTCGCCGCCGACGACTTGTACAGCGCCGCCCGTCGCCGCAGCGTCCTCGGGCTGCGCATCCGCGCGGTCGACCGGGACGTCGCCGGCCTTCGGCGCAGTCCCGTTGCGCGGAGTCGGCGCATCCTCGGCGCGGACAACGTCGGTCGGGGAGCCTGCATCCTCAAGCCACCATCGGTCGACCTCGCGACTTTGCGATCGGCCCGGCTCGGCACGCGCGACGGCCTTCCGCAGGCCGAGTTCCTCGGAGAAGTCCCTCGCGAGGTGGCCCATCGCATCGAGCGTCGACACGACGGCCTGTGCACTGCGTTCGCGTTCGAGCCGCCGCTGCTCCGCGTCACGCGCCTCGAGCGCCGCCTCGTCCCGGGGGCGCAGCGGAAGACCTTCCTCGAGCCTCCGCTCGGCAACCTGCGCGCGCGGCATGCTCAGCAACGCCGACTGGGCCGGGACTTCGGGTTCCGACACCAGCGTCGACGTCAGCGTGAGCGCCGTGACGGCGAGGATCTGGTAGATGGTGTAGGAGAGGCAGAGATAGCCGAGGCGACGCCTCAGCCAGTTCCCGAGTTCGCGCTCGTACTCCGCGCGGAAGAGTCCGCGGTCGGTTTGGAGTTCTGGTTCACCTTGCGGTTCCGACATGGGGCGTCATGGTAGGCGCGCCCGGCTGAAACTTCACGCGTCTCGACGAGCACGCCCGGTGGTTCGGTGCGGCCAAAGGCCCGACTTCACCAAAGGAACACGCCGCCGGCGGGGTGCGCCGGCGGCGTGTCGATTGGGTGCGGGATGCGCCCGGAGGCAGGCTCACTTCTTCAGGACGGCGTCCTTGAGCTTCTCCGGCATGACGCGGTAGGTCAGCGGCTCCATCGAGCTGGTGGCGCGGCCCTGCGTCATCGAGCGGAGCGACGTCGTGTAGCCGAAGAGTTCCGACAGCGGCACTTCGCAGGTCAGGAGTCGGGCGTTGCCGCGCATCTCCTGATCGACGATCTGGCCGCGGCGGGAGGCGATGTCGCCCGACACGTTGCCGAAGAACTCGTCCGGGGTGGTGACGACGAGCTTCATGATCGGCTCGAGGAGCGCCGGACGGGCCTTCATGACGGCCTCGCGGAAGGCGAGCATGCCGGCCTGCTCGAACGCGACCTGGTTCGAGTCGACGTCGTGGTACGAGCCGAACACGAGCTGGACGCGCACATTGATGACGGGGTAGCCGCCGAGAACGCCCGAGGCAGCGGCCTGACGGACGCCGTACTCGATCGACGGGATGAACTCCTTGGGGACGACGCCGCCCGAGATCTTGTCCTCGAAGACGACGCCGTTCTTCATCTTCAGTTCCAGCGCAGCAGCCTCCTCGGGGGTGATCGGGCTGATGTCGACGACGGCATCGCCGAACTGGCCGCGGCCGCCCGACTGCTTCTTGAAGAGACCACGGACCTGGTTGGCCGAGCCGGTGATCGTCTCGCGGTACGAGACGCGCGGCTTGCCGACGTTCACGCCGATCTTCATGTCGCGGGTGAGCTTATTCTTGATGATCTCGAGGTGAAGCTCGCCCATGCCCGCGATGATGGTTTCGCCAGTCTCGTCGTTGTAGTTCGAGCGGAACGACGGGTCTTCGCGGCGGATCGTGGTGAGCGCGTCGCCGAGCTTCTTCTTGTCGTCGCCGGTGATCGGCTCGATCGCCATCGAGATGACCGGCTCGGGGAAGGTCATGCGCTCGAGGATGATCGGGTTGTCCGGATCGCAGATCGTGTCGCCGGTGTACGAGCTCTTGAGGCCGATGACGGCGACGATGTTGCCCGCGTCGACGGCCTCGAGCGCGTTGCGGTTGTTCGCGTGCATCTCGAAGATGCGGCTGACGTTCTCGCGCTTGCCGTTGCCCGGGTTGAGGACGCGCGTGCCCTTGTCGAGCGTGCCCGAGTAGACGCGGATGTAGGTGAGGTCGCCGTGAATGTCCGAGACGACCTTGAACACGAGCGCGGAGAACGGCGCGGTCGGGTCATGCGGACGCGTCATCGGCTGGTTGACGTCGTCGGGGTTGACGCCCTTCGTGTCGGGACGCTCGGTCGGGTTCGGGAGATAGTCGATGGCCGCGTCGAGGATCTTCTGGACGCCGACGTTCTTCAGCGCCGCGCCGCAGAGGACGGGGAAGCACTTGATCTCGATGGTGCCCTTGCGGAGCGCGGCCTTGATCTGCTCGTTCGTGATCTTCGAGGCATCGGTGAGGTACTGCTCCATCAGGACGTCGTCGACCTCGGCCGCCTTCTCGATGAGTTCGGCGCGGAAGAGCTCGGCCTTGTCCTTGAGCTCAGCGGGGATCTCGCCCTCGGTGATGGTGGCGCCCTGATCCTCGGAGGAGAAGTAGACGGCCTTCATCTTCACAAGGTCGATGATGCCGATGAAGTCGTTGCCCTTGCCGATCGGCAGCTGGATCGCGATGCCGTTTGCGCCAAGACGCGCCCGGATCGAGTTGAAGGAGAAGTCCCAGTCAGCGCCCATCTTGTCCATCTTGTTGATGAAGCAGAGACGCGGAACGCCGTAGCGGTCGGCCTGGCGCCACACGGTCTCGGACTGGGCCTCGACGCCTTCCTTGCCGTCAAACACCGCGCACGCGCCGTCGAGGACGCGCAGCGAACGCTCGACCTCGATCGTGAAGTCGACGTGGCCCGGGGTGTCGATCAGGTTGATCTTGTAGTCGACGTCGTCCTTGGTCCACGGGCAGGTCGTCGCGGCCGACTGGATGGTGATGCCGCGCTCCTGCTCTTCCTGGAGGAAGTCCATGGTCGCCATGCCCTCGTGCACCTCGCCGATCTTGTAGTTGCGGCCGGTGTAGAAGAGGATGCGCTCGGAGACGGTGGTCTTGCCTGCGTCGATGTGGGCGCAGATACCGATGTTGCGGACTTTCTTGAGATCGGTGGGCATGGAGAAGATCCTGGTTGCTGTCCCGCGCAGCCGCGGGGGGTTCTGGAGATCGGACTCTGATCGTCGTCGTTCGGGGGATCGTCCGGTGCGCCGTTCGTGGGTCGCCTCGGGCGGTCGTGGATGGTTGATGTCTAGGGCTGTGACTCGCGCGGAACGCCGGTGGCGCTCAGGAACGATCCCTCAACCAGTCACGCGCCGTCGGACCAAAGGCGACACGCGCCGGACGCGCGGATGCGCGTGGTCCTTCGGAAGCGGTACAGGAGGGGTCGTCGGCTCGCATGGGAGTCTTCCCGGCAGAAAAGTGCCGAGTCGCAGAGTGTAGAAGCCCGCAGCCCTCAATGCAAGCGCATTCTTTGCAGGGGGTTGGGGGCGCATGTCGCGCGAAAACCGGCAAAAAGTCAGACCACCCGCACGAACTCCCGCTCCGGAATCGCCTCCTGGACGAGGATCGGCTTGACCTCGGCGAGATACCGCCGGCCGTCCTCGACGTAGCCGGCGGTCGGGAGGAGTTCCGGCATCCGCTCCGAGAAGTAGGCGTTCAGGCGCCGCATGGAGAGCTCGCGCGTGTACTTCGCCGCCATCGACGCCAAGGCGACCGGAAGATGGCGCTCCTCCGCGCCCACCTCGAAGGCGACGATGAGCCCCGGCCCGTCCGCGTTGCCGACGCAGTAGACGGAGCGCTCGTCGTCCTGATGGACGGTGCGGATGACGGCGCCGCGCGCCACGTGCGCCTCGAGCTCGCGGGTGTAGTCGGCCCGGCCGCCCTGACGGTCGATCGCGACGAAAGCGGGCTCGTCGCCGCGAAGGAGGTCGACGGTGCGGAGCGCCTCGAAGACCAGCGACATGTTGACCTGCGCCTTGTTACGGAGCTCTCCGTAGAGCGCGTTGAACGCGGGCGCGTCCAGGGCCGACACGGAGAGCGCCTCGAGTGCGCAGCCCGCGCCGGCCATCGCGCCCGCGACGAGGTTGCGCGCGATTCCAACGTCGCCGGCGGTCGTCGCGACCGGAAGCGGCAGTGCGCGCGCATGCCACGGGGTGGCGCGGGTGGCGCGGGGCGAGAGCCCGATGCGCGCGAGATACTCGGCGTCGTCGGCCGGTGTGTCGCCCGAGAGAAATGCAAGCACGCCGCGCTCGAGATGGATGAGCGGCTGCTTGCCGCCAGACTTCAGTTTCTTGCTGTCGGCGACGGCGACTCGGCGGCGCGGGTCCTTCGGCTTGCGGCAGACGCCCCGCGCGAGCGAATCCCAAAGGTTGGGTGCCTCTGCGCGCGCGGCCAGGCCGTCTGCGTCCGCGACGCGGAAAGCGCTCAGGCCGACGCACAGTGGCCCAAGCAGCGGTCCGTATCCGGCTTCGTCGATGCCCGCGTAGATCACGGGCGGAATGTAGCGCGAATCCAACCGCCGCCGAGGACGTGGCCCGATTGGTCGTAGCAGACGACAGCTTGTCCGGGTGCGACGCCCGGCTCTGGGCGATCGAACTCGACGCGGAGCGTGTCGCCGTCGAGCGACGCCCTCGCGGGAATCGCGACGCCGTGCGCCCGCACCTGCGCGGCGCAGGCGCGCCCGGCGATTCCCCCGCGCGCGCCGTACCACGTCACGTCCCCGGCCTCGACGCCGTGGACCTCGAGCGACTCGCGGGGCCCCACGACCACCGCGTTTCGCCCGGCGTCCTTGCGGATCACGTACAGCGGAATGCTGGCGGGAATCCGGAGGCCCTTTCGTTGCCCGACGGTGAACCGCTGGTGGCCCTCATGCGCGCCGAGCACGCGCCCCGACTCGTCCTCGATCGTTCCCGATGCGAATCGTTCCGGCGCGCGCCGCTCGAGGAACGACGCATAGTCGTCGGGCACGAAGCAGATCTCCTGCGAGTCGGGCTTGTCTGAGACGGGCAGCGCGAACTCGCGCGCGAGTTCCCGTACCACTGGCTTCTCCATGTCGCCGATCGGAAGCATCATGCGCGACACGGCGTCAGGGCCGATTCCGAACAGGACATACGACTGATCCTTCGCGTGGTCGATGCCGCGCGCGAGCCGAGGGCCGTCGGCCGTTTGCGCGACGCGCGCGTAGTGGCCGGTCGCGATCGCGTCGCACCCAAGTTGCTCCGCGTACTGCCGCAACTTGCCGTACTTCAGCCAGTCGTTGCAGCGCACGCAAGGGTTCGGGGTGCGTCCGGCGTGATACTCCTCTTCGAAATAGCCGATGATGCGTCCGAAGTCGTTGCGGAAGTTCACGACGTAGAAGGGCACCTC
>JBIKXP010000177.1:0-6726 GCA_044355685.1 Phycisphaerales bacterium
TGAACCAGTAGATGACCGAGCCGCCGATGAGGAGGCCGAGGAGGATCGCAGGCTCGACGATCGAGAGCTTCTCGACGACGGCCTTCGACGCCTGGGCAATCGCGACCTCAGGAGCGAGGCCTGTCAGCTTCTGGCTGTTGGCCTTGATCAGCTCGAGGATGATGCTGAACACCATCGTGGTCGCACCAACGACGGCCGTGCCGATGAGCACGGGCTTCGCGGTGGCCTTGAAGGTGTTGCCTGCGCCGTCGGCCTTCTCAAGGGTGTGCTTTGCGGTCTCGAAGTCAGGGTCGAAGCCGAAGTCGCGCTTGATCTCCTCCTTGACGCCGGGCTGCGCTTCGATGCGCGAGAGCTCGTACACCGACTGGGCGTTGTCGGTCACCGGGCCGAAGCTGTCGACCGCGATGGTGACGGGACCCATGCCGAGGAAGCCGAACGCGATGAGGCCGAACGCGAAGATTGGGCCAGCGAATGTGTAGGTCTTCGCGATCACGTCATCCGCGCCGGAGAGGGTCGAGGCCCACCAGCCGATGCCCATCAGGCCCGCGATGACGAGGCCCTTCCAGAACGCGGAGAAGTTGCCTGCGACGAAGCCAGAGAGGATGTTGAGCGACGCGCCGCCCTGCTTCGAGGCCGTGACCACTTCCTTGACGTGGCCAGAGGTCGTCGATGTGAAGACCTTGGTGAACTCGGGGATGACGGCGCCCGCGATGGTGCCGCAGCTGATGATGACGCTGAGAGCCCACCACAGGTTCGGCATCTCGGTGTCGCCCACCTTGATCCCGGCGAGGAGGAAGTAGCTCGCTGCGAATGTGACCACGATCGAGAGGATCGAGGTGATCCAGACGAGCCAGGTGAGGGGAGCCTCCTCGTGGAAATCCTTCGCCGTCTCATACTTCGCCTTCGAGATCGCCTCGTTGATGAAGTAGGACAAGAGCGAGGTGACGATCATGAGCGCGCGCATGGCGAAGAGCCACACGATGAGCTTCGCGCCGAACTCACCCTCGACGCCCGAGATGCCGAGCGTGAGCGCGATGAACACGATGAGCGCGACGCCCGTGACGCCGTAGGTCTCGAAGCCGTCAGCGGTCGGGCCGACGGAGTCGCCCGCATTGTCGCCGGTGCAGTCTGCGATGACGCCCGGGTTCTTCGGGTCGTCCTCAGGGAGCTTGAAGACGATCTTCATCAGGTCGGCGCCGATGTCGGCGATCTTCGTGAAGATGCCGCCGCAGATGCGGAGCGCCGACGCGCCGAGCGACTCGCCGATGGCGAAGCCGATGAACGACGGTCCCACGAGCTCCTTCGGCAGGAAGCACAGGATGCAGATCATGAAGAAGAGCTCGACCGACACGAGCAGCATGCCGATCGACATGCCCGACTTGAGCGGGATGCCGAGGACGGGCAGCGGGTAGCCCCTCAGCGACGCGAAGGCCGCGCGCGAGTTCGCCTGCGTGTTGATGCGGATGCCGAACCACGCGACGGCATAGCTGCCGAGGATGCCGAGCACCGAGGCGAGAAGCACCACGACGACGGCGAACCACTTGTTGATCGGCTCCTGACCCGGCTCGACGTTCTGGCCGATCGGGCTGAGGAAGCCGAAGTAGCCTGTGATTGCGACTGCGATCAGCAGCCAGAGCACCGAGAGGTACTTGCCCTGCTGGATGATGTAGCTCTTGCACGTCTCCCAGATGATGTTGGAGACCGCGAGCATCGACTTGTGCGCCGGGAGCGCGACGGTCTGCTTGTACTGAAGCAGGCCGAAGAGCATTCCGACCACGGTGATGCCGAGGCCGATCATCATGATCGTCCAGCCGTTGAGGCCATAGGCGAACTGGGCGCCCGCGACGTCGGGAAGCTTGATATCCGCCTCGCCAGCGAACGCGGCGGAGGAAAGGAAGGCGGGGACGAGCGCGGCGAGCGCAAGGCCCTTCCGCGCGAACGCGCGCGTGAACATGCGAGCGAAGGCAGTCTGCATATGGGCTGTCTTCCAAGTGCGTGGAGCCCTTGCTCCACTGGGATTCTGAACATTCGACTGGGACCCGAACAAGGGTTCGCTGGGGCACATTTGCCAAACGAACCGCCCGCCCCGCAGGCTCTTCCTTCCGTGGGGCGGACCGCTGGCCGACTGCGGCGCAGGGGCAGATAGGATACCGACTTTGCGCGGGGCTGTCTTGGCGTGAAATCAGGCCTTCGCGAACGCTCCGCGGCCGATATAGTGTCGACTTCCGCTGCGGGCGTAGCTCAGCGGTAGAGCGTCAGCCTTCCAAGCTGAATGTCGAGGGTTCGATCCCCTTCGCCCGCTTTCGAACGCGCCGGACGACCCGCTATGCGGGGCGTCCGGCGCGTTCGCTACGCGGTCGACCTGCGCGTGGCTTCGCCCCGCGCAGCGTCCGCGCCTGTGGCGCGGACGGGGTCTCTCTGTACCCCTTCGGGGTTTCGATCCCCTTCGCCCGCTTTGTTTGAGCGCTCGCCGCTGCGGCGGCTCGCGTGTTTGACCGCTCGCCACTGCGGCGGCGAGCTTTGGCGTGAAAGACGCGCGTGCCGGGATCCGCGCCGCGTGCCGGGATCCGCGCCGCTGCGGCAGATCACTTCCGCCGCGCTGTCACATGGAACACATGCCACCACTTGTCGCGGCCTTTGCCGATCCGCCCGGGTCGATTGATTTCCTCAAGTTCGATCACTTCGAATGGCTCAAGCAATCTGTCGAGATCGGCGCGCTCGTGGCATGACATCGTGCCGGGATCTGCCGAGCGGATGAACTCGTCTTCGCGGCCGAAGAACTGGCCGCAGAAGATCCCACCCGGTCGCACGCATCGCGTCAGGTGTGCAAAGCACTCCTCGAATCTGCCGGGCAGCACGAACGGCAGCACGAACCCCGCGTGCACGACATCGACGGAAGCGGTCGCGAGCGCGGGCGCGAACTCCTCGAGCGTCGCGCACTCGAAGCGGACGCGTGCAAGCAGTTCCCCTGCCTTCTCATCGCCCAAGAAGAGCTCCCGTGCCCGCGCCAGCATCTCGGGGTACGGGTCAAACGCGACGACCTCAAACCCGGTCTGCGCGAGGAGGAGCGACTCACGCCCCGGCCCGCAGCCCACGTCGAGCGCCCGCGGCCGCCCCGAGCCGGACCGCTGCCTGACCAAAGTCAGAGCCCGCACCAGATGCTCCCGAGGGGGCGCACCTTCGTTGCCGGCGAGGTACAGCGCACACCGCTCGGGCGGAAACCCCGGCGGGAAGCACGCGCGTTCAGGTGACGGAGAGGATTCGCTCACTTCGCGGCGGACACGGCGGCCTTGATCGCGTCGAAGTCGACCTGCGTCTTCGGGATCTCCGCCTCCCACGCATAGGCGATGTTGCCGTCGCTGCCGACCACGTACGCTGCGCGCTTGGTCACGCCCTTGAGCCCCATCAGGTCGGCGTGGAGGGCGTCGTAGCTCGCGGAGACGGTCTTGTTGAAGTCCGACAGGATCGGGAACGGGATGTTCAGTTCGGCACGGAACTTGTCGGTCACGAACGGGCTGTCGATCGAGACGCCGAAGACCTTGCAGCCGAGCGACTTCCACGCGTCCCAGTTGTCGCGGAAGTGGCACATCTCCTCGGTGCACACGCTGCTGAACGCGAGCGGGAAGAACAGGATGACCACCTTCTCGCGGCCGAGCGATGCGCCCACGTCGACCTCCTCGCCTGGCTTCGAGGGGAGCTTGAACGCGGGGGCTGCGGTACCGGTCTTGATTGCCATGGTGGGGTCTCTCTGTGGCGGGCTGGATGGATGCAAGCGGAACGGCCGCGAGCGGGTTGCGGGTTTCCCCTGACAGAGGGGTCGAACCGCGGGCGGGGCCAAGAATATAGCGGCCTCCTGCGTGTTGGAGGAGGAAGAGGGCCCCTACCCGGTTGCAAGGAACCTGACGGAATTTGAACTTCCCCGAGGTTCGCTCTTGTGGATCGCCCCTTTGAGGGTAGTCTCGGAAGACCTATATGCCTCCTGCGTCGTGCGCAGTCAGGCTGGGTCGTGCCCGGTATGGGTCGCCACGGTTCCCGAGCTCGGCACCGTGGTCGGTGGAATCTTGAAGAAGGAGAATTCAGGATGCGTTCGATTCAATGGAGCGCGCTGTGTATGACGGTCGCGACGACTTTCGTCGCGAGCGGAGCCATGGCGCAGGATTGTGCGTCTGCGCCGAATGCGGCTGCAGGCCCGAACCCGTTCACGACGGCTGTGGGAACCGGCAACTTGGCCATGCCTGCGGGCGGTGGCTGCGGCGCTACCCACACGATCTTCAACGTGACGTACTTCACGTTCACGGCCACCGTCAGCGGCGTTCACACCTTTTCGCTGTGCGGAGGTTCGACGTGGGACACGCGCATCGCGGTGCTCAACACCTGCGACCCGGCCGAAGGCGTCCTCGGCTGCAACGATGACGGCTGCGGATTCCAGAGCCAGACCGCCGCGACGCTCGTTGCCGGCACGACTTACAAGGTCGCGATCGGTGGCTTCGGCACGGCCGAGGCTGGCGCTGGCTCGCTGATCGTCACTCTTCCGAGTGGCGGCGGCGGTGGCGGCGGTGGCGGTACGAACTGCGCCGATGCACCAGTCGCCGTCAACGGCCCGAACCCATTCACGACGGTCGTGGGAAGCGGCAACCTTGCGATGCCGGCTGGCGGCGGATGCGCTGCAGCGCACACGATCAACAACGTGACCTATTTCAGCTACACGGCCGCGACGGCCGGCGTGCACACGTTCTCCTTGTGCGGCGGCTCGACCTGGGATACGCGCATCGCGGTGCTCAACACGTGTGACCCGGCTGCGGGCGTGCTCGGCTGCAACGACGACTTCTGCGGTCTGCAAAGCCAGACCACGGCCACGCTCGCTCCCGGCACGACCTACAAGATCGCGATCGGCGGATTCCTTTCGACCGGCGCTGGCCCCGGCACCCTGACCGTGACCGCTCCCGGTGGCGGCGGCGGAGGTGGCGGTGGCGCGTGCTCTTCTGAAGCTCCCGTCTTCATCGTCGGCGACAACGCCTTCACGAACACGACGACCGGATCGGTTCTCAATCTCGCGGGCATCTGCGACCCGGGCACCTTCGGCGACGATTCCATCTACAACACGAACTACTACCGGTTCACCCCGAAGCAGTCGGGTTCGTACCTGATCTCGACGTGCGGTCTCGCGACGTGGGACACCCGCCTCGCCGTTCTCAACTCCTGCGATCTCGCCGACGGCGTGCTCGCGTGCAACGATGACGGCACCGGTTGCCCCAACTTCTCGAGCTTGATTTCGGCGGTGGAGCTCGTTGGCGGCGAGGAGTACATCATCGCCGTCGGTGGCTACGACGCCGCGACTCCGGTTCTCGGTGGAACCGTCCGCATCGGCCTCAACGGCGGTGGTGGCGGCGGCTGCGAGAAGGCTCCGGCGCTCGCACTCGGCCTGAACGAGTTCGATACGGTCGGCCAGACGGCGACCGTCGACCTCACCGGCGTCTGCGACCCGGGCGACCTCGGCGACGACGTCATCTACAACGCGGCGTTCTACAAGTTCACTCCCTCGACGAGCGGCCTCTACACGCTCTCGACCTGCAACCTCGCCGGCTTCGACACCCAACTTGCCGTCATGGAAGGCTGCTCGGTTGCTGACGGCGTGCTGGCATGCAATGACGATGGACCAGGTTCCTGCGACCTCTCGACGTCGGTCATCCCGGCGGTCGAGCTTGCGGCCGGCGTTGAGTACGTCGTGGTCATCGGTGGATTCAGCGCCGCTGACGCGGGCGCTGGCCAGATCGAGATCTCGGAGTTCGTTCCCTGCGATCTCGGAAACACCACGGGCGAAGAGGCCGAGTCTTGCGGCGAGGACCTCAACGGCGGTTGCAACGATACGGACGGCGGGCTGCCAAGCGAGCCGATCAGCCTCGGCGACGTCATCGCCGGCACGTTCTCGGCAGACGGCGGTACGCGCGACACCGACTGGTATCTCATCACCCTCACCGAGCCGACCGAGTTCAGCATCACGCTGCGCTCGTCGATCGACAGCTTTGCGGCTGTGACCGACGTCGACTGCAGCCTGAACATCCTCGCTGCAACCGAGGGCACCTGCCCCGGCACGGCCACCGTGTGCTTGCCGGAAGGCCAGTACTACCTCGTGGTCCTGCCTGCAGTCGGCGAGGGCTACCCCTGCGGCGGACCCGTCGGCAACGCCTACTCGATCGCGATTGAGGCAACCGGTGGCCAGTGCGACATCGAGCGTCCGGCCAACGACCTCTGCGCGAATGCGCAGGTTGCGGTCGAGGGCGCGAATGCCTTCGACAACACCTTGGCGACGACGGACGTGACGGCCGCGACCTGTGGCTTCCTTGACGTTCCGTTCCTGAAGGACGTTTGGTTCTCGTTCACCGCGACCCAGACCGGCGGCTATCAGTTCGAGACGTGCACCGGCCCCGCGCCGTTCGACACGGGCATCGAGGTCTACGACGCCTGCCCGAGCGCCGGTGGATCGCTCCTCGGCTGCAACGATGACGGACCGGATTGCACCGCGTTCGCGTCGCAGCTTGGCCTGAAGCTCGTGAAGGGCACGACCTACCTCGTGCGTGTGGCCGGCTGGGATGGCGACGTCGGCGCGACTGATCTCGTGATCAGCTTCGTCGGCGGCCTCCCGGGCTGCGGTGATCCCGGAACCGGGGACTGCTGCACGGCGACCGGCACGCCGTTCTGCGAGGACGCGGAGTGCTGCTCCACCGT
>JBIKXP010000178.1:0-6689 GCA_044355685.1 Phycisphaerales bacterium
TCGCTTCGCTTTCGCTCGCTCTGGTACTGATCACGCCAAAGGCGGCTGCCGCAAGCAGCCGCCGCGAGTGAATCGCGGCGCGTGTTGCGTTTCTGACGCGCATCAGGTCTCTCACGGAGGCACGGAGGCACGGAGATCAGGGGATGCTCGATGTCACTCGCGCGGACAAGGATCTGACAAGTAGAGAAGAGAAGAGAAGAGAAGAGAAGAGAAGAGAAGAGAAGAGAAGAGAAGAGAAGAGAAGAGAAGAGAAGAGAAGAAGACCGTGACGGGAACGCGGAAGCGAATCCGAATCCGAATCCCAATCCCAATCCCAATCTCAATCTCAATTCTTCCACTCATCCGCAAACGCGCCGCGCGGCGGACTGAAAGGCTTGGCCCCCTTGCCTCCGTGCCTCCGTGAGAGACCTTCTCGGCGTCAGCCGCACAAATCAGACCGTGCTGAACCGCTCGCCTGACGCGCGGCGCGGACCAACTGCAAGACTTGCCCCCCGTCCCTCCGTGCCTCCGTGCCTCCGTGAGAAAAATCCGTGGCGAGAGCGCTACAGCTCCTCGTCCTCCGGGCTCGGCTGCGGCGCGGGCGCAGTGCCGGCATCCACGCGCTCCTGGCGCGTGATCTCTGCATCGTGAATCCGCCAGCCCTCGCGCTCGGCAGCGACTGTGAATCGCCCGTCGTACTCGTTGGTGCGGTCGTGCGAGTGACCCCAGTGGGTCACGCGGCCATCGACCTGCCACGCCGCCTCGACCTTGAACGCACGCACGCGGCGCCCGTCGTCAAGTTCGATCTCTCCTTGCGAGACGAGGTCGGTGCGCACGGGCCGCACAGCGACCACCCGGCTCATCGCCCCGCCCTCCTCTTCCATCACGAGCGCGCGCCGCACGCCGAGATACGTTTCCTCGAGCAACCCTCCTGAGACGCTGCGCGCAAGCGCGTCGTAGACCGCGCTCTCCGCCTCGTAGTCGAATGCACGATAGAGATTCGCCTGCAACGCCTCGAAGGTCGCAGCCGCTTCCGCGGCAGGAACCTCGCGCGGCGCGCGTGTCCCCAAGGCGAGGAACGCAGGGCCCATGGGCCGCACCACGAGGACGACCGCAGCGGCGAGCAACCCGGACCCGAGCGCGACGAGAGGCGGGCGACGCGCCGCCGCCGCGGCTCCGAACCCGGCGAGAAACACAAGAATCGCAAGGGTCGCGAAGGCGGGCACCAGCGGCTCCGGCTGCGGAGGCGTCGGCACGCGCTCAAGCCGGCTCTCGACGCCGCCGACCGGGCGATGCCACGTGAACCCGGGCTCCACACGCGTGAAGGTGTGCATGCTGCGCAGGCCGTCGGCGGTCCACTCGGAGGCGATCTCAAGCGGCGGCTTCGACGCCAGCACCGACAGAAGGTCTGGCGGATACGCGGGCCACGCCACCGAGATCATCGCGGGCGGCTGCTTGCCGGGGTAGAACAGACTGAACTCCACCTTGCGCAATCCGCGGTTGCCGCTGATCGGAAAGAGCGGCAGCAGCACCGGATCCGGATCGTTGAGGCGGATGTCGCGCAGAATCGGCGTCACGCGCACGCCGTCGATCTCGACCGGCATCTGCGCCGCGAAGTACGCCTCGAGGCGCGGCGCGAGCACGGCGAGTTCCGCTGGATCGACCCGCTCGGGATCCTCGCGCGGCACGTCGAGCATCCAGTCGAGGAACACGAGGTTCATCGAGAGGAGCGCCGTGAACTCGGAACCCTCGATTCGGAACCGGAGGTCGACGTGCGGCCCATCCTGCGGGTGGAGGCTTCTGGCCTCGAAAAACGCGACCGATTCGCACGCGGGCCGCGAACCAGCCGCCACCAGCGTGGTACAAAATGTTCCCACGGTTACAAGAACCGCCGCCGCGAGAGGACCCCACCATGCTGAACGACGAACGCCTTCCCGCCCGCTCGCACCACCAAGGCCTGACGGGGTTGGCTCGACTGCTCGCATCATGCGCGCTCATTGTCTCCGTTCAGACGGCGTTTGCACAGGAGGCCGCGACGGCCGCCGAGGCCGCGGCTGGTGGTGCGGCGGCGGCCCCCGCCCCCGAGTCGGTGCCCGCGAAGGCCTCGGCCGTGAAGATCCACGAGGCGATCCTCGCGGCCGACCCACAGGTCCAGATCTTCAACGAGCATCTCACGGTGCTCGCGAGTCCGTGGATGGAAGGCCGCCTGCCCGGAACCCGCGGCATGGAGCGGGCCATGGAGTACATGGAGGATCACTTCCGCAAGTCCGGCCTCGAGCCGGCGTTCCAGCCCTCGGACGGCAGCGCGAAGACCTATCGGCAGCCGTTCACGCTTGGCTCCCAGCGAAACGTCACCGATGAGCGCGTCGCCATCCTGTGCGGCGGCGAGGCTCCCGTCGAACTGAAGAAGGACGTCGATTTCCGGTTCACGTCGCTCGGGCGCGGCGGCTCCGCCGAGGGTGAGATCGCCTTCGTCGGCTACGGCATCGAGGATGGCCCCGACGGCTACTCGAGCTTCGCCGAAGGTCACTCGCTTGAGGGCAAGATCGCGCTCGTGCTCCGCTTCGAGCCCATGGACGACAAGGGCAACAGCCTGTGGTCCGGTGGCAGCGGATGGTCGGGCCGCGCGGGGTTCCAGGGCAAGATCGCTGCGGTCGCGAAGCGCAAGCCCGCAGCGATCGTCGTCGTCAACACCCCGGGCGCGAACGATCCGCGCATCACGAGCCTCTCGACCGGTGGCGGCCGTCCCATGACGGACGTGCCGGTGTTCATGGTCAGCACCGACGCGGGCGAGCGGATCATCCGCGCCTGCGATGGCGGCAAGCGCTCGCTCCTCGAACTCCGGAAGATCGCCGACGCCAAGAACGCTGACGGCCCGCGGAGCTTCGACCTCGCAGGCTCGAAGCTCTCCGTGGGCGCGACGGTGAGCGAGAAGCCCGTCCTCGCCGAGAACGTCGTCGGCGTGCTGCCTGGCAGGGGCGAACTTGCGAAGGAAGTCATCGTGATCGGCGGCCACCTCGATCACCTCGGCCAGGGCGACTTCGGCTCGCGCGAGGGCCCCGGCAAGCTCCACCCGGGCGCCGATGACAACGCCAGCGGCTCCGCCGGCGTCATCATGCTCGGCGACATGCTCAAGAAGGCCTACGACGCCGAGCCGGCGGAAACTCCCCTGCGCACGATCCTCTTCATGGGCTTCAGTGCCGAGGAAAGCGGCCTCAACGGCAGCCGCTTCTACGCCGAGAACCCGATCTACCCCATCAAGGACACCGTCCTGATGATGAACTTCGACATGATCGGCCGCATCAAGGACAACCGGCTCGCGGTGACCGCGGCCGGCGCCAAGGGTCTCACCGAGTGGGCGGAACCGTTCTACGCGAAGTCGGGCCTCACGGTCGTCGGACGAGGCGGCGGTGGCGGCGGCAGCGACCACGCCAGTTTCCAGGCCGTCGGCGTCCCCATCCTCTTTGCGATCATCGCCGACTTCCACGATGACTACCACACCTCGCGCGACGTGGCCGAACTGATCGACCGCGAGTCGTCGGTTCTCGCGATCAACCTCTGGCGCGAACTGGCATGGGACATGGCGAAGCGCCCAACGCGCTTCGAGCCTGAGACGACCGGCGGCCCCATGCGGCCGCAGGCGATCAAGGTGCGCGTCGGCCTGCGCACACGCGCAGCCGACGATGGCTCTGGCCTCGATGTCGTCGATGTGACCGAGGGCGGCAGCGCGGCCAAGGCAGGCATGCAGCGAGGCGACAAGATCGTCAAGTGGAACAAGAAGGACATGAAGACGCGCGAGGAGTTCGTCGAGGATCTTCGCCTGCACGACGTCGGCGACACCGTCCAGTGCGTCTTCATGCGCGGCGAAGAGGAGAAGACGGTCTACATCGTGCTCGATGGACCGACCGCGCGCTGACGAGAGTCGCTACATGCGCCTGAGCTCATCGCGAAGGATCGCGGCGAGTTCGTAGTTCTCCGCCCGCACGGCCGCAAGAAGCCGCTGCTCGAGTTCGGCGCGCTGCGCCGGCGGAAGCTGCGGCTGCAGCGCATCGCGCAGCGTGCGAAGCGCGCGGACATCCGCGAGCGTCTCGAACTGGTCGTCGATCCCGAGCCGCGTCGCCTGCACATGCAGCAGTTTCAGCCCGACGTCGACCGCGCCGACGGCGTCGCGACTTCGCCCCTGTCGCGAAGAGACCGCAGCTGCGGCCCGGGTCCGGAACACCAGCGCGGAGAAGCGCGCGCTCTCCGCCCATTCCCGTTCGACGATCGGGCCTTCGTCCGCCAAGCGCCCGAGCACCGCAAGAACCTGTTCCGCGTCCCGCAGCGCGCGCGGCGCATCGCCGAGCGCGAGGTAGGCGACGGCGCGGTGCTGGACCTGCGCCGCCTCGATGCGCGCGGCTGCGGCGTGGGTCGGATCGGAGAGCGGGCGCGCGGCTCCGTCGCTGGCGCCAAGGACGCTCGGCGCGCCGTCCGGGCGGCCCTCGCACTCCATCTGAAGGAGTCCAAGCTCCACCCGAACCTGAACGACCTGCCGACCGTCTGCCGCGGCGACGATCCGCGCCTGCACCCTGCCCAGCTCGTACGGGAACTCCCGGAGAATGGCCGTCAGGTCACTCCGCGCAGGCTGATCGGGGCTTTCGTCGCTCAAATCGGGCACGGGCTACTCGCTTCGTCGATCGACATGTTTGATTATCGACACAATCGTCGTGGGGGTTCACCGTTCGACGCAGTACCCGGACGCTTCGCTCGACATGGACGACCATGGCGGGAGCGCGGTGTGGGCTCGGACGGGGCGATCAAAGGTCGTAGACGGCTGAAAGCCTGCGCCTGCGGGCGGGCTTTCTGGCGGCGACGGCTGACGCCCGATCGCGGGCAGCGCGTTTGGACACATCCGAACCAAACCGAAACTTCGCGCTACCTCGCATGACCGGAACCTGACATGCGCCGAGCGCCGTATATGCTGTCAACTGTCGGCAAGGCTGAGCCGACCCACCGAATGGAGGTTGTGTTCCACGGTCAGGCGTCTTGAGGCAGGGACTTCATTTCTTCCCCTTGTCATCAAGCCGCTTCTCGAGTCCGCCCACACGGAAGTGCGGCGTCACAGGGTCGAACGGGAGCGTCCGCGGTGCGGTCGTTTCTCAGCGCCGTCGTCATGACGTCGCAAGCCAGGTGATCCGCGAACGTAGGCCCTCGGAGGTCTTGCCCGCAACGTCGGCGAGCAAGTTCGGACCAGGACATGTGTGTGCTCATCGGTACGGGCCGCTCCGCGCGCAAGCACGGGCTGCCTGAGAGCGAGGTTTCATGGGTCGTTCCTCTCTTCAGTCTGATCTCCATCTCTATCTCAGGCAGATCAACGAGGTTCCCCTCCTCAATGCGGAGGAGGAAAAGGACCTCGGCTGGCGCATCATCAATGACAATGACTGCGCCGCGAAAGAGCGGATGATCAGGGCCAACCTGCGCCTCGTCATCTCGATCTCGAAGAACTACGTCAATCGCGGGCTGTCGCTCGCCGACCTCATCGAGGAAGGCAACATCGGCCTCATCCGCGCTGTCGAGGGCTTTGACCCAGCGCAGGGCGCGCGTTTCTCGACCTACGCGTCGTGGTGGATCAAGCAGGCCATCAAGCGCACGCTGATCAACGCGGTGCAGCCGATCCACATCCCGGCGTACATGGTCGATCTGATCGCGCGCTGCAAGGAGGCGTCGCGGCGCCTCGAGGAGCACTTCGGACGCGCCGCCTCGCTCCAGGAGCTCGCCGACGACCTGAAGATCCCCCTGCGGAAGCTGAACGTCGTCCGCCGCGCACTGAAGGCGTACAACGCCCCGAGCCAGTCGCCTGGCGGTGAGTCGGGCGAAGGCGCCGAACTGCATGAACTCTTCGAGGACCACCGCCACGGCAAGCCCGAGGAAGCGGTGACCAAGCGCGAGGAGTTCCTTCTCGTCCTGAAGTTGCTCGACCAGATCGACGAGCGCGACGCGCGCGTCATCCGGCTGCGCTACGGCCTCGAGGGCAAGGAGCCGCTGACGCTGAAGCAGATCGGCCGCGAGGTCGGGCTGACACGCGAGCGCGTCCGGCAGATCGAGGTGGAAGCCCTGCGACGGCTGCAGGCGAAGATCAACGAGGAGAAGCCGCTGCGCTTCTTGCGCCAGATGATGCAGGAACAAGGAATCTCCGGTGCTGGAGTTTCCGGTGCTGCGTTCCGCTCCGGCGGCCCGCGGCGCGACGCGGGTTCGCGCGACGACGACGCGTCGCGTTCGTTGCCGAGGCCGTTCCCGATCCAACGACGCGACGCCCGCCTCGGCTGACGAAGGCTCGGCGCCGCACGAAGATCTCTGCCCGTTCCATTACGAGGGGCGGTTCGGAGAAAGATGAACAAAGCCCCGCGCTCAACCGCGGGGTTTTGTACGTCATGCCAACTCCCGCGCCAGCCGAAGGCGGAGCGCAGCGAAGCCTGAGCGGGTTGCGCGCCTCGTCGCCGCCTGTGTCGTGTCGCATCACTTTGGGTGATGGCGGGCAGGAACAGGCCATGAACGTTCTGAGTTTGAGCGCTCGCGACTCGCTTCGCTTTCGCTCGCTCTGGTCAGCCTCGCCGCGAGTGAATCGCGGCGGGCTGGAGACGCGTTACTTGAGCGCTCGCGACGTGATTTGAGCGCTCGCAACTGGCCTGCGGGGCGGCTTCGCCGCGGCCGCAGGCCTTTGCTCGCTCTGG
>JBIKXP010000031.1:0-21581 GCA_044355685.1 Phycisphaerales bacterium
CCACGCGGCACCACTCAAAGTGGTGGCACCCATGAAGGGCTGTCGCAGGCGCGTGGTTCAGCGCTCGCGCTGCGCGCTCGTCGCCGCCGAGGGCGAAGCCCGAGCAGCTGGCGCGCGAGTCGACAGCCAAATATGGGTGCCACTACTTCCAGTAGTGCGGAGTCGATGTGTTGTCGTGGGCCCACGCGGCACCACTCGAAGTGGTGGCACCCATGAAGGGCTGTCGCAGGCGCATGGTTCAGCGCTCGCGCTGCGCGCTCGTCGCCGCCGAGGGCGAAGCCCGAGCGGGTGATGTCGTCATGCACGCCAGAGGGAGCGGCCGCAGCCGCGACCACTCAAGCTACGCGTCTCCAGCCCGCCGCGATTCACTCGCGGCGAGGCTGACCAGAGCGAGCGAAAGCGAAGCGAGTCGCGAGCGCTCAATCCCTCGCGGCCGCAGCCGCGACCGCTCAAATCACGAGCGCTACTCACCATGGATGACCACCGACGCGATCGACCCTTCCCACGGGCTCGACGCGCTCGCGTGCAGCTTCTTGCCGATGCGGCCGCTGCGCGCGCCGTGGTAGCCGCTCTCGAGCGCGAGCTTCATCGCGTGCGCCATGCGCACCGGATCCTGCGCGTGGGCGATGCCGGTGTTGAGGAGTACACCGTCTGCGCCGAGTTCCATCGCAAGCGTCACATCGCTCGGGGTGCCGACGCCCGCGTCGACGATGACGGGGTACGACGGGTCGCCGCCAGATGCCTTGTCCTTGAGAAGCTCGAGGATCAGCGCGATGTTCGCAGGGTTCGCGACGCCGCGGCCAGAGCCGATCGGGCTGCCCGCGGGCATCACGCTCGCGGCGCCCGCATCGCGCAGCCGCACGGCCATGATCGGGTCGTCGCTTGAGTAGCAGAGGACGCAGAAGCCGTCCTTCACGAGTTCGCGGCACGCCTCAAGCGTTCCGACCGGGTCGGGAAGCAGCGTCTTCTTGTCGCCAAGCACCTCGAGCTTCACCCAATGCTTGCCTGGGTTGTCGACCGAATCGAGGATCTCGCGGCCAAGCCGCGCGACCCGCACGGCGTCTTCGGCGCTGAAGCAGCCTGCCGTGTTCGGCAGAATCGTGTAGCGCGCAAGGTCGAGGTGGTCGAGGAGCGACCGCCCCTGCGCGTCGACGAGCCTTTCACGGCGCACGGCCACGGTCACGGCATCACACCCGCTCGCATCGAGCGCGCGCTGCATGGATTCGTAGTCGCGGTACTTGCCCGTTCCGACGACGAGCCTGTTCTTGAGCGTGAACGAGCCGACCGAGAGCGGCGGGATCGCGAACGATGGGGTTTGGGCGGTGGCAGGCATGGCTTCAGGGAGGTCGACGTCAGCCGCCGCCGACGAGGGTGACGATCTCGATGCGGTCGCCATCACGGACCTTGCGTTCTGCGTGGTCGCGGCGGGAAAGCACCGATCGGTTGACCTCGACCGCATAGGCGCGGGCGTTGGGCAGGGTGCGGGAGACGAGGTCGGCGACCGTCGTTCCGGTGGTCACGGAAGCGGGCTGGCCGTTGAGTTCGATGCGGATTTCCGGTGTCATCGCAGGCCCCGATGCTACGCGGAAAGCGCCGGGGATACACTACGGACCGATGCGATTTGGCTGCGGAACCAACCTCCTCCACCGGGCGCGGACTGCGTTTCTCGCGCTCGGCGTGCCTCTGGGCGCCATGCTCGGGGGCTGTGCCGACCCGACCTACGACACATCCACCCCGGAGGCGCTGCTCGATTCGATGCAGCAGGCCGTCAAGGACGGCCGCTATGAGGACCTTCCCAGGTTCATCGAGATCGCGGCGCGCGACATCCAGTTCGAGGACGGGGTGACTGAGGAAAGTGCGATCGGCGACGTAAAGGGCAAGCTCTCCGACATGCTGGGCCAACTCGGGCGCGTGTCGCGCAAGATGAAGCCGCTGGTCGAGAAGGACTCCAAGAAGGCGAAGACGCAGCTCGACCGTCTCTCAGATCGCTTTGGCTTCGGCCCGATCGTCGAGAACATCATCACCGACCCCTTCAAGGTGCTTGACGAATCGCGCGACAAACTTTCGGCCGAAGACCTCGGCGACGGCACCGCGGCGCTGAGCTACGACGGCGATCCGATCGCCGGCGGCTTCGTGGCGTTGGTCGAGACGGGCGACGGCTGGCGCGTGACCGTGCCGATCGAGCTGGTGCAGTCGAACGAGTATTGGCCGCAGACGCGCCACGAGTGGGCCGTGATTGCAAGTCTCATGCTGAGTCTCGAGAACTCCCTCAACATGTTTGAGGAGGAACTCGACGCCGGCAAATTCAAGACGATGGACCAGGCGAGCGAGCGCGTCGGGCGCCTTCTCGGCGAGAGCGTGATCGTGCAGAGCGTGATCTACGCCTCGATGAAGGGGAAGGACGCCGGCGACGGCAAGGTCAAGTCGGGTGGTTGACCGCTCCGCTCGGGCAGTTGACCGCTCCGTTCGGGCAGTTGACCGCTCCGTTCGGGCAGTTGACCGCTCCGCTCGGGCAGTTGACCGCTCCGTTCGGGCAGTTGACCGCTCCGCTCGGGCAGTTGACCGCTCCGCTCGGGCAGTTGACCGCTCCGCTCGGGTGGTTGACCGCGCCGGCGCCCGCCCGCCGCGCGCTTACTTTCCGAACAACTCGACGCCGATACCTTCGGCTCGGATCTTGTCGAGCAGCAGGTTCACCTTGACGAGCGCCTCGTCGAGCCGTGCCGCAGCGTCCGTGAGGCCGTCGTAGAGGGCCGGGTCCTTCATCAGCTTGCCGACGGTGCCGTCGCCGGAGCGCGCCGCAAGCAGCAGCCTGTTGAACTCGGCAAGCGACTCCTCGGCGCGGACCAGCACCGGCAGCGCGTTTGCCTTCAGGTCCTGCGCGTCGGTCGCCAGCGAGTCGGCGAGCGCGGAGACGCGGTTTGCGGTGATGGTCGCGTCGCGCATGAACTCGCTGGCGTTGTTGGCCGTGTCGCGGATATCGGTGCGCAGCTGCTCGTCGTTCAGCCAGGTCTGCGCGCTTGCGATCGCGGCGTCGGCGTTCGCGAGCGTGTCGTTCAGGCGGCGGACCACCGTGCGCAGGCTCTCGGGGTCGGGCGGCGCACCGGGATCGGCGGGCTTCACCAGCGTGTTGAGGTTGCGCGCGAGTTCGCCGACCTCGCCGAACGCATTCGCGATGGGCGCGAGACGCTCCTCGAGCTGGCCCGCGATCTTCGCCTCGATCGACTGCACGCGGCCGCGCAGTGGCTCGGCGGCATCACGCGCATAGCTGCGCACGGGCGAGGCCAGTGGAAGCGACGCCGTGAACTCGAGCCGCGCGCCTGAACCGAGAAGCGACGCCTGCACGGTCGGCGTACTTGGATCCGGGATGGAGACGGTCTCATCGATGGTCGCCGTCACCAGGACGGGGTGCTCGACATCGCCCCAGAACTCGACGCGCTCGACCGAGCCGATCGGGACGCCGTTCAGCGTGACGAGGCTTCCCTTGCGCAAGCCGCCCGCCTCGTTGAAGGCGACCTTCATCGGCCAGCGCTCCGAGAAGAACGGCTCCAGCTCGCCGAAGAGGAACAGCAGCGCTCCCCCGGACGCGAGGGCGCCGATCGTGCAGATTCCAACCATCACGTTGCGGACCCGCTCTCTCACGTCACGCCTCCGGTTTCCTCGGCTTCCGCATCGACGTCGCAGACTCGACGTTGGCGGAAGTCACCTCGCGAATGGCCTTCAGTTCGTCGTCGCTTGCCTCGCCACGAAGGAAGCGTCCCACGATCGGATCGTTCGAGTGCCGGAACTCGTCCGGGGAACCCTCGAGCACCACGCGCCCCTCGTGCAGCATCACCATGTGGTCGGCGACCTTGAACGCGCTCGCAAGGTCGTGCGTCACCACGATACTCGTCACCTTCAGTTCGTGCTCGAGCTTCAGGATCAGCTCATTGATCACGTCGGATCGAATCGGATCGAGGCCGGTCGTGGGTTCGTCGTAGAGGATGACCTTCGGCTCGAGCACGATGGCACGGGCGAGCGCCACGCGCTTCTGCTGTCCGCCGGAGAGTTCTGACGGCGCCTTGTCTATGAACTCCTCGAGCCCTACGAGCCGCAGCACCCGCCGGACGCGGGCATCCTCGTCGGCGGGCTCGTGGCCCTCGAGTTCGCGCAGCGGGAAGGCGATGTTGTTGCGCACGCTCATCGAGTCGAAGAGCGCGCCCTGCTGGAAGAGGAAGCCGAACTCGCGCCGATAGGGCGCGATGCGCCGCTCGGAGAGCGTGTCGATGCGGTTCGACTCGTAGTAGACCTGCCCCTTGTCGGGCCGCAGCAGTCCGACGAGATGCTTCAGGAGCACGCTCTTGCCGCAACCAGATGGCCCAAGCACGACCGTGGTCTTGCCGCGTGGGAACGCAAGCGACACCCCGCGCAACACACGTTGGCGGCCAAAGCTCTTGACAAGCCCCTCCACGCGGACCGGCGCGTCGTCGGTCGAGGCCGTCGTCGCTTGATCTGCAGGAACTTGTCGCCCGTCGTCGGTCATGGAAGTATGATCGGCACAGTGATACCCGAATCGCACGTTACGGTCACCCACGTCGGGCCGGTGTTCCGGGTCGAGCGGCTGCGGTTGCCGCACCCGCGGCCGGAGCTCGGCGACCAGACCATCGTCCGGGACGTGGTGCGCCATCCCGGCGCCGTCACCGTGATCGCAGAGCGCGACGACGGGACGCTGGTGCTCGTGCGCAACAGGCGGGTGGCGGTCGGGCGGTCGCTGCTTGAGTTCTGCGCTGGCAAACTCGAGCCTGGGGAGGATCCGGCTGCGGCCGCTCGGCGGGAACTCGAGGAAGAGACCGGCTACTCGGCGGGCGCGCTGCGGAGTCTTGGCGTGTTCTTCACATCTCCGGGGTTCACCGACGAGGCCATGCACGTCTTCCACGCCACCGCGCTGCGCCCCGTGCCGCAGCGGCTCGAGGCGGGCGAGGAGATCGAGGTCGTCGAGATGGGCCGGGAGGCATTTGAGCGCGAAATCGCGGCGGGGCGCATCGAGGACGGCAAGTCGCTGGGGGCGTATCTTCTCTGGCGCATGCGTGCGAGCACCACCGTCAGCCTCTGCGAACCCGGCGCGGGCGTCCTCCGGGGGGAGAAGCCATGACGGCGTGGCGCGACCACGGCGCAGGCGGCGATGAAGGCGATCCGCGACCGGGCGGCCGACCCGCCGGGTTCGGCGGTGACTGGCGTGGGTCGCGACCGAGCTTCGATGACCCCATGTCGTGGTCGCTGCCGGTGGCCCGCATCGCGCGCATCAGCGTCCGGGTGCACCTCTTCTTCGTCGCATTCGTGCTCGCCATGCTGGCGCGCGCGGCGAGTGCCGGCTCGGATACCTCGTTCGGCCTCGTGCCGACGGTTGTTGGCCTGGCCGCACTCTTCCTTGTCATCCTCCTCCATGAGTTCGGCCATTGCATCGCATGCCGGGCGTCGGGAGGCACCGCCCACGAGATCCTGCTCTGGCCCCTTGGCGGCCTTGCCTCATGCAGTCCGCCCGAGCGTCCGAAGGCGCATCTTTGGACGGCGATCGGGGGTCCGCTCGTCAACGTGGGCATCATCGCGGTGCTGACGCCGCTCATCGGCCTCGCCTCCGGCCACTGGTGGGGGCTCGCGATTCCGAATCCCTTTGACCTCGGAGGCATGGTGCAGCGCGCCGACATCGGCGACGGCCTTCTTGGCGGCGGGTTCCTTGGATCGGTGCTGCCGGAAGGATCGCTGCGGGCGTGGACCGGGCTGTCGCTCGTCCTCACCAACTACATCGCGTGGACGCTGCTTCTCTTCAACCTGATCCCGATGTTCCCGCTCGACGGCGGGCGCATCGTGCAGGCCTTGCTCTGGATGCGTCATGGCTACGCCCGCTCGATGCGCATCGCGTGCCGCAGCGGTCTCGTGGGGGCGGTCCTCATCGGCATCTACGCTCTCGCGAGCGAAAGCACCATGCTTCTCGCGATCGCGCTCTTCGGCGGCGTCGTCTGCTACTCGACCGCCCGGCAGGTCGAGTACGAGCGCGACTACCTTGGCTTCGAGCCAGATCCTTCCGAACTCGCGGCCGTCGAGGAGGATGTCGAGAGAGAGACTCGTGCGCGCGCGACCCGCCGCGCCGCTGAACCCGAGAAGCCGCGCACCGACGGCGATTCGGAGGTCGATGCGATCCTCGACAAGATCGCGCGATCGGGCATCGGCAGCCTGACCGAAGCAGAGCGCGCCGCGCTTGCCCGTGCGACCGAGCGCAAGCGCGATGGCGGATCGGGCGGCGATCGTCGGGCGTGAGCCATGGTGTCGCGTCGCGAGCGAGGCGCCGCGGCTCGAATCTGCTCGAATCGAATCGGATCGAATCGGATCGAATCGGGTGATCGGCGCATCGCACGGCGCGTGGCCCGACGTTCGGCCCTGAAACCCGTACACTTCCGCGCCGATGGGACTTGCGGACAGGGACTACGCACGATCACGGACCTCGCAGCGCGCGCGCGCGCCCGGCGGCGTCATGGCGTGGATCGAGCGCTCGCCGATCGGCGGAATCACGCGATACTCGGCGAACACCCTGCTGATCATCGTCTGCTGCGCGGTGTTCATCATCGACGGCATGATGGCGAAGGTGCCCGTCCAGATCTCCAAGTGGCGGGTCACGGCGGGCCAGTCGCAGGCGTGGGAGGACCTCCACCGCGCGCACGGTCCCTTCACCACCATTTCGCTTCCGCCAAACGTGCAGGGGGTTGGGAAGACCTACGTCTGGGCCGGAAACCTGCCAGCCGAGGTTGCGATCACGATCGACCCGATCGCAGAGGCGGACTACGTGCTCGTCTCGCCGCTGCGCGGATGGCTGCAGTTCACGACCGCGCAGGCCATTCTCTCGTTCGCGCCCGATGGGACGACGCAAGGGCTCCAGTTCTGGCGCTTCATCGGCTACGGCTTCCTGCACTTCGATCTCACGCACATCCTCTTCAACATGATCGGCCTCTGGGTGTTCGGGCCGATCGTCGAGAGCCGCTTCGGGCGCCGCAGGTTCCTTGGAATCTTCTCCGTCAGCGTCGTGGCGGGCGCGCTGCTCTTCCTCGTGCTGAACGCACTCGGCATCGCCTTCTCGAGCGACGCGAACATCCAGATCCCCGGTCTGCTCTCGAGCGATCCCTACACGCCGCTCATCGGCGCGAGCGCCGGCGTCTATGGCATCATCCTCGCGGCGGCATGGCTCGAGCCCGACGAGGAAGTGCTGCTTCTCTTCCTCATCCCGGTGCGCATCCGTGTCCTTGCACTGGTGCTCCTTGGGCTTGCGGTGTGGGCGCTCCTGAGTTCGGGCCGCAACGCCGGCGGCGAGGCGGCGCACCTCGGCGGCGCGCTGGCCGGCTGGTGGGTGGCCCGTCGGCCGCATCTCCTCGACGACTTCTTCGATCTGTTCGGTCGCCGCATTTCCCCGCGAAACACGCGGCCGCTTCCGATCGACGAGCGCGAGGTCGACCGCATCCTCGCGAAGGTCCGCGCCCAAGGGCTCGGTTCGCTGAACGAGCGCGAACGCACCGTGCTGCGATCCGCCGGGTCGGGCGGGAGCCGCTGATGGCGCGCGGAAGCGAGGCGATCCAGTTCGAGATCGTCGCCCGAAGCGCGGCCACGTCGGCCCGTCTCGGACGCATCACCACGCCGCACGGAAGCTTCGACACGCCGGCATTCATGCCCGTCGCGACCGCCGCGACCATGAAGGGGCTGACGCCCGATCAGGTCGCCTCGACCGGCTCGCAGATTCTCCTGAACAACGCCTACCACCTCATGCTCCGGCCGACCGCGGAGCGCGTGGCGCACTTCGGCGGCAGCCACGCCTTCATGCGTTGGAACAAGCCGATCCTCACCGACTCGGGTGGTTTCCAAGCGTGGTCGATGACCGACGGCACGCGCATCAGCGAGCACGGCGTCGAGTTCCGTTCCTTCATCGACGGCTCCAAGGTGATGCTGACGCCCGAGCGATCGATCGAGGTGCAGAACCTGATCGGCGCCGACATCATCATGGCGTTCGATGATTGCCCGCCAGCGCTGCGGCCAGAGGTTGCATCGGACGACCCGCAGCTCTCGCGAAAGCGCCGGTCGAACCCCGCGGACCACGGCCGGCGGCTGGCGGAGGCGATCGACAGGACGGCGCGCTGGCTCGGACGCTGCGTTGCGGCGCATGGCCGCCGCTCAGAGCAGGCGCTCTTCGGCATCGTGCAGGGCGGCACCGACATGGCGCTTCGGGCGCGTTCGGTCGAGCAGATCGTCGCCCACGATCTCGAGGGCTACGCGATCGGCGGGGTGGCGGTCGGCGAGAGTCCAGACGAGATCCACCGGACGGTGCGGATGGTGGCGCCCATGCTGCCGGCGGATCGGCCGCGGTACCTCATGGGGGTGGGCTACGAGCGCGACATCCTCGAGGCGGTCCGGGCGGGGGTCGATATGTTCGACTGCGTGCTGCCTACCCGGAACGGGCGCAAGGGGTACGCGTTCACGGCGGCCGGGCCGCTCCGCATCCGCAACGCCTGCCACGCCCTCGACCCGGCGCCGCTCGACCCTGGCTGCGACTGCCTGGCCTGTGCCGGGGGCTTCTCAAGGGGTTATCTGCGCCACCTCTTCATCGCCGAGGAGATGCTGGGGCCAACCCTCCTGAGCGTCCACAACATCCGGCACTTCCAACGGTTGATGGTGGACATCCGAGCCCGAATCCGTGATGATGCGTGGCTCGCCCTCGAAGAGCGGTGGCCGGTCCTCCGGCTCGGCAGGGATCCGGGGAAGCCCCCGGTCCCGGCGCCCATCTCCGAGAGCGGCGAGGACGGCTTCAGGTCCGATGAACGGACCGACGACCCGTGACGATCGGGGGTCGGCCCCGTCGTGGTCGCCCGAGGCCGGGCGCGAGGATGAGAGGGCCCGCCGGCGGGAGTCCGTCGCGCGTGGTCGATGACGTTGTGGCCGATGACGTTGAAGCCGATGACGTTGAGGCCGATGAAGTTGAGATTCCGAGCCCGCCGCCATCGCGGACAGGCCCCAGTCACGAGAACAGAGCACGTACGAGACAGCAATGACCGAACTCCACACCGCACGCGACATCGCCTTCCCGAGCATGCTCCTTCAGGCCGGCCCGCCGGCCGCCGGAGCCCCGCAAGCCCCGGCCACGACCACCGGCGCACCGGGCACACCGGTCGGAGGCGCCGCCAAGCCGGCGGGTGGCCTCGACTTCATCACGCTGATGATGCTCGGCGTCCTCGGCGCGCTCATCCTCAGCATGGTGCTCGGCTCGCGACGCGAGAAGAAGAAGTTCGAGCAGATGATGTCGTCGATCAAGAAGAACGACCAGGTGCGCACCGTCGGCGGCATCATCGGCAGCGTCGTCGAGGTCAAGCCCGACGTCGTCATCCTCAAGGTCGACGAGAACTCGAACACGAAGATCACGGTCGCCCGTGGCAAGATCGAGGCCGTGATGAAGGAGTCCGCTGCGACCTGATGCGGCCAGGGCAGGGCGCGGACGACAGCGTCCGCGGCGCGGCAGGTTCGCCCGCGCCAAGACAAGACGAAGAGCACCTCCGAGGCCCCCGACGGCCCGGCGCATGAAGAAATCAGACAATGAAAAACCCTTGGATCAAGCTTCTCATCGTGGCGGCCCTCAGCGCGCTTTGCGTGTGGCAGATCGCCGGCAAGGACATCCGTCTCGGAAAGGATCTCAAGGGTGGCGTGAGCCTCGTGTACGCGGTTGGCGTGCCGAACGACGCGAGTGCCGAAGAGGTGCTGGCGCAGGTCATCGAGGTGCTCAAGGAGCGCGTGAATCCGCAGGGCGTGCTCGACATCGCCATGCAGCCGCAGGGCAACGACCGGATCGAAGTGGTCATGCCGCTTCCGTCCGACGAGGTCCGCGCGCTCCAGCTTGACGCGAAGGCAAAGCAGGCAGAGTTCATCTCGAAGACGCAACTGTCTCCCGCCGAACTTGACGCCGCACTTCTCTCGGGAACCGCCGGCAGCCGCTTCGGCACACCGATCCCCGTGGTGAAGGAACTCGAGGCGGTGTGGCAGCAGCTGCAGCTCGCGAAGTCCGACCTCGACGCGCTCACCGCCCGCAACGCTCCGGCCGAGGAGATCGGGCCGGTCGAGGACCGCGTGGTTGCTGCGGAACTCCGCGTCGAAGGCCTGCGCGCCGCCGCGCTCTCGCGCACCCTCGAGCCGACCCGCCTGAGCAAGGTTCTGTCGCTCTCGAGCGAGAAGCAGCCCGTGCGCGACGCGCAGGGCAAGGTCGTCCGCGACGAGAAGGGCGAGATCCAGTTTGGACCGAGCCCGCGCGAGACCGAGCTCGCTGCGATCCGCACCCAGTTCCCCATGCTCGGCCAGGAGTTCGACGCGCTCGTCGCGGCGCACGACGCCTACGTCGCCAAGCGCACCGGCCTCGACGACCCCGAGGACCTCATGCGCCTCCTCCGCGGCGCAGGCGTGCTCGACTTCCGCATCGCCGTCACTCCGAACACGCTCGGCGTCGACATCGAGGGGCTGCGCAACGACCTCGCGACCAAGGGCCCGCGCGCCGGCGAGCCGGGCGTCGCCCGTTGGTTCCCGCTGAACAACCTCACCCAGTGGTACGAGAAGCCCGCCGAGCTCGAGTCTCTCCGCGCAGATCCGGCCGGCTACTTCGCGTCGCGCTACCGCCTCATCGCCGGCGAGTTCGGCGGCGAGATCTACGTCCTGCTCCACGACTCCGACACCAAGTCGATGACGCGCCGCGATGGCTCGAACTGGTCGCTCACCCGCGCCGGACGCACCATCGACCCGACCCTCGGCTCCGCGGCCGTGAGCTTCGAGCTCGACCAGGTCGGCGGCGACAAGATGGGCGCGCTCACCGGTCCGAACGTCAATCAGCCGATGGCGATCGTGCTCGACGACCAGGTCTACTCTGCGCCGAACCTCAACTCGCGCATCGCGGGCAACGGCATCATCACCGGCCGCTTCTCCGACGCGGACGTGAACTACCTGATCCGCGTCCTCACCGCCGGCAGCCTCCAGGCGAAGGTCTCGCCCGACCCGATCGCAGTCAACATCCTCGGCCCGTCGATCGGCGCCGACAACTTCGCGAAGGGCCGCGAGGCCGTCTTCATCTCGGTGCTCATCACCTGCGTGGTGATGCTCCTGTACTACTTCCTCGCCGGCGTCGTCGCCGACATCGCGCTCGCGGTCAACACGCTCCTGATCTTCGGCATCATGAGCATGATCGACGGCACCTTCACGCTGCCCGGCCTCGCCGGCGTCGCGCTCTCGGTCGCGATGGCGGTCGACGCGAACGTGCTCATCTACGAGCGCATACGCGAGGAACTGCAGCAGGGGAACCCGCTGAAGGTGGCGATCGCCACTGCGTACAAGCGTGCCTTCAGCGCCATTATCGACGGCAACGTCACCAACCTCATCGTCTGCATCGTGCTCTACAAGGTCGGCGCGACCGAGGTGAAGGGCTTCGCCCTCACGATGTCGATCGGCGTGCTTACCACGCTGTGGACTGGCCTGTGGGTCACGCGTGCGCTGTTCGACACCATGACCGGCCTGGGGGTCAAGACGCTTCCCATGCTGCCGACGGTCGTGCCCGCGATCTCTCGCGTGCTGCTTCCGAAGGTCGACTGGATCAGGCTTCGTCCGGCGCTCCTTGGTTTCAGCGCCATCCTCTTCGTCGGCTCGCTGGTGGCGGTCTACGTCCGCGGCAACGACATCTTCGAGACGGAGTTCCGCGGAGGCGTGCAGCTGTCGCTCACGACCCGCATGGCGGACTCCGGCGAGGCTGCCACCGAGGACGGACGCCTGGGCTTCACCCGCGCCGGCTTCGAGGAGCGCGTGCGCGCGCTCGGCACCCGCGAGAGCGGCGACATCATCGTGTCGCAGCTCGCGAGCGCGAACGTTCTGGCCGTTGGCAAGACCTCTGCGGATGGCCTCGGCTCCCAGTTCCAGATCCGCGTCGGCAATCCGCCGTCGCTCCCGAGGGACTTCGACGAGTCGCGCATCACCCGTTCGATCGTCGAGGCGGTCACCCGCGAGTTCGCGAAGGAACTCGACGTGCGCCTGCCGCTCGCCTTCGCTGGCGCCGAGACGAAGGATCACACCGCCTTCACCCGCCCCCTTGAGAAGACGCTCGTCGGCGCATCCGTGGGCCGCACGTCGGTGGCGCAGGAGCCGGTGGCGGAGTTCCGCGGCGGCGTCGCCATCGTGATCGACCAGCTCGATCCGCCGGTGACGACCACCGACGTCACGGAGCGCATTCTCCGCATGCGTTCGCAGCCGGACTGGTCATCGACCGCGGGCCGCAAGACGAAGGTCGTCGGCCTCGAGCCGGCCGACCCAGGGGCGCCGCAAGGGCTTCAGAAGGCCGTCGCCGTCCTCGTCAGCGACCCCGTTCTGAACAGCCTCGAGACCGAACTCGAGATCTGGGATCGCGACCTCGCGGCCCCCGAGTGGCAGCTCGTCCAGCAGGCGCTCACCCAGCAGGCGAGCCTCGACCAGGTGTCGAGCTTCAGCCCGATCGTCGCGGAGAACCTCGCCGCCACGGCCGTGGTGGCGGTGATCCTCAGCCTCATCGGCATGCTGGCGTACATCTGGGTCCGGTTCGGAAGCTTCCGCTTCTCGACGGCCTCGATCATCAGCCTCACCTTCAACGTCGTCGTCTGCCTCGGCTTCCTGTCGCTCTCGATACCGCTGGCGAAGACAGGCCTGGGAGCCGCGCTCTACATCGAGGAGTACCGCATCGACCTGAACGTCGTCTCGGGCCTCCTGACGATCATCGGCTACTCGATCAACGACACCGTGGTCATCCTCGACCGCATCCGCGAGAACCGCGGCAAGCGCACGTGGATCAGCCGCGACACCGTCAACCTGTCGATCAACCAGACCTTCAGCCGAACCATCCTCACGGGTGGCAGCACGCTCGCCACAGCGATCGTGCTGATCGTGCTCGGCGGCACGGGCATCCGCCCGTTCGCCTACACATTCCTCATCGGCCTGATCGCAGGTACGTTCAGCTCGGTGGCAATTGCTGCGCCGCTGGTGTACAGTCGCAAGGAGGAAGAGGTCGAGCGTGCAAAGGCGGCAATCGCCCCGTTGAGCGCGAAGCCTCTGACTGCGTGAAGCATGCGCGAGTGACGGCTGTGTATTTCAGCTGATTCTCGGGCAAAAACATTGATTTTCGCGGGCGCTCGCCGGAACGGATGCCGGAGCACGAGTCCCGTTCGCACTTGCGATACCGTCGCACAATCGAGCACACCATGCCGACCGGTACCAAGATCGCTGCCATCGTCGCCGTCGTCCTTCTTGCAGCAGCGGGGCTCTACTACGCCTTCGTTGCTCCACCCGCCTCCAACACCTCGGCCACGAAGCCGTCGACTTCCGCGAACGGACTCTCAGCCCAGACGCCGTCGACCCTCGCCCCGACCATCCCGAGCGTCGGAGCTCCGCCATCCTCGGCGAGCTCTACCCCGGCGGTGGGAGCGCTCGGCCAGAACTCTGGTTCGACCTCGATCCCGACCCCGACCGGCCTTCCGGCGGGAACGGGCACCGCTGCGGGTCGCGAGCAGCCCGGCTTCACGCCGGGTTCGCTCTCAAGTAGCAGTGGTGGAAAGGGTGACTTCCCCGGCGTGACCGGTGGAAGCCGTCCGACCGCTGCGCCTGCCCCCGGCCTCGGGTCGGGCTCTAGCACCATCAACGGCCTCCCCGTGGGCGGAACCGGCGCTGGCTCGACCTCGACCACCCCGGCGACCGGAACCACCACTGGGACGACCGCGGGCGGACCTCGTCCGACCTCGCCGACCCCTGTGGGCACCGTTCCGAACGCTCCGGTTGGCGGCACCGTGACCGGTACTGCCGGCGCGACGTCGCCGTCGACCCCGACCGGCTCGACCACTGCCACCACTGCCACCACTGCCAACACGGCCTCTCGCGAGACGGTCCACACCGTTGCGTCGGGCGAGACCCTGAGCGGTATCGCGAAGCGCTACCTCGGCAGTGAGAACGCGTGGCGCGCCATTGCCAAGGCGAACCCGACCGTTGATCCGACGGCAATGAAGATCGGCACCAAGCTCAAGATCCCCGCTCGCGAGAGCGGCTCTGTGGCGTCCTCTGGCAGCTCGTCTGGCGGTTCGGCGACGACGGCCTCTCGCACCACCGCGCCCTCCACCAGTGGTGCCTCCGGCGACATGCACACGGTCGCCTCCGGCGACACGCTCGCCTCGATTGCGCGTCGGTACTACGGCAACAGCAAGCACTGGCAGCGCATCTACGACGCGAACCGCAGCGTGATCGGTTCCGACCCGGCCGCCCTGAAGATCGGGCAGAAGCTCTCGCTTCCCTCGAAGACAGCCGTCGTCGGCGCAGAGAAGGTCGAGCGCTGATCAGGCTTTCCACCGGAGAGGCATCGCCGTCGCGCGACTGCCGACATCTGCGATCCGATCGCCTGGTCCGATCTTGATTCCATCCTGATTCAAGCCACCTGATTCAAGCCACCTGATTCAAGCCACCTGATTCAAGCCACCTGATGTAACCGACGGCGCCTCCTCGCGGGGCGCCGTCGTCTTTGCTGCCGCCGCGCCGCGCTCGGCTCCGGAGCGAGGTTCCGCGCGCCACGCCTTCGGCTATTCTCCGCGTGGTTTTTCGCGCGCACCCCTCGCTCCCATCCATGCCTACAAACGTCGTTCTTATTCCCGGTGATGGCATCGGCCCCGAAGTGGCCGCCGCCGCCCAGCGCGTTCTTGACGCGGCCGGCGCCGATCTTGTCTGGACCACCTCGCACGCCGGTGAAGCTGCCATCGCCGCGGGTGAGAAGCAGCTGCTCCCGCAGAAGACGCTCGATCTCATCGAGCAGTATGGCGTCGCACTGAAGGGCCCATGCACGACGCCGGTCGGGACGGGCTTCCGCTCGGTCAACGTGCTCCTCCGCAAGACGCTCGATCTCTACGCGGCGGTGCGTCCCATCCGCTCGATGGCCGGCGTCGAGACCCGCTATCAGAACGTCGATGTCGTGATCGTGCGCGAGAACACCGAGGGGCTCTACGCGGGCATCGAGAATGAGATCACGAAGGGCGTCGCGACGAGCATCAAGGTCGCCACCGAGGGCGCGTGCCGTCGTATTGCGGCGTACGCCTTCCAGTACGCGCGCGATCGCGGACGTCGCAAGGTCAGCGTGTTCCACAAGGCGAACATCATGAAGCTGACCGACGGCATGTTCATCCGCTGCGCGCGCGAGGTGCATGAGTCGCGCTATCCGGACATCGGCTACGAGGAAGTGATCGTCGACGCCGCCTGCATGAAGATGGTGCAGGATCCGACGAAGTTCGACGTGATCCTTGCGGAGAATCTCTACGGCGACATCTTGAGCGATCTCTGCGCCGGCCTCGTCGGCGGACTCGGCGTGACGCCGGGCGCGAATGTCGGAGAGAAGGGCGCCGTGTTCGAGGCCGTCCACGGGTCGGCGCCCGACATCGCCGGCAAGGGCGTTGCGAATCCGCTCGCCCTCATCATGTCTGGCGTGATGATGCTGAACTGGCTTGCCGCCACGCGCAATGACCCGCGCATGCGCGAGGCCGCGTCACGCATCCGGTCGGCCTACGACCGCGCGCTCGCCGAGCGTGTCGTGACGCGCGACCTCGGCGGAACGCTCGGTACGAACGAGTTCGCCGACGCGCTGATCGCCAGGCTCTCGTGAGCCCCGCGGAACGCTGCATGGAGCACGTTTCCTATCACCCCGACTACGTCATTCCGCTCCCGGAGGGCCACGCCTTCCCCATGCGGAAGTACGAGTTCCTGCATGCGATCCTCGCGGCGGAGGGGCTGCTTGGCCCTTGGAACGAGCACCGGCCCGCGGAGGTCCCCTGGGAGACGCTCGCCCTTGCGCACGACGAGGCGTATCTTGCGAAGCTCCGCGATGGCACGTTGAGCGCGGAGGAAGAGCGGCGGATCGGCATGCAGTGGTCGGATCGACTGGTGCGGCGCGCGCGCCTCGCCGTGCAAGGCACGATCGATGCCGCGGAGTCAGCGCTCCGGGGGCGTGATCGCCTGGCCGCGAACCTGGCCGGAGGCACCCACCACGCGCTGCGCGACGCTGGCGAGGGCTACTGCACGCTGAACGACGTGGCCGTCGCCGTGCGGTTCATGCAGCGCGAGTACGGCGTCGGCCGCGTGCTTGTCGTCGATCTCGATGTGCATCATGGCAATGGCACGGCTGCGATCTTCACGGGCGATCCCTCCGTGTTCACCTTCTCGATGCACGGCGCGAAGAACTTTCCGCTGAAGAAGCCGCCGTCGAGCCTCGATGTCCCGCTTCCGGACGGCCTCGGTGACGACGACTACCTTGCGACGCTCGAGGAGCACCTGCCGCGCGCGGTCGAGTGCGCGAACGCCGACATCGCCTTCTATCTGGCTGGGGTCGATGTGGCGAAAGGCGACCGTTTCGGTCGCCTGGCGTTGAGCGAGGCCGGCATCGCCATGCGCGATCGCCTCGTGCTTGAGCGTGTGTGGGGGCAGGGGATCGCGACCTGCATGACGCTCTCGGGCGGATACGCCACCGGCGTCGATGGGCGGACTTCGTCGCAGCGAACGGCCGAACTGCACGCGATCGCCCACCGTGAGGCAAACGCCGCGCTGCGCCGTTCGCGCGCCTGAGATGCGTGCGATGCGCGACGGTCAGCCGGCGCGACGGGCAACGCGCGAGAGGTCGTCGAGCACGGCGCGTGAGAACTCTGCGCTTGCGATCGCGAGTTCTGCGTTCTTGCGTTGGCGTGCGCGCAGACGTTCCTCTGCGACGGCTGCGACGATCTGCGGGCTTTCCGACATCTGCGAACCGCAGGTGTCAGAGAGAAGCTGCCGCGCCTCGCGGACGAGTTCGATGAAGAGTTGGCTCGGGTCGGGCTGCGTTGAGTGACTGTTGCGTGGCGAACGGTCCATGGTGTTTCTCCTTCCCCTCTAACGTGGGAAATCGCCACGCCCGATGCGAGTCGCACGGACGTCATTTGCGGCAGATTTGACGCGGTGCAGTCCGCGCAGGCCGCACAGGCCGCACAGACGGCGTCGCCGGCAGTTCGCGGGCGCGCTCGAGAGCGCGCTGCTACGGGGTTTCGTCCTGGGTCGGAGCGGGTGCAACCGGCGGCTTCCCGTTCCCGCGGCCCGTCTCGCGCAACTTGATGCCGGAGTAGCTCTGCTCGGAATCGATGACGGAGCCGCCGCCGATCTTCCATCCCCACACGGCGTAGCGGTCGGCGCGCTCGAAGCCCACTGGGACGGGCGCGACCGCCAACGGCAGCACGGCCTCGATGTCTGTGACGTCTGCGAAGCCCTTGATCGGACCGATCGACGTGCGCGATCCGGCGCCGGCGCCGCGCATCTCGATCGGATCAAACGGGATCCAGCCGATCTCAGGAAGGTAGAACTCGCAGATGTATCGGAAGGTCAGTCCGCCGCGGGCACGCGAGCGGCGCTCGTCCTCGTCGCCGCGGTCGCGCTGCCTCAGGTTCGCATCGGTGATGCCGTACACGATGCGCGAGGGGATGCCGATCGCGCGGAGCGCGCTCACGCAGGTGGTGGCCAGTTCGACGGGGGTGCCGCGCCCGACAGCGAGGCCAGGCGACTCGCCGGTGGTGAAGCGCATGCCGCGAAGCGATCCGTCCGGTGCGAGTTCGCTCCCAGCGCCTGTCATCGCCCGCCAACGCCCGAGCACGCGCTGTATGACGCCCTGCGCTGCGACGTAGGGCGTCACGCTGCGCGCGCCTCCGTCGATCGCTTTCTCGGCGACTTCCTTCGTGACGGGATCCTCAGGGTCGATTCCGAGTTCCTTCCCGAGGTAGCGCTGCGTCCACTGTGGCCACTCGCGCGGCCATGTGGCCTGCGCCGCGCGCTCGCGGTCGATCTCGAGCTTCCAACGCTGGGTCGAATAGCGGCCGACGAAGCGCAGGCTGGTCGCTGGCTGGTCGACCGTTCCCTGGAATCGCAGCAGGGCCTCGACCCCGGCTCCGGTCTTGGAGAAGACCTTGCCGGCCTCGAGCTTCGACTCGCGGCCATCGACGAACACGCTTGCCGCGAGCGGCGCGAAGTCGGTGTCGAACCAGCTTGTCCGCGTGAGGACGGGAATCGCAACCTCGATCGACGGGAAACGGAATCGCTCGGGAACGACATTGACGCCGTTCGAATCGAGCACCGGCGAGTCGAACAAGGTCAGGGCGACCTCGAGTTCGACATCGACGATCTTGGGATCGCGGCGGAGGATGACCGGCCTCGCTTGCGGCGGCCTCGCTTCCTGCGGTTTCGCTTCCTGTGTCTTTGCCTTGCTGCGCGACGAGGACTGCGACGGAACGGTCGCCTCGGCCAGCGCCTGCGCGCTGACGGGCGACAGCAGAAGCAACAGCGTGAGCAAGAACATGAGCAGTGCGGTCAGGCGTCGCATGGCGGACAGAACCTAGCTGACGAGCGTCTTCATGCTCTGCGGGTCAAGCAGGCGCTGGAGCTCTCCGAGGAACTGCGCGAGCACGAGGTTGATCATGATGATCGCGAGGAAGCTGGTGACGAAGCTCTCGGTCGCCGCGCGTCCGACGCCGGACGCGCCGCCCGTACAGTTGAATCCCTTGAAGCAGCTGACAAGCGCGATGGCGAGGCCGAACGCCACGCTCTTTACGACGCCGGTCATGGGATCCCACGTGGAGACGAACTGTGCGGTGTAGTGCCAGTAGTCCGCGTTCGTCACGCCGAAGTAGCCGGTGACGATCGCCCATGCACCGAGGGAACCGACGATGTCGGAGTAGATGGTGAGGAGGGGCGTCATGATCACGCAGGCCACGACGCGTGGCACGACGAGGGTGCGGATCGGATCGGCCGCCATGGCGCGCATGGCGTCGAGCTGCTCAGTGACGCGCATCGACCCGAGTTCCGCGGCAAGCGAACCTCCGACGCGGCCGGCAAGCATCACAGCCGCCAAGACCGGGCCGATCTGCTTCGTCACGGCCGCGTTGATGACGCCGCCCATCTGCTGTTCTTGTCCAAGCGCCGCGAACTGGTCGTATCCCTCAAGCGCGAGGATCATTCCGATGAACGCACCCGTGAGCGCCACCACCATGACGCTGGCGGCGCCCACCGAGTAGAGCGGAGGCGCGATGTTGCTCCACCGCATCCAACTCCTCGGTTCGAGGATGATCGTGCGGAACGTGATCAGGCTGAAGATGGCGAATCGCCCAAGACCATCGAGCGCCGTGAGCGTCGCATGGCCGAAGTGGGAGAGCGCCTGGACAGCGGGCATGATGGTGTTATACGCGCTCAGGCATGCGCTGTTGTCACCTTGATCCAACTTGTGCCGCTTCCGTCGCGGTCTCGCGCCGCCGCCGATCGTGCCACGGGAAAAAGAAAGCCGGCGACGGGTATCCGTCGCCGGCGTGAAGAAACTCAGGGGTGCTCGGGTCGCTTACTGGCAGGCGCCCCATGCCGACAGGAGGTCGCCGAGGTCGGCCCCGTCGGTGGTGCCGTCGCCGTTGGTGTCGCCACCAGCGGTGTCCCACGCCGAGAGCAGCGTTCCAAGGTCAGAACCGTCGACAATGCCGTCGCTGTTGAAGTCGGCGGAGCAGGCTGGGCCGGTGTAGTCGCAACCGAAGTTGGCGAGGCCGGGGCTGTCGACGGTCTTGGCGTTGACCGCGAAGGTTCCGATCGTCCACGCACTGGTGGACGGGCAGTAGGCGAGCTGGCTCGGGACGAAGTTGCCCGAGTCCGGTCCGACGCGCACGTCGCCGTACGCGTAGCCGGTTCCGACGGGCGGGGTCGCAGCGCTCTCGATGAAGGCAACCGACTGGATGATGTTCGTCCACGGGGTGATGTCGAGGACGCCGTCGTTGTTGGTATCGAGATCCTGGTTCAGCGTGCCCGTGAAGCCCCAGACCAGCATGTGGGTCACGTTGTCCGAGTTCTCGAAGTTGTTCGAGGGCAAGCTCAGGCCGATGTCGCGCTGCGAGGCGAACTGGGTCGACGGCTCCCCGAGGGCGAGGAAGAACCCGTCCTCGGAGATTCGGTTGCCGTTCAGGCTCTGGATGTACTCGATGCGGCCGGAGAGGTCGCCGGTCGCACCCGTACCGAAGTCACCGATCACGATGTAGGTGAGGCCGTTGAGCAGCGTGTCGGGCTCACCGACGATCTCGAAGTACTCGTCGGTGTCGTTTCCGGTCTGATCGATGCGGATCTCGCTCAGCTTCACCGCCGGGGGGTTCGGAGGGATGAAGCAGTTGAGCGTGGCCTGCTCGGCGCAGCTTGCGTCCCACGAAACCTCGCAGCACGTGGGATCGACCCGGCAGACCGACGCGCAGCACGACTCATCCGAGCAGCCGAGGCCGCCGTGCGGATCGAAGCAGCTCGGGCCCTTCGGCGTGCCGCAGGCGTAGGCCGGCGGGCAGACGAGGTTCGCCGTGCCCGGCGTTCCGAAGCCGTCGGTCGCGGCTGGATCGAACCGACCGAAGCGCCACGAACCGTCCGCGCACCGCACCAGATGGCCCGGCAGGCCGACGTAGTCGGGACCGACGGTGGTCGTCGAGTAGACGCAGCGGCCGTCGCGTGAGCGGATGCCGAGGCTGTCGATCGTCGCATCCCACGGCTGCGAATCGAGGGTGCAGTCGTCGCCAATGTCGTAGTCGGTGTTGTTGAGGCCCGTGAAGTTCCACACCAGGAAGTACGTGACCGAATCGCCGTTCTCGAAGTTCAGCACCGCGGTCTTGTCAGCGGTGCCGAGGGTGAACGTCGACTCTGCCACGAGGAAGTGCCCGTCGTTCGGAATGGTGCTGCCGTTGAGCGACACGACCGCCTCGGTGAGGCCGTTGGGATCCACGCCGTCGCCGATCACGACGATCGAGACACCGTTCAGGCTCGTCCCGGGCGTACCCTTGATCTCGAGGTACTCGTTCGGGTCGGTGCCAAGCGTCTCATCGATGCGGATCTCGTTCAGCGTGAGTGCCGGCGGGTTGCCGGCGGTCAGGCACGAGGTTCGGGCCTGGTTCACGCAGGCCTGGTCCCAGGTATCCGAGCAGCACGTCGGGTCGACGTTGCAGACCGAGTCGCAGCAGGAGGTGTCGACGCAGCCAGGCGTCGCATGGACGGCGTGGCAGTTGCCGGCGCCAGGACCGCACACCGTGCAGCCGGCGTTCGAGTTGCTCGGGGTATCGACCCTCGCCGCCGAAGCCACGTCGTACGCGCCGATGCTCCACGCGCCGCTGGGGCTGCAGCGATACACGTGGTGGGGCCATCCCGTGGTGACGCTGGTATCCGGGCCGATGCGAACGTTTGTCGGCGCGTAGCTCCACTCGGCACCGGTCGGGGGAGGCGTCGTCAGGGTGGCAACCAAGGCCACGGCGTCTGCGATGCTTGCCCAAGGCGTGACGTCAAGGACGCCGTCCTCGTTCGTGTCGAGGTCCTGATTCAGGGTACCCGTGAAGCCCTGCACCAGCAGGTGCGTGACATTGTCGTTGTTCTCGAGGAAGCCACCCGCGTTCGGGGTGCCACCGGTCGGGAGGATGTTGTAGTCAACCGTGCCTCCGGCGGTCGGCAGCGTGTTGTACTGGGCGAACGTCGCGAGTCCG
>JBIKXP010000032.1:0-21563 GCA_044355685.1 Phycisphaerales bacterium
AAACGGGGGATGAGTGAACGTAGCCGGGCCTGCGCCGTTCGCAATCAGGAATTGCCCTTTGGGCAAAAAGAAACAGGCCCCCGCCGGGGCGGGGGTCCTGAAAGCACTCATTTCCGGGGCAGTCCGGCGGGCGGTATCCGCCACGCCGACGACAGGCTCGCCCGTCAGACGCCAGCGGCCATTTTCTCGGCCTTCTTGCGGGCGTCGGCGAGGGTGCCGACGTACATGAAGGAGCTCTCCGGCAGGTCGTCGCCTTCGCCCGCGCAGATGCGCTCAAAGCTGTCAATGGTGTCCGACAGCGGGCAGGTGACGCCCGGGATGCCGGTGAAGACTTCACCGACGTAGAACGGCTGCGAGAGGAAGCGCTCGATCTTGCGCGCGCGCGCAACGGTGAGCTTGTCCTCTTCCGACAGTTCGTCGACGCCGAGGATGGCGATGATGTCCTGCAGGTCCTTGTAGCGCTGCAGGATGCCCTGCACGCGGCGCGCGACCTTGTAGTGACGCTCGCCGAGCACCTGCGGGTCGAGGATGCGCGAGGTCGAGGAGAGCGGATCGACGGCGGGGTAGATGCCCTTCTCGGCGATCTTGCGCTCGAGCACGATGAACGCGTCGAGGTGGCTGAAGGTCGTCGCCGGCGCGGGGTCCGTGAGGTCGTCTGCCGGAACGTAGATCGCCTGCACCGAGGTGATGGCGCCCTGACGGGTCGAGGTGATGCGCTCCTGGAGCGCGCCCATCTCGGTCGCGAGGTTCGGCTGGTATCCGACGGCGCTCGGCATGCGGCCGAGGAGCGCCGACACTTCCGAACCGGCCTGGGTGAAGCGGAACACGTTGTCGACGAAGAGCAGGGTCTCCTTGCCCGACGCATCGCGGAACTCTTCCGCCATGGTCAGTGCGGAGAGGGCGACGCGCAGACGCGCGCCCGGCGGCTCGTTCATCTGGCCGAAGACCATCGCCACCTTGTCGAGGACGTGCATCTTCTTGCCGCTCGCGTCGGTGTACTCGGCCTCCTGCATTTCGAGCCAGAGGTCGTTGCCCTCGCGGGTGCGCTCGCCGACGCCGGCGAACACGGAGTAGCCACCGAAGTTACGGGCGACGCGCGCGATCATCTCCTGGATGACGACGGTCTTGCCGACGCCTGCGCCACCGAAGAGGCCGATCTTTCCACCGCGGACGAACGGGCAGAGGAGGTCGATGACCTTGATGCCGGTCTCGAGGATCTCGGTCTTCGGATTCAGTTCGATGAAGGCCGGGGGCTCGCGATGGATCGGAGCGGTCTTCTGCGACGCGACGGGGCCGCGCTCATCGACCGGCTGGCCGAGGAGATTGAACACGCGGCCGAGGACGCCCTCGCCCACGGGCACGCGGACCGGAGTGCCGGTGTCAACGCACGGGTCGCCGCGCCTGATGCCGTCGGTCGAGGCGAGCGCGACGCAGCGGACCTGTCCGCCGCCGAGGTGCTTGGCAACTTCGCCAACGAGCGTCATCCTCTGACCGCGCGACTCGAAGTTGATGTGGACGGCGTTGTAGATCTCAGGCAGATCCGATTCGGGGAACTGCGCGTCGAACGTCGATCCGATGACCTGAATGACGGTGCCAGTGCTGGCCATATGGGCTCCAAAGACGGAAAGCTTCGTGCTCGCGACCTTGCGGGACGCGTCCCGACAGAGTCGGGAGAGTTGATCGAACACGCCACGAACCCCGCGTGGAGTTCGTGACGATTTTCACAGAGGGACGAAGAGGATACAGGGACGCCACCACGTCTGCAAAGGGGTCGCCGCAGGGCAAAGACGGGTCTCTCGAACCGGATCAGCCGCGGGCATCGAGGGTGCGGCCGATCGCAACCGAGGTCGCGACCTCGACCCGGTCCGCGGACCGGGTGTACATCGCATAGGCCCCGGTCGCAGCGGCCGATCGTGCGGTCGCGGCACGGGCCGGAGGCTCGTCGAACCCCTGTCCACGGGAAACCGGCGAATCAACCTGTCCGGCGACCAGCTGCTCGATCGGCTGAGGCGCTGGGGCCGAGCCGGTCAGCGTAACACGGTCCTGCCGGACGTCCGCCGCGGTGCCGCGGCCGTTCGGATCCCGCGTCGCCGGGAACGGGGGCTGGATCACGCCATTTGGCCCGATCGTCGCCTGACCGGCTTGGGTTGCTTGGAAGGCGCCAGCGTGGGCGGCGCCACGCATGGCGGGCGACTTGACTGACGGATTGGCTGACGGATTGGCGCCGTAGGCCTGCGCGACGCGTCCTGCGTGCGCTTGGAAGTTGATCGGGGCTGGCGAGTCCATTCGCAAGGGAGAATATACCGGCGGCGGCGGGTCGTTTGCTCAGCGAGGCGGCAACGAATGAGCATCCTCGCGATTCCGCACGCAACTCTTGCGTGAAATGCGTCCGCGAAGCGCGGCGCGCGTCCGGCGTTCAGCAGCGTCGTTGATGCGGTCGCGTTCTCACCGCGCGTCGCTCATGATCTCGATCGACGGCGCGAGCCCGCCTCGCTCGACGTCCTGCTGGATCTCGACCCACACGCGCGGATCGTCCGCGGCCTGCGCGATGCGCGCCGCGACGTCGCGTGCGAGCGCGACGGTCTCCTTCTCTTCCGGCGGCAACTTCACGACGACTTCCTCGAGACGATTCACGAGTTCGTCGTAGCGCACCGTCTCGCGCAATTCGTTGCGCCGTGCTTGATCCGCGAACGCCGTGCGTCGCACGTTGTCGAGGATGAGGCTCGTCGCGTAGAGAGCCTGGCGGTCTTCGTCGGTGAGCGAGGCCAGGCGAACGGAACGAGAGTCGGGCCGATCGACCGGATCGACCGTGCGGGGTTCCACGCGGTCGTCTCCGCGGACGAACGTGCCGGGGCCTGCCGGAGCGAGCGATTCCGGCGTCGCGCGCGAACTCCACAGCCACCATCCGCCAGCAGCCGCGACGGCGACGGCGGCGGCAGCCGCGACGCGGGGAATCCACGTGCGGCGGTGCTCGTTTCCAATGGCCTCGAAGATGCGGGCCTGCAACGCTGTCACATCGATCGGCTGGGCCGCAAGCTCGGTGCCGGCGTCGTCGAGGTCCGCCGCAAGCTTTGCGCGGAGCTCGCCATCGAGCGACTCGGCGCGCTCGATGAGCGCGCGGCAACCATCGCACGCGACGAGGTGCGTGTCCGCGCGCAGACGCTCGTCGCGCGACAGCTCGTCGTCGAGATACGCGGAAAGCGACGCCTTGAGTGCGTTGCAGTCGGTCGAGTCCGGGCGAGGCTGGGTGCTGGTTGGATTCATGTTCACGCGTTCGCTCCTACCGGCCCCTCGCGGCGCGCGGGCCGTCGCGGAAGGCGTTGATGTCGAAATCGCTCGGCCGCTCTTGCGAGCCCGCCTCGCCCAGTTCATCGAGAAGCGCAAGCCGCGCGCGGTTGAGCCGGCTCATCACGGTCCCGATCGGCACGCCGAGATGCGCGGCAATCGCCTCGTACGAAAGGCCTTCGTTCACGCGCAGCATGATCATGGCCCGCTTGTCGGGGTCGAGCCGGTCTAGGGCACGCGCGATGCGCGAGAGATCCTCGCGCCGCTCAAGCTCACTCGCCGCGCGCTCGGCGCGCACGTCGTGCGCGGTGCCCGACTCGTCGATCAGCGCCCACGTACGGCGCTTGCGCCGCAGGACGCTGATTGAGAGATTCGTCACCGTGGAGCGCATCCAGCTCGCGATCGCCGGTTCGCCGGCATCGGGCGGAGACTTCCACAACTTGACGAAGGCCTCCTGGACGACATCCTCCGCGCGTTGCCGGTCATGGCAGATGCCGTAGGAGAGTTGCACGAGGCCTGGAGTGAGGCGCTCGATCCAGTGCTTGAGGACACGCTCCGAGAAGGGCTGGCCCATCGTTGATTCGTCGCTTCTGCCGCAAGTGCGGCGCGCTTGGACGCTACGCGTTCCGAGCCTATTCCGTCGCGGAGATCGGCGTGGAAGGATGTGCGCCTCTCACGATATCGGACTCTGCGATCAGGCGATCGCGCCGTCGAGCGGGCTCCCGCAGCGTACACGGAGGAGCGTATGTCCCTGGTAGAGCAGCACTTCGCCCGGATCGACCGCTGCTGGCCGCAACACGGTTGTTCCGGGACGAACGGGCATCGCCAGAGACGTGGTGTGCCATTCGGCTGAGCCCGCGAGGTGCATCCAGACCTCCGCCACGCCCGTCGGCTCGATCGGAAAGACGGCGTCGCGCGTCGCCTCGATCAACTCGAGGCTGAAGAAGGGCGTTCGAAGGAGGCGACGCGAGCGGAGGCCGTTCGATTCGAACGCCGTTGCGTCGCCGGGCCGTGTGACCCCGCGCGTTCCGTCCTCCTGTGCCGCGCCGAACTGCAGGCATGCGCGTGCAGCGTCAAGGTGCAACGGCCGTGCAGGATCGTTGCGATTCCAGTCCCACACCCGAAACGTGGTGTCGCTCGGCGTCTGGATCTCGGCGACCACAATGCCGGCGCCGAGCGCATGGCAGATGCCGCTCGGGAGATAGATGCAGTCGCCACGCGCAACCTCGATCGTCTCGAGGAGCTCGACGACGGTGCCGTGTGCAAGCGCGCGCTCGAAGTCAGGCGGCGTCACCGATGGGCGGAAGCCGCGGTAAAGCCTGGCACCGGGCTCCGCCTCGACGACGACCCATGCTTCGGTCTTGACGCGCGCGTCGGGATGCGCGCGCGCGTACGCCGCGCTTGGATGAACCTGCACCGAGAGGTTCTCCGTGGCGTCGAGATACTTGACGAGCAGCGGGAACGCGCCGTCGGGCCCCGGCGTTGTGACACCGAGCACTCCGTCGCGTTGGGCCGAGATCAGCTCGCGCAGGGTCATGCCGTCGAAGCGCCCGCCCGCGACGATCGATTGCCCGCCGGGAATCGAATCGGGAAGATCCGCGATCTCCCAGCTTTCGCCGATGCGTGCGCCCGAGGACAATGGCTTCCCAAGCGCGCAAAAGCGCGCCGAACCCCACGCGCGTTCCTTCAGGACCGGATGAAACGCAAGTGGTGGAAGCATTGCGGCGCTCGAAAGGCGCAGGGCGTCCGCGTCAGATCGCCATGCCGGTGATCTTCGACTCGAACACGAGCTTGCCACGCACGAATCCCTGCGTCTTCGAGATGAAGCGCCGCGGGCTCGCGTCGAGTTCCTGCACAAGGATCACGAAGGTGTCGCCCGGCACCACCTGGCCGCGGAAGCACGTCTCGTCGCAGCGGAGGAAGCCAAGGAACCCAAGCGCCGGCCACTGCTTGCGGAAGAGCCAGCTTGCGGCTTGCGCCGTCGACTCGATCATCAGCACGCCGGGGTAGAGCGGTCGGCCCTTGATGTGATGGTCACACCAGAACTCGTCCGAGCGGACATCCTTGATGGCCACGCACTGCTTGTAGGTCTCGTTGGCCCAGACAACGCGATCCACCTGCCGCATGGGTCCAGACTGTGGAAGGTACTCGTCGAGACCTGCGCTATCGCACACGGTCTGGCTGAGGTCGATCGCTGAGATGTCGAAGAGCGGTTGGCTCGCCACGGATCACGGGCGAGGCTCAGGCCCCGCCTTCCTCCGTGCCGCGCATCTCGAGAACCTTCGCCCGGATCTCCTGGGCGGTCTCCTTGATGTCCTGCATGGCCTTGCGGACGCGGGTGCCAGCGGCCTTGTTGCCGCCGTTGGCCTTCTTCATGTCCTCTTCGACTTCACGGACGAGGGCGCAGAGCTTTTCGTAGAGTTCCATCGGGGTCTCCAGTTTCTCGCAGACGCCACCGGCGGTTTCCCCGGGGGGCCTTGCGTGGCCGCTACGGTAGCGGCATTGGGGCTCGAAGTGTCTTGACAAGACGCAGAACCGCCTTGAATTCAGGATGGGCCGCGTCGCCGAGAAGTTCGTAACTCGCGGCCAGAACGCCGCTTGGGACCGCTCCTGCCTTCTCAAGTCGCCGCAATGCCGGCGGAATCTGGTCGGTCTGGCCGGCGGAGATCGCGTCGAGCAGGAGATACGGCTGGCGTCCGGTGGCGAGGAGGTCGAGGACGGTCTGGGTGACGCAGACGTGCGCTTCGACTCCTGCGATCAGGACGTCGTCGCAACGACGCGCCGCGAGGAGGGCGTCGACCTCCGGGGTCAGCGCGCTGAAACGCGTCTTCTCGAAGACGCGCGCATGGCCTGTGCCGGCCTCGAGGATCGCTGGGTGGCTGTGGCCAAGGCCCTTCGTGTACTGCTCGGTGATGACGGCGGGCATGCGCAGCGCCTGCGCGAGTCCGAGCGCCGCCGCGCAGTTCGCCACGACGCGCCCAGCGTCGAAGATGGTTGGCAGCAGCTTCTCCTGCACGTCGATGACGAGGAGCGCGGCGCGGTCGAGCGTTGGTCGGGGGATCGGCATGGGGTGGCTCGGTTCGGTTCTGTCTGACGGATCGGCCGGGCTTCAATCCGCGCGGCATCCCGGCTGGCGGCGTCGGGTTCAACTCACTGTATCGCTCGGTTTGATCATTGGGGATACAGCTTCGTTTCCCCTCCTTGCCAGCCGGGCGCCGATGCGGATTTCGGGCCATCGGCGATCCGTCAGACAGAACCTAGACGCGCAGCGATGCCTTGGTGCCGAGCGCGCTTCGGTATCGGGCGCGGATCGGCTCGACGACATCTGCGATGAATCGGTCGGTCTGCTCGGGCGCACGGCCGACATAGCGCGCGGGCTCGAGGGCGCCGTCGAGATCGACCTTCGCAAAGAACGGATCCTGGCGGAGGCGTGCGATCAGATCGTTCGCGCGGCCGTGCTTCTTCACTTCCTCGGCCGCCGCCATCGAGTGGACGCGGATCGCCTCGTGCGCCTCCTGGCGGTCGGCGCCCGCGCGCGTGGCCTCGAGCATGATGTTCTCGCTCGCCATGAAGGGGAGCTCTGCGAGGAGATTCGCAGCGACGGTCGCCTCCCACACCACGAGGCCCTCGGCCACATTCGCCATGATGTCGAGCGCGCCGTCGAGGGCGAGGAACGCCTCGGGCAGCACAAGTCGGCGGTTCGAGCTGTCGTCGAGCGTGCGCTCGAGCCACTGCGTCGCGTGCGTCTGGAGCGGGTCGTTCACGAGGCCCATCACAAAGCGGGCGAGGCCGCAGGCGCGCTCGCAGCGCATCGGGTTGCGCTTGTAGGCCATCGCCGACGAACCGATCTGCTCCTTCTCGAAGGGTTCCTCGATTTCCTTGCGGTTCGCGAGGAGGCGGATGTCGGTGGCGCACTTGTGGATGGCGCTTGCGGCGACGGCGAGCGCTGCGACGACCTGCGCGTCGACGAGGCGCGGGTACGTCTGCCCGCACACGCTGAGCATGCGGTCCTTCGGCCAGTCGAGCTTGGCCGCGAAGCGCTGCTCGAGTTCGTCGACCTTCGCGCCGTTTCCGTCGAGAAGGCCGAGGTACGACGCCTGTGTGCCCGTTGCGCCGCGCAGGCCTCGCAGGCGCAGCGCTCCGCGCGCGAACTCGACCGATTCGAGCGCGATGGCGAAGTCCTGCGCCCACAGCGTGGCGCGCTTGCCGACGGTCGTCGGCTGGGCGGGCTGGAAGTGCGTGAAGCCGAGCGTCGGCAGCGCGCGGAACTTCGCGGCGAACGTGCCGAGCCGGTCGACCGCGCGCGCGAGTTTCCCGGCGGTGAGTTCGAGCGCATCGCGGAGGAGAAGCGTGTCTGCGTTGCAGACGACGTCCTGGCTCGTCGCGCCGAAATGGATGATGGCGCGCGCCTCGGGCGCTGCGTCGCCGAGCGTGTGGACATGCGCCATCACGTCGTGGCGCAGGCGCGCCTCGTGCGCGGCGGCGGCGTCGAAGTCGATGTCGTCGAGGTGCGCGCGGATCGCGTCGACCTGCGCGCGCGTGACGGGCATCCCAAGTTCGTGCTGGCTTTCGGCAAGCGCGAGCCAGATGCGGCGCCAGAGGCCGAATTTGCGGCGTTCGCTCCAGATCGCGCGCATCTCGCGGCTTGCGTTGCGGGTTTCGAGCGGCGATCGATAGCCGTCGTGGTGCGTGTCGCGCGTCATGGATTCGGCTCCCCGCCCGCTGCGGCAGACCCGTCGGATCTCCCGAGCTTGATCTTGCTTTCCGTGCCCGCCCGAATGCGGGCGAGATTCGCCCTGTGCTTGATGGTGATGAAGACGGCGATCACGAGGCTCGCGATCACGTACGGACCGACCGCGCGCACGCCGTCGAGACCGCCGTCGAAGAGTGCGCGCACTGCGATGGCGACGGGGATCGACCACGCTGCCGCGATCGACGCGAAGCTCACCATGCGGAAGGCGACCACGAGCGCCGCCCAGATCGCGAGCGCCTGGAACGTCGGGAGCGTCATCGCCGGCGCCATGGCCGCGAGCGCGCCGAAGCCTGTCGCGACGCCCTTGCCGCCCTTGAAGCCGATCCACGGCGAAAGCGTGTGACCGACGATCGCGGCCGCGGCCACCGCGAGCCAGCACCACGTCGCGAGGATCGAGACGTCAACCGGCGCCGCGCCAAGCGTGCCGAGCAGCCAGCCGGCGACGAGCACGGGAACAGCGCCTTTCGCGGCGTCGATCAGGAAGCACGCGATCCCATAGGTGCGGCCGAGCGTGCGGCCGAGGTTCGTGGCGCCGTAGCTCTTGCTTCCGACCGAACCGAGGTCAACGCCGCGCGAGCGTGCGATGAGGTGGGCCGTCGGGAAGCTGCCTATCAGGTACGCGCCGGTTGGCAGCACCGCCCAGAGAAGAGGCGTTGGGTCACCGGAAGCGGTGGCGACCGTCGAGAGGGACGCGGGATCCATAGAGAGCGATGATACGGAATGCAGGCGCCCGACGCGGTGGCGTCATTCGCCGCGCCAAAGCGCGGATCCGTGCTTCGCGAGGTGCCAGCGGCCCGTCGAGCGGCGGACTTCGGCGGCGATCGCAAGCAGCACCGGCGTCGGGATCTCGCCGTCCAGTTCGACGCGGTCGTCGAAGAGCGTCACGTCGGGCGTGGACACGCCTTGGATCTCCGCGGTTTCCTCGGCGCAGGCGCGCACGAGCGCCGCGAGCGCCGGATCGGCGAGCGCGCGCGGGAATGCGGCGTGGAGCGTGACGCGTGCGGGCACGGTTGTCTCGAGAGGCGGAAGGCCCGTCTTGCGGAACGGGCGCGCTCAGCGGTCGAAGAGCAGCACGGTCGCGGTGAGGAGTTGCAGCAGGATCGCGCCGGCGATCCAGCGGATGAACACGTCGGGCTCCGCGAGATTCAGGAAGGCGACGGCGGCGACGAGCAGCACGACCAGCTGGATGCCCATGCCCGCGATGCGAACGACGCCCGTCTCCGAGCGGCGGAGTCGCAGCGCGCGCACTTCCTCGGTGAGTTCGCCGAGCGCACGGCGAAGCCGCTCGCCGTCGCGATCGCGGCGAAGCTTGCGATTCACGGCCCTGCGGCGCGCGCCCGCGGCGAGCGATGCGCCCGTGGCGGCCGCCGTCGCGACGATCGCGTCGTCGCGATGGCGCAGGATCAACTCGACGGCTTCGGGCACGGTCGCCGCCGCGAAGTCTGGCGCGGCGTCTGCGATCTTCGCCTTGTCGCGCGTGACGAGCACGGTGCGCAGGCCAGCGGCGCGACCAGCCTCGATGTCGCGCGGCGCGTCGCCGATGAGCCACGAACGATCGGTGTCGAGCTCCATGTCCTGCAGCGCCTGCTGGATCATTCCGGGCCGCGGCTTGCGCCAGGGATGTTCGCGCGCGTAGCCGGGAACGGTGCCCTTCGGATGGAAGGGGCAGTAGTAGAAGCGCTCGATGGTCTGTCGGAGGCCGGTCGCGAGGTCGAGCGCATCGGAGAGGCGCCGATGGAAGAGATCGACGTCGGCCTCGGTGAACCGTCCGCGCGCGACACCGCCCTGGTTGGTGGCCACCACGAGCCGGAACCCGGCGTCTCGCAGACGCCGGAGCGCGGGCGACACGCCATCGACGAGTTGGATCGACGCCGGATTGCCAGCGCGCTCGTCATCGGGGACGAGCGTTCCATCGCGATCGAGAAAGACGGCGGGGTCCATGGTTTTGGCGGTCGCCGCTGGCGGCGGCTCCCTCTGGCGGCTCCCCTCGGAGTGAATCCGAGGGGAGCTGGTAGGGCGCGGGGTGATCGGGAAGCGGAAGCGGTGGCGGCCTTTGGGGTCTCCCCTCGGAGTGAATCCGAGGGGAGCCTGGGGGGACAGGGGATGTGAGAGACGCTTGGCGGCGGCTCCCTCTGGCGGCTCCCCTCGGAGTGAATCCGAGGGGAGCTGGTAGGGCGCGGGGTGATCGGGAAGCGGAAGCGGTGGCGGCCTTGGTTTGAGCGGCCGCCACTGCGGTGGCGGCCTTTGGCGGGTTCGACGGGTTGTGCTTCTCCCCTCGGAGTGATTCCTTAGAAGTGAATCCTTAGGAACGAAACCTTTGGGACGCGGGGAATTCTACACAAGTGCGCTCGGGATCGGCTTCGGCGTGATCGAGCCGGCGCCGTCGCCGAAGCTGGTGCCGATGGCGCGCGCGGCCGCGATCAGCGGGTGATCGATGGGAACAAGCCGCTGCTTCCCGACGGTCTCGAAGAGATCGATGTCGGAGAACAGGTTGTTTTCCCGGACAACCATGCGGTTCCGTTTGCCGCTGGCGAGGACGGCCATCGCGTGGAAGCCGAAGTTGGTCGCGAGGATCCGGTCCGACGCGATCGGCGCGCCGCCGCGCTGGATGTGGCCGAGCACGGTCGTTCGCGTCTCGACGCCGGTGAGGTCGGCGATCTCGGTTGCGACGAGGTTGCCGATGCCGCCGAAGCGGATCGGGTCGGGGCTCGTCGGGTCGTAGCGGCTGATGACCTGCTTGCCGCTCTGCGGGCGCGCACCTTCGGCGACGACCACGATGGCGAAGCCCGTGTCGCGCATGCGTCGGTCGATGTCGTCGGCGATCTTGCGGAGGTCGAACGGGATCTCTGGCAGGAGGATCACGTCGGAACCGCTCGCAACGCCCGCTGTGAGCGCGATCCAGCCCGCGTTGCGGCCCATGACCTCGCAGACCATCGCGCGGTGATGGCTGTCGGCGGTGGAGTTGAGGCGGTCGAGCGCGTCGGTCGCGGTGGCGACCGCTGTGAGGAAGCCGAAGGTGATCTCGGTGCCGACGAGGTCGTTGTCGATCGTCTTCGGCACGCCGATCACATTGACGCCCGCTTCCGCGATCGGCGCCGCGCACGCCATGGTGCCGTCGCCACCGATCACGATGAGCGCGTCGAGCCGCTCGCGGCGGATCGTGGTGAGGCACTGGTCGGTGACGTCCTTCCAGATCGGTTCGCCCGTCTCGGTGCGGCCCACGCAGTATCGCGACGGGTTCGCCTTGTTGTTCGAGCCGAGGATCGTGCCGCCGCGCGTGAGGATGCCGTTGACATCCTTCTGGTGCAACTGGCGGACGCGGTGCTCGATGAGGCCTTGGAAGCCGTCCTCGATGCCGACGACCTCGATCCCGTATTGAAGGATCGCGGTCTTCGCGACCGCGCGGATGACTGCGTTGAGGCCGGGGCAGTCGCCGCCGCCGGTGAGGATGCCAAGTCGCTTGAGTGAGGGAGGCATGGTCGAGAGGCTGTTTGGTCGGAGGTCTCGAACGAGACCGAAGTCGAATAGCGTAGCGCAAAGCGGCGGGAAACGAAGCGCTTCGCTACGATTGCGGACTATGTCCGAGACGACCCCGCAGGAACCCGCTCCGCTCTCCGAATCCGAGATCATCGCGTCGCGCCGCGCGAAGCTGAAGCGTTTTCGCGACGAACTCGGCTTCGAGCCGTACGGGCAGCGCGAGGACGGGCTGCTGGCCTTGTCGGACGCGCGCGCGCGGTTCAGCGAGGAGGCGCATGTCGCCTACGAAGCGGCCGCAAAGGAAGCGAAGGCGGCCGGTGGTGCGGTCGCGAGCGACAGCCGCGCGCGCACCAAGGTCGCGGGCCGCGTGGTGCAGCACCGCGACATGGGGAAGCTCGTGTTCCTCTTCCTGCGCGACGCGACGGGCGACCTCCAGGTGAGCGTGTCGAAGTCGGCCGTGTCGGCGCACGCGTTCGAGCTTGCGAAGCACGTCGATTACGGCGACATCCTCGTCTGCGAGGGACCGATCGGGCGCACGAACAAGGGCGAAGTCTGCATCTGGGCCGACGCGCTGTCGCTTGGTACGAAGTCGCTTGCGCCGCCGCCCGCGAAGTGGCACGGGCTCTCCGACCCTGAGCTCCGCTACCGCCGCCGCTATGTCGACATGTACGCGAACCCCGAGACGGCGAAGGTGTTCGCGATGCGCGCGCGCATCGTGTCGCGCATCCGCCGCTTCATGGACGCGCGCGGATACCTCGAGGTCGAGACGCCCGTCCTGCAGCCGATCGCGGGCGGCGCCGCCGCGCGGCCGTTCACGACGCACCACAACGCGCTCGACATGCCGCTCTTCATGCGGATCGCGCCCGAGCTCTACCTCAAGCGCTGTCTCGTCGGCGGCATGCGCCGGGTCTACGAGATCAACCGCAACTTCCGCAACGAAGGCATCGACCGGAGCCACAACCCCGAGTTCACCGCGATGGAGGTCTACGAGGCCTTCGGCGACTACGGGACGATGATGGAACTGACCGAGAGCCTGATCCACGAGCTCGCGGTGTCGATGGTCGATGAGCGCAAGGCGGCGGGGCTGCGTGTCGAGGAGAAGGGGCCGAACGGAGGCCCAGTGCTGCCGTGGTGCGAGCTCGCGATCAACTACGCGAAGCCGTTCGTGCGCGTGAAGTTCGAGGATCTCTTCCGCCGCGGCGCTGGCTGCGACATGCGCGACTTCAAGCTCGTGCGCGCCAAGGCGCGCGAGCTCGGGCTCCACCACGAGGCGAAGCTCGACGACTGGCTCGTCGTGAACGAGGTGTTCGAGGAGTGCGCGGAGCCCTTGATCGATCCGTGCCGGCCGACGTTCGTCACCGACTATCCGAGCGCGATCTCGCCGCTCACGCGGCCGCATCGCGAGGATCCCGCGCTCTGCGGGCGCTGGGACATCTTCATCGGCGGGATGGAGATCGGGCCCGCGTACACCGAGCTGAACGACCCCGACATCCAGCTTGCGAAGTTCACCGAGCAGCTGAAGGGCGCCGACGACGAGGAGTCGACCTTCCGCACGCTTGACGAGGATTTCGTCGAGGCGCTGCGCGTCGGCATGCCGCCGGCGGGTGGTCTTGGGATCGGCATCGACCGGCTCGTGATGCTCTTGACCGACAGCGCGTCGATCCGCGACGTGATCCTCTTCCCGCTCCTGCGCTCGATGGCGCAGGGCGCCGGCGCAGATGGCGGCGCTCCGGGCGCGGAGCCCGCGCGATGACCGTGCGCCCGCCGCTGCGCGTGCTTGGCGCGCTGCTTGCGGTGCTCGTTGTCGCAGCGCACGCGTTCGGCGCTGAGTGGCGGCTGGTCGAGGAGCGCTTCTACGCCATCTCGCTTGCGGGAAAGCCGTGTGGCCGGTCGTTCGAGCGCGTCGAGACCGATGGCGGGCGATATCGCACGAGCGCGCGGATCGCGCTGCGCTTCACGCGGCTTGGGCAGGAGACCGCGGTCGAGTTCTCGAGCGAGTTCATCGAGACGGCGGCAGGCACGCCGGTCGAGGCCAGCGTGTTTCAGGGCGAGGCCGATCGGGTGCGCTACGTGTTTCGCGACGAGGTCGGAGGCGCGCGGCGCGTGGTCGTCGAGCGCCCTGACGCGAAGCCGGAGGAGCGTGCGCTGCCCGAGGGCGAGTTTCTGGCGCCGCGCGCCGCGCGCGAATTCATCCGTGCGCAGCAGGCGCTTGGCGCTTCGGAGATCCGCTATCGCATCCTCGATGCGCAGAGCGGGCTTGTCCCGGTCGAGTTGACCATGACCCGCAGGGGCACGGAGTCGCGCGCTGTCCTTGGGAAGACCTCCGATGTCGTGCGCTACGAGGTCCGCAACAGCCTGCTGCCGGTGCCTGCGCAGGAGGTGCTTGATTCGTCGGGCAGCATCGTCGAGAGCACGACGCCGATTGGGCTCGGCGACCTCGTCTCGCGCGTTGCGACGAAGGAGGAGTCGGACGCGGCCTATGCGGCCGCGCGCTTCGACATCCTCGCGAAGACCTTCATCGAGACGCCTCCGATTGCGGACTTTCTCGAGCGGAGCGCGCTCATGATCATCGTGCGCTCGACGACCGACGCGCTGCAGGCGCTTCCCGACCTGGGCGCGCAGCGGATCGAGCGTATTGACGAACGGACGCTGCGCGTGCGCATCGACGTGCGTCGCGGGAGCGCTGGCGCCGCCGGCGATGCGGCGGACCCGCGCTTCACGAATCCGAACGAGGTGATCGACAGCGCGGATCCGGCGATCAAGGTGCTCCTCGAGCGGGCGAGGTTGCCCGCCGGTGCGGAGTCGCGCGAGCGCGCAGAGTCGCTGCGTGCGCTCGTCGCGCGGCATCTCTCTGCGAAGAATCTCGGAAGCGCGTTCGCGTCGGCAAGCGAAGCCGCGAAGTCGCAGAGCGGAGACTGCACCGAGCACGCCGTGCTCCTGGCCGCGTTGCTTCGCGCAGACGGGATTCCCGCGCGGGTCGCGAGCGGGCTTGTCTACGTGCCGCGTTCGGCCGATCACGGATCAGGCTGGGGGTGGCATCTCTGGACGCAGGCGCTGGTCGACGTGGCTCAAGACGCCGGCGCCGCGGCCGGACGGCCTGCGCGCGAGTGGATCGACCTCGACGCGACGATCCCTGCTTCTGGTCCGCGTTTCCACGCGGCGCACATCCTCGTCTCGGCGAGCGACCTCGCGGGTGGCGCGGCCGATCCGTCGTTCGCGCAGGCGCTTTCGCTCCTCGGCACCGTGTCGATCGAAGTCGAGAAGGCGCAGCCTGTGCGCGAGGGTGTGAGCGAGCCCAATGCGGTGGAGGCGCCGTGAACACGCTGCATTTCGAGACCACGCCGCCGCTGCCCGCGCGTGACGCGGCGGGGCACAAGGGGACCTTTGGTTCGGTGCTCGTGGTGGGCGGCTGCGCGCATGCACCGCGCACGATGCTCGGTGGCGCGATGCTCGCGGCGCGCGCAGCGCTGCGTGCGGGCGCAGGGCGGGTGATCGTCGCCGTGCCTGCACCGCTCGCGGGCGACGCGCTTGTGATCTTGCCGGAAGCGACCGTCGTCGCGCTGCCGTGCGAGCCGTCGGGCGAACTGCACGCATCGGGCGCAGCCGAGGCGATCGATGCGGCGCTGCGCGAGGCGAGCGCGATCGTGGTCGGGCCCGCGCTTGGACGGAGCGCCGCCGCGGAGCAGGTCGTGATGCGGCTTGTCGCTCTCGGCGAGCAGCCGCTTGTCGTCGACGCCGATGCGATCCGCACGTTCGCCGCGCACCGCGACGCGGCGCGCGACCTTCGCGGGACCGTCGTGTTCACGCCGCATCCCGGCGAGGCTGCGGCGCTTGCGGAGTCGCTTGGGCTCGAGATCGACGCGGTCGAGCGCGCGACGCGCCCGGCCGCCGCGCTCGCGCTTGCGCAGCGGCTTGGCGCGGTCGTCGCGCTCAAGGGTCACGGCACGGTGACGAGCGATGGGCTGCGCGCGTGGCGCTGCGATCAAGGCGGCGCTGCGCTTGCGACCGGTGGCAGCGGCGATGTCCTTGCGGGCGTCGTGGGCGCGTTCCTGGCGCAGTTTGCAGCGCGGGGCGCGCGAGGCACCGGGCTCGCGGCAGGCGCCATCACCGCGCTTGCCGTCGAGGTGCACGCGCGTGCTGGCGATCTCTGGGCCGCACGTCACGGCGATGCGGGCGCCCTTGCGCGCGAAATCGCGGACCTTGTGCCCGACGCGATGCAGGCGATGCGCGCGGGCCGGTGAGCATCGGGCGATGGTCGCGGCGGCAACCGCTACAGTGTGACCCATGCAGACGGACCATCAGCGCATCGCCACGCTCGGAGACCGCACCTACGTCGAGGGCGTCTACTCGATCGTCAACCCGCAGCTCGCGCAGACGCGCAACAACAAGCCCTATCTGAAGTGCATGATTCGCGACGCGAGCGGCGAGATCACCGCGCGCGCGTGGAACTTCGAAGAGGCGCAGTTCGACGCGGTCGCGAAGACCGGCTTCGTGTTCCTGCGTGGATCGACGCAGGCGTACCAGGGCCAGACGCAGCTTGTGATCGAGCAGATCGAGGCGCGCGAGGTCTCGGTCGAGGAGATGCGCGCGCTTCTCCCTTCGACCACGAAGGACATCGACGCGATGTTCGGCCGCGTGTGCGAGCTGCTTCGCTCGATGGAGCACCCCGCGATGCGCGCCCTCGCCGAGCAGTACCTCGCCGATGAGCGGCTGATGAGCGACTTCCGCGCGGCGCCCGCCGCGATGAGCGTGCACCATGCGTGGATGGGCGGGTTGCTCGAGCACACCCATCAGATGATGGAGCTCGCCGACCGAATGCTGCCCCTGTATCCGGCGCTCAACCGCGACATTGTGTTGCTGTCGCTCTTCATCCACGATCTCGGAAAGACCGTCGAGCTCGAGTGGGAGCGCGGCTTCGGCTACACCAACGAGGGCCAGTTGGTCGGCCACATCGTGCGCGGCGCGGTGTGGCTCCAGATCAAGGCGGCGCATGCGTCGAAGGTCGAGAAACTGCCCGGCGAGACGTTGCGCGTCCTGCAGCACATCCTGATCTCGCACCACGGCCTGCTCGAGAACGGCGCCGCCAAGCTTCCCGCGACGCCGGAGGCGATCTTCGTCGCGCAGCTCGACAACCTCGACGCGAAGAGCCAGGCCGCCATCACCGCCGCCAAGCGCGAGTACGCAGGTGGAGGCGAATGGACCGACAAGGTCTGGGCGCTCGAGACGAAGGTGTATCGGCCCGATCCGCTGGTGTGAGCGCGGTGTCGCGTGCTCCCGGGGGCAGCGAACGTCCGCTCAGTTTCCCTTGATGCGCGCGGCGAACTCGTCCGCCGTCTTCGCAGAGGCGGCCTCGAGTTGCGTCGGTGCGAGACTTCCGGTGTCGAGGTACCGCTTCCAGGCCTCCGCGGCCGCATGCGTCGCGTCCTCGCTCGCCTCGAACTCCGCGAGCGGCGCGGCGATCGACCAGAGGTAGTCGGAGCCGGTGAGCTGCAAGCCTGACGTCAGAAGCTCGACGCTTTGGCCGCGCGGCACGCCGCGCATCGTGCTCGGGCGCGGCATCATCGCCACCTGCTCGTCCTTGATCGTCGTCTTCGCGAGCACGATGCCGTGCCACGACCGCGCGGGAATCTCGCTGTGGACCGACGAGGGGTCGAACGGAACCCATCGGCCGCCGTCGGCGTACTCGGAGGTGCGGTGCATCTCGAAGCGCAAGCCGAGCGGCGGGATGACCGCGATCGTGCGGCAGGGGACGCCCTTCGCGCGCATGAGCGCGGCCGCCAGGTTCGAGTTCGCGGTGCAGATGGAGTTGTCGCCGCTCGCGAGGATGCCGAGCGCATCGAGCGACATCGGCTGCCTTTCGCGCTTCATCCCCGCGATGTGCCGCTGGATGTTCGCGGCGAAGTCGGCCGGCTTGCCCGAGGCAGGCCACAGCGCGTCGGCGAGCTTGGCGACCTGTTCCGACTTCGACTGGACGCACGGGCTCGCGGCGAGATACGGCGCGCTCGCGGTTTGGTCGGGCGTCGTGTTCCAGGAGGTGACGAGCACGACGGACGCCCAGGTGATCTGCACCTCCTGCGGCTTGTCCGTCAGTCGGGCGACGACGACGGTGTTGCCGCCGCTGCCCGACGAGAGACGCAGGTCGATGAGCGCATCGGGGGGATTCACCGCGAATGCGAGTGAGATCGGCACCTGGCCGTCCGTGAGCTGGGGAATCGCGAACTCGATCATCTGCGACGCTTCTTGCAGCACCTTCACCCGCGCGCCGCCCATGGCTCCTGCGAGCCCGTTCGCCTTCATCCTCTGCCGTGGAACGGCCTCGATGCGCCTTGCGATCTCGAGCCGCTGCGCCTCGAGCCCCTCTTGCGCGATCACGACGCCCTTGGGCGGCGCCTTCGACTGGACCTGCGCAGGGGCGGCGGCATGCGCCGTCGTCGGGTTCGTCGGCGATGCGAGCAGCGCGAGGAGTGCGCCCCGGGCAAGGACGGTGAGCGGGCGAGTGGTCGGTCGTGCCGCTGGGTTCGTCATGGGTGCGGTTCCTGATTGATGGTTACAGCGCATCATCCACGCCGAACGCTTCGGCCGCAACTCGTCGGACCGTCGGGGATCGAAGCCACTCGAGCAACTGGTCATGACCCGCGTTGCCGTTCTCCCAGTATCCGCGGCGCAAACGCCCCGATCCGATGTCCCGTGCGTGCGTCGTGAAGCAGGCAAGCACCGCGTCAGGGTGGGCTTCGATGCGCGCAAGACGCGGACGCAGGTCGATCCCGAGCCTGGCGCAGGCGCAGAGCCAGTCGTCGAGCGCGTCATGCTCGGCGGTCGCGAGCAGGTGTTCGACGGTGCAGTCGATCACGGCGAGCAGCGCCTCGCGCCGGCGCACCGGCCACGATGGGAAGCCTGCGACTGCGATCTTCGCGGCGGTCACGGGAATGTCAGGACCACGCGAAGGCTCGGTCGCCGCGATCTCGACGATGCGCGGAAGGAAGTAGAGATAGTCCGTCTCGCTCCCGACCGTCGTGATCGCAGAGAAGGCATAGCGCCCGAGATCGTCAAGCGGAATCTCGCGCAACGGACGATGCAGGAGGCTCGGTGCCGTCTTGCGGTCCACGCAGCACGGGCAGCCCTCGATGCGCACGGGCGCGCGCGCATCGGCGAACGCAGCGTAGAGCGCAGCGATGGCTTGGTCGAGGGGATGCATGCGAGGAGGGGTACGGACGAAAGCTCGGCGAGGTATTGGCGGAGGACTTGAGCTCGCCCGTCACCTTGTCGGAGCGATGCTGCGAGCAAAGGAGGGCCCCGAGCCCTCAGCGCGTCGGCCGGCGAGGACGATCAGGAAACGCACCGACGTGAGAGAGGCAGCCAATGTAGGCCAGTCCCCTTGAATCTTCAATCGGAGTACAGCAAGGCTTCACGAATGATCCGCCCGCGGAACGTGGCGCGTTTGCGCGCTCGATTGCGGCGCGGTCTTCTCGCTTCTGGGCCGCGAGTTGGCGGCGTCGACCTACAACGGCGCCCTCTTGTCGGCGGTTTCTTGGGTGTGGCCCAGTCGGTGCCGCAGGGCGCTGAGCCGACGAATGGAATTCACCATGCACGCTGCGAGACGCCGTGATCTATGAAATGCGCTACCGTGTCGTGACGTTCTCGCCGAGCGTGTCGCCGATGTGGCGGCGCCGCTGGTTGGAGCGGGGTTCGCGAGCAGTCACAAGGTAAACGAGAGGGAGAAAGACACGATGCCGAACGGTGGATCCCCGATGCAAATGGTGCTGCGCCCAAGGCGCGGCAACGTCGTCATTCACTGCGATGGAGGGAACATGCGCGTCTATGCCCGCGAGGCGTGGGAGGCGCACGGACAGAAGGCCGAGCCGATCTTCACGCTCACGGCACATGAGGCCGGCGCGCTCGCGTGGCACCTCGACCATTGGCTCGACTCCGACGCGGTGAGGCCGGGCCACAGCATGCGTTCGGATCTGATCGACGCGAGCTACGACTGGTGACGTCGGGCGGCGTGCGGATGCCGAGGACGCGAAGGTCCTCCGCCGACGCCTTGCCGATGTTCGGCAGGTCGGTGAGCTGCTTCACCTCTGAGCGGATGACCTTGGCGGGGTTCATGCGCCAGTTCACGCGTCGGACTTCGGCGATTCGGGCAGCAATCGCACGACGAGTTCCTCGATGGGGCGCCCGTCGACGCAGCGGTCGCCGCTGGCGTCCTCGATCGTCACCGTCTTGCGGATGAAAGTCCAGCCGACGCGGAATCTCCGACCCTCGTACCAGCCGTAGGTGTCCTTGAAATGCGTCTTGCCCGCCTGAATCTCGCTCCACATGCGCGGCGAGATCTTGATCGTGCTCTCTGCGTCGTCGTTGCCCCAGTACGCCGTGAGTTCGACGAGCCGCCGCGGCTTTCTCGGCGTCTTCGGCGTTTCAGTGCTTTGTTGACTCTCCGTCATCTGTTCCTCCAAACTGCAGTGCGTCATCGTCGGACACGATCAGTGGCATCAAGCGCCCACCGGCTCGCATCGTACCTCTGTCTTCACCGAGTTCGCGATGAAGCACTCGTCGTGGGCCTTGTGGTGCATGTCGGCGAGCTCCTCGTGCGTCGGCAGGTGTTCGCCGGAGAACTTCACCTCCGGCCGCAGCGTCACCGTCAGCATGGCCTCGCGGCCTTCGGCGTTCCTGCCCATCGTGCCGACCGCGCACATCGACATCGCGGGCGTCGTCGGACGCCGCCGTCGCTGTACCTTTCGGCGCGTCATCGCGACATCGAGACATCCCGCCGCCGCGCGTCCTCCCAAGGCGCGGCGGTCTTTGCATGCCGCGCGATCATCGGGGCGGCTGTGCCTCAATACGGCGCTGCGATGCGACGGTAGACCATCGCGTTGAAGTCGTGGAGCAAGACTTCGTTTGCGAGCCCGCTCGGCCGGACCTCCGCAGCCCACAGCTTGCCGTCGGCGGCCCACACGAGCCGCTTCCCGTCGAGATCCGCCCATTCCCAGGTCGGATGTCGGCTGACCTGCCCCGCCTCGGGACCGACGAGCTCGTGTTCGTCCCAGTAGCAGCCCTTGCCGACGGGATGGTTGATCGACGCGTTGACGATCTTCCGCAGCGTCCAACCCTTGCCGATGTCCTTCTCGAACACGGCCGCGCATTTCGGCCTTCCCGAGTTCACCTCGGCCGCGTGGATCCAGCCGTCTCGGATGAGGCGTGGGAAGTAGACCTGAAGGCACTCGCCGGATCCCGTGCCGAACGGATCCGCGCCGACACGCTGAACCTCGGTCGACTCCTTCGGAATGGTGTGGCCGCTCCTCCCCCCAGGTCCGTCGTTGAGCCAGTAGTCCCTGTCGCGCGCCCACATGCCGCCGCCGTTCCAGCAGTCGCCCTTCGGCATGAACACGATCGCCTTGAGATACGGCACCCGCGAGATGGCGGTCCACGAGCCCCGCGACTCGGAGCCCCAGGCGCCGTTCATCGCGAAGTAGATCAGGCGCTTCCCATCGGGCGAGATGTCGCAGCGCCGCTCGTAGATGCGGCCCTTGAGCCATTGGCCCACCTTGAACTCGTCGCGCCTCCTGTCCCACAGGATCGTGGCCACGCGCTTCGACGGCCCGCGTCGGATCACGAGGCCGATCGGCGCATCGAGCGCAAGCAGGCAGTGGATTCTGGCGGGGAAGGGCGTCATGCGCGGTCAGGGGTTCGATCCCGGCTGATCGGACTCGCTCCCGACGCGAAGCTGCGACGAAGCGGGCGCGCCGTAGCGGATGTACAGCAGGTTCTGGAACAGCTCGTCAGGGTCGTACTTCCGCTTGAGCGCGAAGAAATCGCGCGCCTGCGGATAGGCGCGCGCGAACTGCTCGGGCGTGGCGTGGAGCCTGTAGGGGAGATAGTGGCGCCCCTCGTGCGCGAGCGCAGCCTCGACGAGTTCCTGCGTGAGGGCCTCCATCTCGGCCTCGCCCTCGGGGGTCTTCCGCTGCACGAACAGCATCACGAATGCGATCATGTCCTCGTCCGCGTAGCGGAGGAAGGTGTCGTCGTCCCGATTGACGCCGCGCACCGTCAC
>JBIKXP010000179.1:0-6664 GCA_044355685.1 Phycisphaerales bacterium
GAAGCTGTATCCCCAATGATCCAACCACGCGATACAGTGAGTTGAACCCGACGCCGCCAGCCGGGATGCCGCGCGGATTGAAGCCCGGCCGATCCGTCAGACAGAACCTAGCCCCGGGCAATCGGATCCTCTCGCAGAGACGCAGAAGCGGCCTCGGCGAAGAAGAGAGATGACTTCTCGCGTCTTCTCGCGTCTTTCCGCGTCCTCGCATCGCTCGCAGTCTTCGTGTTCTCGTCCTTTCTCCGTGCCTCCGTGCCTCCGTGAGAAAACCGGAGCCCGATCGGCGCCTCCATCGCAGTTCACCCACGCGATTTCCTGAAGCGTCACTATTTGGGTCCGGGTCCGGGTCCGGGTCCGCGCACCTTTCCGAGTAGCCGCATGAGGTAGGTCACGCCCTCGTCGCCGAGTTCGGCCGCGATCGGTCCGGCGAGAAGCTCGGCCAGCCGACGTGCGATCGACTCGACGGAGAGCCCCACCTCGCCGGCAAGTTCGCTCGGCTCGCGGCGCTCGACGAGGAGGCCCTTCACGACCGTCGCGTCGGCGGCAGACAGCTTCGCGTCGAGTGGCGCAAGCAGCGCTTCGCGCAGACGCCTGCGCTGCCGCGACATCCGTTGTCGAACGGCGTCGGCATGCATTCCGAACTGTTCACCCGCGCGCTCGGAACCGAGGCCCCGGAAGACCACGAGCTCGACGAGCGCGCGATCCTCCTCGGCGATGATCGCGAGGATGCGCGCCCGGCTCGCGGCGTTGCGCTCGTCTGCGTGTGCGTTCCAGTCCTTCCGCGCGATCTCCGTGCGCGGACCTGCGCCCTCGGCCTTCGGATCGAACGGCCCGGCCTCCGGCTCGGACTGGGAGAACTGCCTGGCGCGTGCGCGTGGGCTTCGGAGGACCTCGCGGATCCGGTTCAGGATCCCAAGACGCAGCCGACCGAAGAGATGGGAGTCGTTCTCGAACTTCTGGTACGGCGCGCCGGTCTCGTACAGCTCGCGCATCACCACGCGCTGCACGAGGCTGTCGGGCTGCAGGTGCACGCCGTTGCGCCGCGTCGCGAGGTCGCGCGAGGTCTGCGCCACAAGATGCTCGATGAGCGCGCGCAGCGCCTGTCCCTCGCGCGCGGGGTCTCCGCTGCGCAGGTCCTCGAGGACTTCAGGCTGATCGAAGTTCTTGTCCATGGAACCATCTTGGAGGCGGGGGTGCGCGGGGTTCGCCTCGACCATGCCACGGAAGCGATCGAACGTCGAGCGCTGTGACGGCGAAGGATCGACTTTCCGACCAGTTTCGCAGATTTCCAGCGATGGTGTCACGCCTGAGGGTGCGCATGCACTTTCACCGGGAACCCGATCATCCGCCGGTCGGGCCGGATATTCCGGCCGCCATGGCAGCGGCACCGGGGGAGCTACACAGGCGAAACGAGGACTTCCGTCATGCAGCACGTCGACTCCGATTCATCAGACTGGTCTGTCGGCGCCGACACCTCCGATGACTTCGTCGTACCCGTGCCGGTGGTCGAGGAATCCATCGACGTCACCAGTGCGCGACGCCCGCGTGAACGATGGAACCACACGGCGTCCGTGCACCTCGTCTGAGCCGCGCGCGGCACGGTCGCTGCAGCGAACCACGTCGAGGCACGTGAGCGCGCCCGGCGCGCCGCCGAGCGGCTCTTCCGGGCGTGCGTGCGGGCGGGCACGGCGATCAAGTCGCGCATCAACGAGGTTGACACTTGATGGTCGGCATGCGCACACTAGGCGCGATGCAGGAGCCGACCATTGACATCTCGAGACCGCCTGTGATGGAGGCGCTGCTGAACGACGACGCCATGCGCTGCTGGGGGAAGCTCCGCATGCTCGGAGCGCCGACGTCGTCCGCGGAGCTTGCGAAGGCGTGTGGAATGAAGTTCGAGACCGTGGTCGCGTCGATCGACCTCCTCGAAGCCGGGGGGCTTGTTCGCAAGCTTGCGGCCACTGGACGCAGGCGAACGGTCGCCTACGAGATCGCTGTCCCTGCGCTTGTGGCGGTCCTGACCAACGATGAGCCTGGACGCCGATGCTTCGAGCAATTGGCCGAGAAGAGCGTCGCCCGCGCGGCCACGATCCTCGCCCGTCGAAAGCCGCTTTCCGAACGTGGCCGCGGCGAGTGGTACTTCAGGCAGGTCAGCGAGGTGGCTGGAACGCGCGAGGAACTCGACGAGCTCCGTCGCCGAATCTACGCAGCAAGCGAGTACGCGCACGAACTCGAGGAGCGGGCGCTTTGCCTCAAGGACCTGCCGCCAGAATGGAAGCACCACTCGATCCAACTGCATGCCGACCCGGTCACGCCCACCGCGACGCCGCTTCCGAACGTGTACGTCATGATGGAGAAGGCCGCGGTCCAGCAGCGCGCGGGACGTCGCAAGTCGCCGGCGGTCCTGAGCGCCCGCGAACTCGAGATCGCGCGGTTGCTGCAGGGCGGACTCTCTCGAGCCGAGGCGGCCAAGCGGCTTGGCATCTCGGCGCAGACCGTCAGCACCTTCTGCAAGCGCATCTTCAAGAAGCTTGGCATCACCCGCGCGATCGAGCTGAGTCAGTTCGCCTTCGAGATTCCCTCGGCGGCGAAGGCTCCGCGCGCTCGGCGCACGTGAAGTGCGCGAGGACGCACGAGCCCGAGCCCGAGCCCGAGCCGGAACTGGGGCGACCCGTCACACGGAACCGAGCAGCGCTTCGGCCGCGGCCCGCACGATGGGGCTTTCCTCGGCGCTCGCAGCGATCTCGGCGGCACGGCGTCGGATCGCCTCGGCCTCGGCGGCGGGCGCCTCGCGAAGGGGGCCGGCCAGCGCAAGCAGCGCGTTCCGCTTCATCATCGGCAGCGTTGCCCGCTTCAGCGCGCTCGAGACGACGAGCCTTGCGCGATCCTCCTCCGACCAGTCGAGCACCTCGAGGAGATCGACCGAGTCGAGCCTGGGCGCATAGGCGGGGTTCGAGCCCGTGCGTCGCGAGGCGCGCGTGGGCTGGCTGTGCGGACAGACCTCCTGGCAGACGTCGCAGCCAAACCACCAGTCGCCCGTCTTGCCGAAGAACGATGCGGGGATCTCGCCGCGATGCTCGATGGTGAGATAGGCGATGCAGCGGGTGGCGTCGACCGAGTACGGGCTGATCGCCTGTGTCGGGCACGCATCGATGCAGCGCGTGCAGCTGCCGCAGAGGCTGCCGTCGGGGACCGCGCGCGCACCGGAAGGGAAGTCTCCGTCGACCCGTGCGACGGGGGCCTCGTCCGAGGCTGCGATGTCCGCATCGGTCACGATCTCGCCAAGCAGGAAGAAGCTCCCGAGCGAGGGCCGGATGAGAAGCGTGTGCTTCCCGATCGCCCCGAGCAGCGCCCGCGCCGCCTGCTCGCGCTCGAGGATCGGGTGCATGTCGCCGGTCAGCCGCGTCGCCGCGCCAGGCACTTCCTCGCGGATGAAGCGGGCGAGCTTGCGCAGACGGTCGCGGATCAGGTCGTGGTAGTCCTTCGCCCGCGCGTACCGCGCGATGCGCCCGCGCGGACTCCCGGCGCTCGCCCGATCTGGCCGGCCGTCGTGGTAACGGTCGGCAACGCAGACCACGCTGCGGGCTTCCTTGAGCATCGTGCGCACGTCGACCGCCTGGTCGACGCGTTCGGCGATCCACGCCATCTCTCCGTGCTTCCCGTCGGCGATCCAGCGGCGCAATTCGGCCGCGCGCGAACTCGCCGCCGCCCGCGCGACGCCGACCAGCGCGAAGCCGAGTTCGTGGGCCCGCAGCTCGATCGCCTCGCGCAGCGCCACGCGCCGCGGCGTGGGCGCACGTCCGGTCATAGCTCCCGGTACTCGTAGAGCGGCGCCATGACGCCGACGAACGCGCCAAGGAGGAACGCGAACGGCAGCAGCAGGAAGACGGTGGCGATGCTCATCCAGAGGAGCGGGCGGCGCGTTCCCCGGATCAGGGGAATGCACGAGACAAGCGCGGGAATCCCAAGGAGCGCGCCGATCCACGGCATTTCAAGATAGAGGCGGGCGAACTCGCCGATCTTGATCTGCTGCTCTGTCACGATCGTCTTGAAGATCGGCTGCAGCCCCACGCATGCGATCATCGCCAAGAGAGCCGTGACGACGAGGAATGCGGCCTTGACGCGCGTGATGAGCGTCCAGCCGCGGGATGGAGCCGATGCGCCGGGTGACCCAAGCATGGCGGTAGCGTAACGCAGCGCCACGCGCGTGTCGGAGGCATGGGCTGAACACCCGACTCGCGGTCGTCCCGAGTCCGCCAAAGAGAACTTCCGCACGAGAGAACTTCCGCACGAGAGAAAGAAGGGCGTCTCCGACGGTCAACCTCCGAAGAGGCTTCCCATCGCGCTCATCAGCTCTTGCTGGAAGGCCTGCATCGCGGCGGCGGGAGAGTCGTACTCGCCGGCGCGGATCTTCGCGGCCACGCTCTCCGCGGCCTTCTTCATGGGCGCGGCCATCATGCCGGCCATGGGGGCGGCCTGCTCGATCATCGCGGCCTCGTTCGGGGGAAGCGACGCGAGCATGTCGATCTTCCAGCCCGAGGCTCCGCGCACCAGCGTGAGTTCGGAGCCGTCGGCCAGCTCGTACACGGCCTTGCGACCGTCGTTGGACTTCTCGGTGAGCGAGGTGAAGTCGAGCGAACCGAGGCCGGGGAGGCCTTGCGTCATCCCGTCGGACGCCGCCGCCGCGCCAGCGTCGCCGAACTTCTCCTTGACGGCGATGAGCATTGGCTCCATCGCCTTGAACGACTGGCCCATCATCGACTTCAGCGCACGCCCGCCCTTGCTCGAGTCATCGAGCATCTCGACAAGCACTGCGCCGCCAGCGATGGGGTCCTTGCCAGCGGCGCCCAGCTTGGCCAGGACATCGGCCAGGTTGTCCGGTCCGCTTGGGGCCGCCGCGGAGGCGCCACCTGCCGCTGGCTTGGAGGGCCCGGCCGCCGGATTGAAGGGCTTCGGCTTCTCCGGCGGGGCGAAGAGCTTGGCGATGTCGGCGTCGCCGGCAGCCTTCTTGACGCCCTCGACGTAGGACTTCATCGCGACGCTCGCAGGGTCTTCGCCTGCGGTCGCCATCTGGTCGGCGGCCAAGGTCGACTTCTCGCGCAGCGACGCGAGGAGCGTCTCGGCGGTCGACTTCAGTTCGGTCACACCGGCGGCGTCGGCGCCCTTTGCGGCGAGGAGCGCCTGCGCCTCGGCCACGGTGCCGTTGAACTGCAGCATGCCGAGGCGGAGTTCCTCGGTGGTCACCGTGTTCGCCAGAGCACCGCTCGTACCCGAGGTGCGTCCGAGGTCGGAGGCAGCGGATTCGTAGGCCTTCTGCAGCGCTCCTGCGCGCTCGTCGGCGACGGCCTTGAGAAGTTCGTCGGCACGTACGCGGAGTTCCGCCGCGAGATCGCGGGTCTTCTGCGTGCCCGACTTCACGTCGCTCTCGAAACCGGCGAGCAGCTCGAGGGCGGCACCAGCCGCTGCCTGCAGGTTCTTCGCCGACGCGAGCCTCGTCTCGACAAGCGACTTGTTGATCGCGAGTTCGCCGCGGGCGATGTCCTCGTTTGCAAGCGAGGTCCGCACGGCGCGGGCCTCTGCCTGCACCGACGCGGCTTCCTCGACGAAGGCGAGGGCGGTCTGTGGGTTCGACTCGCGGGCCTTGCGGAGGAGGACGGCGTTCTCCTGATCAAGCTGCGCCAAGCGCGCATTCGCCTCGCGCATGCGGGACTCGAGGAGGTTCATCGGGCTCTCGAGCGATGCGGCGTTCGTCTGCAGCGTGCGGGCTTGGCTCGAGGCTTCCTCGCGCTGACGCTGCGCGTCGGCGCGGTCGCTGGCGAGGTTCAGGGTCGCGCTCGCCTCCGCGATCGCGTCCAGTTCGGCCGCAAGACCGAAGGCCGCGCGGGCGATGCCGCGGACGTCCTCATGGCTCGACTCGATCGCGCGGGCACGGGAAATCGCAAGCGACGCCGTGGTGCGGTAGATGCTCAGCGAGAGGCCGCGCGCAGCGGTCTGCTGGGCCTGCGAGCCGCCGGTGAGGCTGCCAGCGCGGTCGGCGATGGCGCGAAGAGCGGTGAGGCTCTCCTCGCTCGGTGCGCTCGCGAGGAGATCCGGGCGGCCGCCAAGTGCCTGCGCGTACTCGCTTGAGATCGCGGCGAGATTCTGATCGAACTTGATCTGCCCTTCGAGCACCGGGTCGCTGCAGCCGGACAGGACGGCCGCCGCGAGGCTTCCCGCAGCAAGAAGGGCGAACGGGCGGGCGAGACGGTTCGAGAAGCGGTACGCCATGGTGATTCCTGACAGGTGGGAGCACCCTCGGGGGTGGCTCCGCAGAGACGCAAAGAAGCCCTCCCGGCGGGTGCCGGGCCGTAGAGAGCGGAGTGTAACGGAAGCCCGGGACTTGCGGTCGGGCCGCGCCATCGCCCGAGCAAGTCCACGATGGCGGACGCCGGAGGCAGTCCGAGGCTTCGAGGCGAGACTTCGAGGCTTCGAGGCGAGACTTCGAGGCGAGACTTCGAGGCTTCGAGGCGAGACTTCGGGGCGACGCAAGAAGCCGCTTCCCCGGCGTGGTCAGCGGTCCGGGCCGCCGGTGGGAGGGGGCGTCCTCCGCTTCAGGCCGGGCGGGTCGAAGTCGATCGATGGGTACTCGCCGCGCTGGATTCGCATCGAGCGCACCCAGTCGATG
>JBIKXP010000033.1:0-21459 GCA_044355685.1 Phycisphaerales bacterium
GAAGGCCAAGCCCGACCTCGTCGTCGGGAAGAAGAAGTTCACCACCGAGCTCGTGCCGCCGCGCTTGATCGTGGCCCGCTGGTTCGCCTCGGAGCAGGCGGCGGTCGAGAAGCTCGAAGCCGAGGTCGCGGCGCTTGACCAGCAGGTCGAGGAGATGACCGAGGAGCACGGCGGCGAGGACGGTCTTCTCGCCGACGCCGCGAACGACAAGGGCAAGGTCACGAAGGCAAGCGCCGCCGCGAGGCTGAAGGCGCTCGGTCGTGATGCCGCTGCCGCCGACGAGATGAGGGTGCTGAAGGAACTGGTCGCGATCATGGAGAAATCGGGGGGCGCGTCGGGAAAGCTCTCCGAGGCCCAGGTCGCGCTCGCCGAGAAGGTCGCGGCGAAGTACCCGAAGCTGACCGAGGACGAGGTGAAGACCCTCGTTGTGGACGACAAGTGGCATGCTGCCCTCGCGGCGGCTGTGAAGGGCGAGATCGACCGCGTGTCGCAGACCCTCGGCGGCCGTGTGCGAGAACTCGCGGCACGGTACGAGTCGCCGCTTCCCGCGCTCGTCGATGAGGTCGCCGCGCTCTCCGCTCGCGTCGACGGTCACCTGAAGAAGATGGGGGCGTCATGGAGTTGAGGCCCGGCTACAAGCAGACGGAGGTGGGGGTGATCCCGGAGGAGTGGGAGGTGCGCTCGCTCGGTGCGCTGACTGTGCAGATCACCGACGGTGACCACGCCACACCGCGGCGGGAAGACAACGGCTACTTCTTGCTCTCTGCGCGGAACATTCGGGATGGCCGAATCGAACTCACGGATGTTGACTACGTTGGAGAGTCGGAGTATCGACGAATGCGATTGCGCTGTGCGCCGGCAGCGGGCGACATCTTGATTTCATGCTCCGGCAGTATTGGTCGAGTTTCGGTTGTTCCGGAGGGACTCGAGTGCGTTCTCGTGCGAAGCGCGGCACTGGCCAAGATCGACGATGCATGCGCTTCCGGCACCTTCATTCAATATTGGCTGCAGGGCAGGCGCGCGCAGTTGCAGATCGCAAACAGCGTGAATCAAGGTGCGCAGCCGAATCTGTTCTTGAACCAGATCGAGCGAATCTTGTGCGTCGCCCCGCCCCTCCCCGAGCAGCGCGCCATCGCCGAGGCCCTGTCCGATGCGGATGCGCTGCTCGCCGCGCTCGACCGCCTGATCGCCAAGAAGCGCGACCTCAAGCAGGCCGCGATGCAGCAGCTCCTCACCGGCCGGACCAGGCTGCCAGGGTTCAGCGGGGAGTGGGAGATGAAGCGGTTGGGGGATATGGGGTCGTTCCTCAAGGGCAGCGGAGTTCGCAAGGACGAAGCGCGTAGCGGCGATCTCCCCTGCGTTCGATACGGCGAAATCTACACGCACCACAGCGACCATATCCGCCAGTACTTCTCATCGATCTCAGAGGAGGTGGCGCGGCATTCAACTCTCTTGGCACAGGGCGACCTCCTATTCGCGGGGTCGGGAGAAACCAAGGAGGAGATCGGAAAGTGTGTTGCGGTTGTCGACGCAGGCATCGCATATGCCGGTAGCGACATCGTCATCCTGCGTAATCATCGCGGCGATCCGCGTTTCCTAGGCTACTACTGCAACGCCCCCGAGGTGGCGAGGCAGAAGGCCAGCAGGGCGCAGGGTGATGCAGTCGTCCACATCGGCGCCTCTGCCTTGGCGAGTATTCGGTTGAGACTTCCCCCTGTTGCCGAGCAGCGCGCCATCGCCGCCGTCCTCTCCGACATGGACGCCGAGCTCGAGGCACTCGAAGCCCGCCGCGAGAAGACTCGCGCCCTCAAGGGGGCCATGATGCAGGAGCTGCTGACGGGAAGGACGAGGCTCGTGTGAGCACCGAACTCCTCACAGAGGACATCTGGCCGCAGCTCACGAGCGCTGTCCGTGCCGCGCGGCAGCCGTGCTCGGTTGCCGTGGCATACCTCGGCAAGGGCGCGAGCCGCCTGCTGCCGCTGCCGCGGGGGAGCCGCCTGGTGGTCGATGCGTCCGAGCGCGCTGTCTCGTCGGGCCAGACCTGCCCCGCCGACCTCGGCAGGCTTATCAAGGCAGGGGTGCGTGTCTACAGCGTTCCGAACCTGCACGCGAAGGTCTATGTGGTCGGTCGGGCCGCCTTCATCGGATCGGCGAACGCATCAAGCCGCGCGTCGTCGCACCTCGTCGAAGCGATGGTGCGGACGACCGAGTCTTCCGTGGTCGGCGCTGCGAAGGACTTCGTGCTGGGCCAGTGCCTGCACGAACTCACTCCCGAGGTCGTGAAGCGCTTGACCAAGCTCTACCGGCCGCCGAAGGTGGCTGGTGGTGGGGGTGGCAAGCGGAAGTTCGCGCGGTCGTCAGGCGGCGCTTCGCTGCCGAGGCTCCTGCTCGCCCAGCTGCGCATCGTCGACTTGTCCGACGCCGAGCAGGAGATCCAGGAGGCGGCGCTCGAGGTGGCGAAGAAGCGGCGAGAGCACAAGCGCGGCTTCGAGATCGAGGACTTCAGGTACTACGGCAGGTGCCCGTTCAGGCGCGGGGATGTCGTGGTTCAGGTCACCGACGAAGGCGGCGGCAAGGTTCTGGTGGCACCACCCGGGAACGTGCTCCATGTCACGACTCGAAAGTCGGGGCGGGTTCGGACTTCCTTCGTCTGTGTCGAGCGCCCCGTCTGCCGCCGCCGAGGGGTCGACGCGCTGGCGCGACGGCTGGGCCGCAAGGGTCGGAAGCTCCTGCGCCGCAACGGCCTCGTCCGGAACAGCGCGTTCGCGGAGGCGTTGTTGAAGGCCTGGTCGAGGTGAGGCGATGAAGGCCATCGACCGCGACATCGAGCGCCACATCGACCTTGGCATCCCCCATACTGCGAAGGGATACTCGCGCGCGGGAGTGGCCCGAGACGCGCTCGGCGCGACGGCTGACGACGGCGGGTGGATCGAAGCCATGAACTGCGACTGTGCGCCTCGTTGCGCGAAGAACTGAGGAATGCTGACCATGCAGGAGCGAACCGACCCGAACATCGGCGACCCAGAGCGCATGGCGCAGCAGCGTGCCGTGCGGCACTTCACCGAGAAGCTCGGCTACGCATACCTCGGCAACTGGGAGACCCGAGAGGGCAACTCGAACATCGAGGCAGGCCTGCTCCGGGAGTGGCTGCTTGCGCGAGGCACCGATGCGGACATCGCCGACGCGGCGATCCGCAAGCTGCGGCAGGCAGCCGACAACTCAAGCCGGTCGCTGTACGAGCGGAACATGGAGGTCTACACGCTGCTTCGCTACGGCGTGCAGGTGAAGCCCGGGGTTGGCCAGCAGACGGTCATGGTGGAGCTGATCGACTGGCGGAATCCCGAGGCGAACAGCTGGGGCGTGGCCGAGGAGGTGACGGTCGTGCCCGCCGCGAAGGCCGCGCACACCAAGCGTCCCGACATCGTGCTCTATGTGAACGGAATCGCCCTCGGCGTCCTCGAGCTCAAGCGGAGCACGGTGTCCGTCGGCGAGGGAATCCGCCAGAACATCGGCAACCAGCGCAAGGCGTTCATCGAGGGGTTCTTCTCGACGGTGCAGTACCTGTTCGCGGGGAACGACTCCGAGGGCGTCCGCTACGGCACGATCGGCACCCCCGAGAAGTACTACCTCGCGTGGAAGGAGGAGGGCTCCGCGCCCACGGGCGACATGCTGGCGACGCAGCTCTCGCAGCTCTGCCGCAAGGAGCGGTTCCTGGAGTTCATCCACGACTTCGTGGTCTTCGACGGCGGCATCAAGAAGCTGAGCCGGCCGAACCAGTACTTCGGCGTGAAGGCGGCCCAGCGGCAGCTGCGGAAGGGCGAGGGCGGGATCATCTGGCACACCCAGGGCGCGGGCAAGAGCCTGACCATGGTGTGGCTCGCGCAGTGGATCCGCGAGAACATCGCAGGGTCGCGCGTCGTCGTCATCACCGACCGCAAGGAGCTTGACGAGCAGATCCAGGGCGTCTTCGTCGGCGTGGGCGAGCGGAGCATCGTTCGCGCTCGCAGCGGCGCCGAGCTGGTGACGCTCCTGAACGCGGCCGAGCCGTCGCTGATCTGCTCGCTCGTCCACAAGTTCGGAGGCAAGGGGGATGAGGAGGACGGGGAGGGTGCTGGCGATCTCGAGGACTTCGTGGAGGAGATCCGCCGGTCCCTCCCGCCCGATTTCCGCGCGAAGGGGAAGATCTTCACCTTCGTCGACGAGTGCCACCGCACCCAGTCGGGGGCGCTCCATAAGGCCATGAAGTCGATCCTCGGCGAGGACGCGATCCTCGTCGGCTTCACGGGAACGCCGCTCCTCAAGGCGGACCAGGCGCGCAGCATCGAGGTGTTCGGCGGTTACATCCACACCTACAAGTTCAACGAGGCGGTCCAGGACGGCGTCGTGCTCGACCTCCGCTACGAGGCGCGCGACATCGACCAGGAGCTCGTCTCGCCCGAGAAGATCGACCAGTGGTTCGAGGCCCACACGAAGGGGCTCAACGACATCGCCAAGGTCGAGCTGAAGCGCCGCTGGGGCACCATGCAGAGGGTGCTCTCCAGCCGTTCGCGCCTCGAGCGGATCGCAGCCGACATCCTGCTCGACATGGCCACCAAGCCGCGGCTCATGAGCGGGCGCGGGAACGCGATGCTCGTCGTCAGCAGCATCCACGATGCCTGCGAGGTCTACGACCTGTTCGTGAAGTCGGGCTTCGAGGGCCACTGCGCGATCGTCACCTCCTACCGCCCGAGCATCGCCGATGTGAAGGGCGAGGACTCCGGGTCGGGCAAGTCGGAGCGGGTGCGGCAGTACGAGATCTATGGCGGCATGCTGTCCAGCCACTTCGGGGTGCCCGTCGATCAGGCAACGGGTCGCGCGGACGAGTTCGAGAAGGAAGCGAAGCGCAGGTTCGTGAAGGAGCCTGCGAACATGCGGCTCCTGATCGTGGTCGACAAGCTGCTGACCGGCTTCGATGCGCCCGCGGCGACCTACCTCTACATCGACAAGGAAATGCGCGACCACGGCCTCTTCCAGGCGATCTGCCGCGTGAACAGGCTCGACGGCGAGGACAAGCAGTACGGATACATCGTCGACTACAAGGACCTGTTCTGCCGGCTGAAGGGCGCGGTGTCCGACTACACCTCGGGCGCCCTCGACGGATACGCCCCCGAGGATGTGGAGGGGCTGCTTGCGGACCGCATCAAGTCGGCGCGGCACGACCTCGAGGATGCGCTCGAGGCGGTGCGGGCCCTCTGCGAGCCCGTGCAGGCGCCACGGGATCAGGCCGCGTACTTCCACTACTTCTGCTCGACCGTGTCGGGCGACGCGGCCCAGCTCAAGGCGAACGAGCCGAGACGGCTCGATCTCTACAAGCTCGTGGGTGCGCTGCTACGGGCGTTCGCCGCGATCGCGAACGACATGGAGGAGGCGGGGTTCAGCGACGCCGAGGCTCGTGCGATTCGCGAGGAGGTGACCTTCTTCGAACAGCTTCGCGCGGCGGTCAAGCTCCATAGCGGCGATGCCGTCGACCTGAAGCAGTACGAGCCGCACATGCGGCACCTGATCGACACCTACATCCGCGCCGACGCGAGCCGCAAGATCACCGACTTCGGCGACCTCACGCTGCTCGAGCTGGTGGCGCGGAATCCCGACGACGCGGGCGCGGCGCTGCCCCCCGAGGTCGGGGCGAAGGAGGAAGCGGTCGCCGAGACCATCGAGAACAATGTCCGGCGGAAGATCGTCGATGAGAGCCCGATCAACCCGAAGTACTACGAGCGGATGTCCGCGTTGCTCGACGCGCTGATCGAGGAGCGCAGGCAGGGCGCGGTGAAGTACCGCGAGTACCTGAAGAAGCTCCAGGATCTGGTGCAGAAGGTCCTCGATGGCGGGGCTTCGGCCAGCTACCCGGCGGAGATCACGGGGCCGGGGCTTCGGGCGTTGTTCGACAACCTCGACCGCGACGCTGGGCTGGCGCAGAAGGTGCATGCGGCCGTGCTCGAGTCGAGGCAGGACGAGTGGCGCTCGAACGTCATGAAGACGCGGAGGGTTCGGCTTGCGGTCCTCGAGGCGCTCGGCGGCGACGAGGCGGAGGCCGACAGGATCCTCGGGATCGTGAAGGCGCAGCAGAATGACTACTGAAGCGCGCGCAGGCTCTCGGCGGCAGGTTCGCGTGGGAGAGCTGTCGGTCGAGGTCGTCCACAAGGCGATCAAGAACCTCCACATCAGCGTCCACCCGCCGCTTGGCAAGGTGCGCGTCGCGGCGCCGCTTGCGATGTCCGAGGATGCGGTGCGACGCGCCGTGGTCACCCGCCTCGGCTGGGTCAAGCGGCAGCGTGCGGCCTTCGTCGCGCAGGCGCGGAGCGGTGCGCCCGAGTTCGTGAGCGGCGAGTCCCACTGGCTGTTCGGAAGGCGGTACCGCCTGCAGGTCGTGGCGCACGAGGGCGCGGGCGAGGTGACCATGCCGGGCGGCGGCAAGATCCTGCTCCGGTGCAGGCCGGGGCTGACGCCGGCCGGCCGGGCCAGGCTGCTCGATGCGTGGTACCGCGAGCGTCTCGGCGAGGTGGTGCCCGCGCTCTTCGACCGTTGGAAGTCGCGCCTCGGCGTCGACGCGAGGGAGTTCCGCATCAAGCGCATGAAGACCAAGTGGGGGTCCTGCAGCATCCGCGCGCGGCGCATCTGGCTGAATGTCGAGCTGGCGCGCCGGCCGGCGCGGTGTGTCGAGTATCTGGTGGTGCACGAGCTCGTGCATCTCCTCGAGCCGACGCATGGGCCGAAGTTCGTCGCCCTGATGGACCGGCATCTTCCGTCCTGGCGGAGGCTCCGCAGTGTGCTCAACGAAGGGCCGTTGGCGCATCAGGACTGGGACTACTGACCGGCACGAGCCGAGTGCGGTCGCACTGCATGGCAAGGGGCCGCACCGACACCTACTCGGCGCTTCGCTCGAGGTGCTCGTCCAGGAGCGCCTGCAGGTCGCCGTGGAAGGGCGAGGAGATCCGCAGTTGGCACTCGGACTCGAGGGGCGAGGGCGAGCACTCGGCGAGGAACCGGATCAGCTCGGCGGCTGTGAACGGCCGGTCGATCGACTCGCGCGGTAGGTCGAACTCGGTCTCGTACTCGTCGACGAGGCACAGCGTGATCGAGCCGGGGCCGCGCTTCGCGCGCAGGCTCGTGACCTCGCCATGGACGCTGTCCACGAGCGCGACGCGCGCGATCTCGACCTCGCCATCGTCGAGATCGGGAAGGTCCTCGCCGCCGCGCCTGCGCGGGCCGCTCCCCGCCAGCATCTGCTTGAAGAGCTCCTGGAGATCGTGCTCGATCCATTGGGGCGGCACCGAGGCGAGGCCGTCGTTTCGGATCGCCTCCGCGATGAAGCTCCGGCGGAACTCCCCCTTGATGCGGCGCAGCACGGCCTCTTCGGGCGTGGATGCGGGAGCGAAGTAGTCGACTTGCGGCGTGGTCACCGGCGGCCTCCGTTTCGTCAGGCAGCAGGCCGAGGTGGTGGCCGCCGGGACCCGCCGGCGGGGAATCTCTCACCCCGAACCCGCTGTGTTGACTGCGTGAGGATACAGTCGCGAAACGAAACGGGCGCGGTGCTCGTCGGCATTGCTGCCTTGGGGCACCGCGCCCGGGTCGCGCCTTTCTTGAGGTGCTAAGCCCTCGGCTCGCCGACGCCAGTCCTGGTCGAAGACCGTGGTGGCTGTCGGGCGAGCGCACACGACATGCGGCGACGAGGTGCGACAACTCCTTCGATCCCAGACGCTTGCGGTGCGGCTTCGCTGGGCGCCGCGGGATTTTCCGCGCCTCATGGAATGGAACCCGCCCCGAGCGCCGTCCCTCTTGCGGGCCGCGCGAGGTTCACGTCGAACCGTCCGCCGGCAGATGAAATTGATTAACAAACAGAGTTGCAGCAAGAGGTTCGAACGCCGAGCCTCGCGGAGGTTTCCACGCCCATGCATTCCAGTTTTCCCGCTTCCAGGTCCGCGTACGGTGATCGCGCTGTTGTCCCGAGTTCAACCACAAGTCCATCGATGGGTCGGTGCCTCGTCGGCGACATCCGCGCGAGCCTTGAGGCCAAGCTCGAGCGCCTCCTCGCCCGACCGTTGATCGCGACGGTGCTGCAGCGCGACGGGGCGGAGGAGTCGGACGACGACTCGTCCGCCGATCCGGTGTTCCGCTCGATGAAGCGCTTCACGCGGAACCTACGGCCGAACTTCCGGAGCGGCGGCAGCGCGTGGACGGAGAACGCGGAGGACGGGTCGTGCCGCGTCGAGATCGAGATCGACTACCTCGGTGACTGGCGCGAACGCGAGAAGGAAGTGCTCCAGACCGTCAAGAACGCGCGCGAGACGCCCGTGACCTTCCTGACCGAGGAGCAGAAGGTCCTGCTCGAACGGTCGCCGCGCGAGTTCATCGGTCTCATGCCACAGCCCGAAACCGCCGACCTCAATGACTGGGAGCCAGGAGATTACGGCGGCGCGGAGCATGTGAAGGCGCTGATGCTGAGCGCACCGCCGCTCAATCGGAACTCGGTCCGCTACGTCGCGATCGTGCCGAATCTCGTGCAGATCCAGCGCCAGCTCGCGGCACTCGAGGCGCTCCAGCAGGCGAGCCCCGAGGGGCCGCTCGCGCCGCTTCGCGCGCTCGTCGGCATGGACGCGCAGAGCATGGGTTTGGTTGGCGATGCCGCCGCGGCGCCGGCGCAACTCACGCGTGCGCCGGACGAGCGGATCGACGAGTTCCAGAGACTCTGCGTCGAGAAGTCGATCTCGACGCCGCACTTCGCCGTGATCCAGGGCCCCCCGGGTTCGGGCAAGACCACGGTGATCAGCTGCATCGTCCGCAACGCGGTCGAACGCGGCGCCCGCGTCCTGGTGGTCTCGCCGACCCACGTCGCGGTCGACAATGTCGTCGAGAAGCTCGCGCCACGCGACGACGCGGCGAGCGACGATCTCGCACCGCACACGCTGCCGGTCCGCTACGCGGCGCGAAACGGCAAGCTGTCCGATCGCGCACGGGGCTACTGGGTCGGCAGCAGGAGCCAGCTCCGTGGCGCGACCGTCGCGCGGCGGCTGCAGCGCTGCCTCGAGGCCGCGCTTCCGATTGCATCGACACTCTTCGCCCGCGAGGACGCAGCCATTCCCGGGCTCGCGCCGCTCTCGTCCGCCATCGCGCGTGCCGAGAACGTGATCTGCGGCACCCCGATCGGGATCCTGTCGCACGACACCGTGAAGCAGGCGCCGCCGGGCTCCTTCGACCTGCTGGTCGTCGACGAGGTGTCGAAGATGACGCTGCCGGAGTTCCTCGCGATCGCGATCAAGGCGAAGCGCTGGGTGCTCGTCGGCGATCCGAAGCAGCTGCCGCCGTTCAGCAACGCCGAGGACAACGGCGTGACGCTCGACGACGTCATCGACCCGCTGCTCGAGCTCGTGTGCTCGGTTGGAGCTGTGCTCGAGAAATGCCGTCCTGATGAGTGCGCGATGGTCCGTATGGTGGTGGCAACGCGGCACCCCGCAGTGGCGATGGAGGCGGTCCGGCGTCACCTTCAGGCCGTCGGCATGAGCTCCGCGCCCCGGGTCGGCGGGCTTGGGGACGATCCTGTACCCGGCATCGTCGTGTGCGAGCCGCAGATGGTGGACGACGCGTTCGAGCGCCTCTCGCAAATGAACGGACGCGACCGGATGGGTTCGCCTCGCAATCAGGGCACGGTGCAGTTGCTCGTTGAGCGTGGCCTGCGCATCGAGCGCCCGGTGTTCGGTGACGGCCGCGACGAGATCCAGCCGTACGACCGCGCGCAGTCGCGCCTGTTCGCAACGGCATTCGAGGTGTATCACGCGCAGCCATGGAGCAGGCGCGCGGCACAGAAGCTCCAGTCCGTCGGCTTTCGCAACGGGCTGTGTAAGTATCTCCCGTCTCCGGAGGCCGCGGACGCGCTGCGCGGGGCCGGCGTCCGCGTCGATCACGCCGAGTGCATGCAGCGGATCGCCGTGCGCTACGCGATCAACACCGTCTCCGTGTACGACTGGCTGACCGGAATCCCGAATGGAGTGTTCGACGTCGCGCCGCTCTGCGATCTGCCGGCGCTCCAGTCCCCGCAGCTCGTCGAGGCGGTGCGTCCGTACGTCGGAACGCTGAAGCTGCAATACCGCATGCACGCGAGCCTCTCGCGCGTGCCGCGCGAGCTCTTCTACTTCGACGAGGCGCTGCACGACGGCAAGGTGACGACGGATCGCGAACACCGCGTGGACTTCATGCAGGTCGACGGCTCTAGCAGCCGTGGTGGCGAGGAGAACGAGGCCGAGTGCGAGATGATCTGCGAGGCCCTGAAGAATCTCGCCGGCTCGGGCAGTGGCGCCGACGACGCGGGTTCGATCATGGTCATCACGCCGTACAAGGACCAGCGGCACCTTCTCCTCGACGCGATTGATCGGGCGCGCGAGGCTGGAGAAATCGGTTCGCTCACGGTCGACGTGCTGACGCTCGACAGCTGCCAGGGCCGCGAGGCGGAGTACGTCTTCATCAGCCTCGTGCGTGGCCGCGCGTCACCGTTCCTCGACATGCCGAACCGCTGGAATGTCGCACTCACGCGCGCGAAGACCGCGATGTTCCTCGTCGGCGACATCAACTCCTACCTGCAGGAAGCGCGAAGGGCCGGTGCGGACCCGCGCCGCTCCGACCCACAGAGGGGGCGGCAGGAGGTCAAGATGAGCCTGCTCGCGCGGATCATCGACAGCTACGACCGACAGATCAACGGCGGTTGAGCGATACGCAGCCCGCCGCCGACACGAACGCACGAAACGAACGGGAGACATCCATGTCCTGGCTCAACCACCGTCCGACTCCAAGCCCGCGTCCAGGGGCGCTCTCGCGCGCCGACATCGAGATCATCTGCATGCTCGCCGCCATCTCGCCAAGCGGCTGCGCGGTCAGCGAGCTGCCCGCCCGACTCGGCCTTTCCTCCGCGCTCCTCCAGTCCGTGATGCAGGCGGTCGGTGAACTCACGACGCGCGGCCTCGTCACGCTCGATGGTGAGCGGCTCGCGCTCACCGATGCCGGCCGCGAACGCCTCTCAGCGTGATGTGAGCGCGGTTCGAGGTCGAACGCTATCTCGGGGCGAACCCGACGGATTGGGCCGTGTGGCACGCGGTGTCCTGAACCGACGGCGGGTCGCTCAGCAGGACGGGAGCGACTGGGAGCGTGTCCCGCAGCGGATGCGTGCCCGGTCTTCATCCGCGCGTTCCGACAGGCCGGGCTGGGGGTCTCCACGACGGTACGGTTGTCGCGCGATGCCGCGCCAAAATGAGAAACGGGCGCGGTGCTCGTCGGCATTGCTGCCTTGGGGCACCGCGCCCGGGTTCAGGTTTGTAGCTCTCCGCCAACTAGACTAGCGGAACCCCGCGAGCTTTTTGGTTACCAGCGATCGGCTGCACCCAAGCTTCCGGGCGATCTGCTCGTGGGACCTGCCGCGCGCGGCGGCATCTCTGCACACCTTGACCTCGGTTGGCGAGAGAGAGCGGCCCTTGTAGCGTCCGCGCGCGTCGCGGTCGACCGCGGGCGACGAGGCTCTGACGGGGTCGCTCTCTGAGACGCCGACCAACTCCAGCAGCCGGGTGTACTCGGCCCTGTCGAAGCTGTCGTTGATCTGATCGAGGTTCTTGTCATTGTTGTCGGAAGAGTCCCCGGCATTTGCCGGGGAGGGAGAATTAGACATGGCGTTCCTTTGCTCCTAAGTCGGAGCAGCGGGTTTCAAACAGAATTCGACCCGACACCGTCGGGCGAATGCCGCACTACGCAGCGGCTGCGGCAGCACGAGGCTGCACTCGCCATCTGGGTCTCGCCCGCCACGCGAAGTGGACAGGCTTACCCTCGCTCTTGGGCGCATGCTGTCGCCGAGCCCTGAATAGGGATCGCCGACGCGCCTCTGCTCATTCGCACTGTCGTCCCGAACTCGGCTCCATGAAACCATCGCGAGTCGGGCCTTCGAACCTCAGAATTCTCACGCTCCCCGACATGTCGCCCAGACAGGGCGGTGGTTGCGGGGAGCGATGGGGTGTTTGTAAATCTGTTTCTGGCGCCGACAGCGTTGGTGGGTCACGCGCCGGCTGAATCTCCGAATCTTCTTCTTGCCCTTTAGCGATCTGCCCTGAGCGGCTCCATCAAGAACCGCTCCCGATCCCGCCGTGTTCCGTGGCGGTGAACTTCCTCCGTGCTCCGCGGCGTGACGCCGCAGCTGATGGACGCGATGCCCTCGACGCGCGTCGAGGTTCGTGCCCGCGCGTGACTCTACGCGAGGGCGCGAAACGCTAGGCGGCCTCGGCCGCGCGAGGCAAGTGTTCGCACCGGTCAAGAGTCGGGGAGATCCGAGCCGTCGTGGCCGACTGCGCGGGGGGGCGGGCGTCGCCCCGCGGCCCTCGCCTGAGGCAGCCCTCGGGCTCGAGCCAGCCCCCGCCGTGCCGCCGTGGCCATGTCCATGACCGTGGCTGGAACCGTGTCCACTTCCTCGCCCAGCCCGACGCCCGAAGGCGCGGCGGATGACATTTCGCGGGGTAGGTTTCGAGCCGCGCAGTGCCGCTCGGCTCCGCTGCGCCGCGCCGCATCGCCCGTACCGATCGCCCGCGCATCCCGAGCCGCCAAAGACCCCAGAAAAGCAAGGCCTACCCCATCCAAGACCGAGACCGACAGGAAGACCCGGGCGCGTGCCCGGGCATCGCGCACGAGACCAAACGAACACGGGATGCCAGTGAACGGCACGCGCGCAACGACCGGAAGTGGCAGAGAACAGCGTGACAGAGACCTCAGCAGAGCCGACACGGATCGGCAGAAGGCAGCAACAATGATCAACACGACGAACATCACTTCTATCCAGGACCTCACCGGGGATCTCCCAACGATCGAGAGGAAGCTCAGGGCCATGGCGGCGGTTCCCTGTCCGCAGCCGGTCAAGTGGCCTTGGCCGGACGACCTTCAGACCTGGCCGGCGCTCACGAGGGCCAAGCGCATGCTGCTCCGGAAGCGGCCCGAGCTTCGGCAAGAAGCCTCAGTCTCGTTCCACAGATGGCTGGCGCGCGTACTCGACACCCTCGTCCTGGAGACCGTGTCCGAGCGCCACGACATCGGCGGCTTGGTGCGTCAGCAGCTGGCCGGAACCCAGACCCCAGACCTCGAGCGCGACCTGCTTGCCGCGAAGGGGTTTGCCCATGAGGTGAGCATGTCCCTGAGCGCGCCTTCGTCGAAGGCCTGGCTCGACGCGCTACTCCTCGACCTCGCCGACCTGCGGCTGGCAGCGAAGGGAGGCGCGTGATGTCGACCGAAGCAAACGGTGACAACCGCTACAAGGTCTGGGACCGGCCCCGTGGGCGCTTCACCGAGGCGGAACTGTACGAGACGCTCCGCGACTCGACGGATCCGGCGCATCCCTCCTATGACGCCAAGTTCGATGCCCAGATCCGCGCGCTGAGGCCCGACTGGTTCCCGCTGCCGACCGAAGACGCCGAGGAGGGGAGGGCCTGATGAAAAACTCAAAAATCTCGTGGACGGATAACTCCTTCAACCCCTGGATGGGTTGCACCCGCGTCAGCGAGGGGTGCCGGAACTGCTACGCCGAGACGCTTGTCAGGGTCAAGTTCAAGAAGGACCTGTGGGGAAACAACAAGGAGCGGCAGGTCACAAAGACCTGGGACGCACCGAGAAAGTGGCATCGCGAGGCATCTGCGCGCCGCACCCTGGTGCTTCTGGGGCCTGCATCCGCGGCAAGCGTGACCCTGAAGCAGGCCGACATCCTCTCACACGCCTCATCGACCCTGCCGCTGACCCTCTTCGAGATCGCAGCCCTGGCCGGCTGCGCCTTGACCGCGGTCGAGCGGCTCGTGGCCATGGGCAGGCTCGTCCAGGTCGGCCAGGTCCCCCTCTCCACGCTTCGCCGCCCGCGCGTCTTCTGCGCGTCCCTGGCCGACGTCTTCGACGGCCACGAGTCGCTTCCGCCGTTGCGCGCCGAGCTGTGGAAGCTGGTGCGGGAATGTTCGGAACTCGACTGGCTCATTCTCACGAAGCGTCCTCAGAACATCGAGGGCATGCTTCCGCCGGACTGGGGCGCGGGCTGGGAGAACGTCTGGCTTGGGACGAGCGTTGAAGATCTCCGTGTCGCCCAGCGCGTGGACATCCTGAGGAAGGTCCCTGCCACGGCTCCACGCTTCATCTCGTACGAGCCTGCCCTGGGGCCCTTGCACGAAATTCCGTCCCTGGAAGGCGTTTCGTGGGTGATCTACGGAGGAGAGTCCGGCAAGGGGTATCGTCCTGCGGATCCGCAATGGGCTCGCGACATGCGCGATCGTTGCGCAAGGGATGGGATCACCTTTTTCCACAAGCAGAGTTCAGGATTCCGGTCTGGCTGCGGTGTCGAGCTCGACGGCAAGATCCACTTCGAGTGGCCCCAATCGAAGCTCGTGCAGTTGCGAATCCCATCGATGGCGGCGAGCGCGCCGATCGTGGGCCAGTCGTCGGCTGTGGTGTCGCAGTCGACCGTCTTGGAGGTATCACCGTCAGCGGCTGCGTAGGGTCCCAGGTCGCTTCTTTCGTCAGGGCGCGTCGGCTCGTCGAGTCGGCGCGCCCTCTTCCTTTAAGGGTTCACGGTGACCGGTGCGGACAGATCGCCACAGCGAAGCGCGCCCTCGCTTGGCTGGCTGACGCGGAATCGCGCCGCGGCGCAGATTGCGCTCACGCCCAAGAGGCGCAGCATGGCAGCCGCCCGCCTACCCGCACCGACCCGCGCGGACCAACGCCGCGATCGCCGCACGGATCTCGGCCGGCAACTCCACCCACGCGCGAACGACTTCCGTGAGCTCCTTCGACAGCGGCTCGGCGGACTCCGTCCGAAGTGCCCCCGATTCTGCACCGCTCGGATGTAAACTGCCGTTTTCCTCGGGGTTTTCGGGCAAGATTCGAATCCCTCTCCGCCCATGATTTGAGCGGTCGCCGCTGCGGCGGCGACCTTTGGTGCTTGGATGCCGAGGTTGCACGGTCCCGCAGGGACTGGCGCAACCTCGCTGCATTGAGGGGTTTGGAGCACGGGGCATCGTGGTGCGGCAGCCTGCGGCGCCGTCCTGCACGCCGCCTGGTACGCCGCTTTCGGAGGCGCTCGTGGCCGTGATCCACGGAGCTTCGCCCGCCCGTCACTCTCGGAGCGGCGCGAGCAGCGGATGGGTGAACGCACGTTCGCCGACGAACTTCGCTCCGGCCCGCGTGAGGTGTCCGCCATCCTCCGAGATGATCTCACCCGCGGGCGTCAGCACGGGCACGCGACCGTCCGGGTCGGCGACGAGCGCGAGCACGTCGACGAAGCACCCCTCCGGCGCACGCTCCCTCGCCCGCGCGTTCGATTCGGACACCTCGGGTAGCACCTTCGCGCGGAAGGCCTTCGCCACCTCCGGCGACATGCCGAGCACCGCGTTCGGATTCCAGCCGAAATTCTTCGTGCCGAGCACGACGACCTGCGGAACCCCCAGCGACTTCAGCCATGCGATGTCCTCGGCGAGGCACTCGGGATCGAAGATAGGCATCACAAGCACGAGCACATCGCAGTTCGGCAGGCGCTGCCCGAGGCTCGGCGGAAGGCGCTGCATGTCCCGGATGCACGAGAATTCCTCGATGCGGCTCACCGGCTCGTAGGAGAGCTCGCAACCCTTCATGTAGCCGTTCTCGGCCACCATGTTGAGGAAGTCGCGTGCGTAGCTGTTGCCGAGCACAAGGACCTTGCGCCGGCCGTCGTCGGCGAACCGTTCCGTGCGCAGCTTGAACGCACGGTCGACGTACGCGGCCTGCGCCTGGCGTCCGCCACCGTCGATCGAGCCGCCGATGACCGAGAGACGGCCGGGAAAGCCGGAGGTTCGGTCGATGGCGAATCCCGCGCCGATCAGCACGGCGCCCACGACGATTGTCAGGGCGAAGATCGCGGTCCGGGAGAACCGTTCGCGCGAGCGGAATGGTCGCTCGACGAACCGCCAGCTCAGGAAGGACAGAAGCGTCGTTGCTGCGATCGCGGCGAGCCAGACGCCCGTCGCGGGTTCCTCCGGGCTGAGCAGCCGGATGAAGGCGAAGAGCGGCTGGTGCCAGAGATACGCGCTGTAGCTCGCAAGACCGATCCCCACCAGCACGCGTGACGACAGCATGCGTCCCACCGCGTTCGATTCCGATGCGAACATGATCACGAGCAGCGTTCCGACGGTCGGCGGGAGCGCCGTCACGCCTGGGAACGGCGTCGATGCGTCGTAGATGAACACCGGCGCGAGGATGAGCGCGAGCCCGAGCCATGACAACGCCGAGGCGATCCCACCACGCGAAACCTGGTGCGGTGCCTCCGAACTCCTCGTGACGGCGAAGATGGCTCCGATGAGGAGCTCCCATGCGCGCATCGGAAGCAGGTGGAATGCGGCGAGCGGCTTGGTCGCGACGAACCACTGCGCCGAGACGAGGCTCAGGACCGCCACGACCGCAAGCACCCACGCCGTCGCACGCTTGCCGCGCGGCACCAGCGCAAGAAGGAGCAGCGGGAACACGAGATAGAACTGCTCCTCGACACCGAGGCTCCAGGTGTGGAGCAGCGGCTTGAACTCGTTCGCGAGGTCCCAGTACCCGGAGGTCTTGAACAGCAGGATGTTGTTCGACACGCCCACGGTCGCGACGACGCTCTGGCCGAAGTTCTCGAAGTTGTCCGGCAGCATGAACAGCCAGCCGAGCGGGATCGTGACGATGATCACGGCGTACAGCGCAGGGATGATGCGCCGCGCGCGCCGCTCGAAGAACTGGCCGAACGAGAAGCGACCTCCGCGCATCTCCTCGACGATGATCGAGGCGATGAGGTAGCCGCTGATCACGAAGAACACATCGACGCCGACGAACCCGCCTGCAAACGCGGCGAAGCCTGCGTGGAACAGGATCACCGGAACGACCGCGAGCGCGCGAAGTCCGTCGACCTCCGGGCGGTAGCGCGTCACGGCAGACCCGCCATCGTGCACGCGCAGGGCGTGTCGACGCGCCGCAAGCGCGGATTCCTGAAGAGCCTCGTGCGCGTCCGTTCCGTCGCGAGGTTTCCCGGGTTCAGGTCGTTGTCGGGCATGGTCTCGCCTTTCGTGTTTCCATGAGGAGGGTTCGAGAAGCGAGCGCCGAGATTCAACTGGTACACGCTACCGCAGCCCCAAGCGTACCGAAGTCGAGTCGCGGTGTTTGCCACGGAAGGAAGATCCGTCGTGAAACTGCGTGCGGTGCCCGATCTCCCGGGGCGCCGGTTGGACTTCGAGGGCGCTCTGCACGACCCCGTGGGGGGATGACACGGCACGTCGTAGGTGGTGGCGCCCCACGGGGGCGACCTGCGGCTCGCTCAGCTGGCCTGCTTCATCAGCTCGGCCATCCGGTCGAGCGCGCGGTCCATCGCGCGGCGGTAGATCCAGGAACGGTCGGATGCGTCATGGGACTCCGAGCCCTTCTCGAGGGCTTCGCTGAGAGAGATCTTGACGCCCGGGGTCACGGCGTCGTCGCCGAGGAGCACGACCGAGGCGATCGCGAGTTCGTAGAGGGCGGCGCACGACGAGGCGTCGCCGGCGTTGAAGCGGGGGACGCCGCGTTCGATCGCGAGCTCGAGGATCGCGGCGGCCTGGCGCACGCGGTGCGCCACGCGGTCATCTGGTCGGAGTGGTAGCGACGCCAGCCGGGGGAGAGGGGATCGAGGTACAGGATCTCGTCCCGCGTGGCGTTGGCGAAGGTCTTGGGCGTATCGCCGGCGTGGCTGAGCGAAGCCACCCTGCGGGTCAGCGCAAACCGATCGATGCCGTCACGGACAAAGACCGGAGAGCCGAAGTTGACGCAGTGCGAGTTCACATAGCCCATGACCTTGAAGCCGAGCGCATGGGCGTCCTGGACGAGCGAGAGGAACGAGCTCGCCGGCGTCCAGTCGGGCAGCATGGTGTCGAACGACGCGGCCCGAGGGTGCCACTCGTGGATGAGGACGCTCGCAGGGTTGACCGTCTTGGCGAGGCGACCGAGGGTCATGCCATCCCGGCGCAGGCGGTCGACGATGACCGCGATGTCGCGCGGCCAGCGCACCGCATCGCGGCGCGCGATCTCGGTGGCGAAGGTCCGCGTGTACCAGTCGCGGTACGGCACGAGCGCGGAGGTCCAGCCGCCGCGGAACGCCGCGATGCGCCATCTCGCGAGCCGCGTGTTGCGTGCGCCTGCGAGCGGCATGTAGTTGGCGGCCTCGATGCCGAGCGCGCTCGCGGTGCCGTCGCCGCCGAAGAAGGTGTGGAAGGGTGCGAACGACGCGTCCTCGACCCAGAGCCCGACGCTGCCGGCATTTCCCTCGGCGACCAGGACTGGAGCCTCGACGAACGGTGCGCGGTCGAGGCTGAAGAGGCGCTTCGACGCGAGCTCGGCCGGCGCGTAGCGCATGCCGCCGAAACTCGGCACATACACGGCGTGGCCCGGACTGAGGTTCACGAGCGGCACCATCACCCCGACGACGTCGTCCGCGGCACTCTGCGCGCTCGCGCTGATCTCGATCTGTCCGGTCTTCTGGTCCGCCACGGCATCGATGGTCAGCGTGTCGTTCGGGAAGACCCGCTGCCCATCGGTCAGCCCGCGGTACACGCAGCGGATCGACCCAGGACGCGGCACGGTGCACGTCATGCTGGAGGCCGGTCCTGGTGCACGGGCGACGCGAGCCACCGACTCCGCGAGCTGAGCCCCGTAGATCGGGTGCGCCCCCCACTGCGAGTGGAGCACCTGGACCGAGTTGAGCCCCGCGGTCCCCGCCGGAACGCACAGCATGCCGCGCGGCATCCACGGACTTCCTCCGATGGACGTGGTGGACTTCCACCCGATTCGTGGACACCCCTAACCGGCGGGATTGCCCCCGCCAGAAGGAGCGTGTCTCATGTCCACGATGCGAGCGTACACACGTGAGTTCCGAGAGTCCGCCGTCGGCCTGGTGCTGTCGGAAGGGCTGAGCATCCGCAAGGCCGCCGACGACCTCGGCATGCCGTACCACACCCTGCACGGCTGGGTGCGTGCGGCGCGGCGGTCGCGGCGCAAGCCCGTGCAGAAGGTCGAGCCGAGGACGAAGGCCGACGCCGAGGCGCGGGTGCGCGAGCTCGAGGCCGAGGTCCGCAAGCTGATGCTCGAGAGGGACATCCTAAAAAAGCGGCGGCGTACTTCGCGCGGGAGCAGCCGTGAAGTACGCCTTCATCCGCGACGAGCTGGCGGGCGCGTGCTCGGTGCGCATGGCGTGCCGCCTGCTCGAGGTGAGTCCCAGCGGCTACTACCGCTCTCTGAAGGCGCCGGTCGCGGCGCGGAAGGTGCGGAGGCTTGCGGTCGAGGACGCGGTGGTGCGCATCCACGCGGAATCGCGCCGGATCTACGGCGCGCCGAAGATCGCGCACGAGCTTCCCCGCCTGGGCGTGTCCGCGCACCGCAACACCGTGTCGCGGATCATGCAGGAGCATGGAATACGGGCGAAATCCGCAAGGAAGTGGCGCCCGACGACGACGCAGAGCGGCCATGGCCACGGTGCCTCGCCGGACCTGCTCGGGCGCGACTTCGGCGCGAGCGGGCCGAACCAGAAGTGGCTGTGCGACATCACCTACATCCCGACCGACGATGGCTTCCTGTATCTCGCGGGCGTGATGGACGCCTGGAGCCGCAGCATCGTCGGCTGGAGCATGTCCGGATCGCTGCACGCGACGGTGGCCTTGGATGCGCTGCGCATGGCGGTGGCACGCAGGAACCCGCCGAGCGGGCTGGTGCACCACTCGGACCGCGGCGTGCAGTACGCATGCCGCGAATGCCGCGGGCTGCTCGAGGAGCACGGCATGGCGCAGAGCATGAGCCGCTCAGGGGACTGCTACGACAACGCGATGATGGAGAGCCTCTGGGCGACGCTGAAGAAGGAACTGGTGCACGGCCGTCGCTTCGGCACGCACGAGGAGGCGAGGCTGGCGGTCTTCGAGTGGATCGAGGTCTGGTACCAGCGAACGAGGATCCACGGCTCACTCGGCTACGTCAGCCCCGAGGCATTCGAGGCGGCCGCGAGGGTCGGGTAGGATCACGATAGGTGTCCACGAGTCTTGTGGAAGTCCAGGCGGTCGGGTGCTGTGACGCCCGAAACTCAATCTTCGGGTGCCGCTTTGGGGCGTGATGTGCGTCGCTCTTTGCGTCGCTTTTGGGGGGCGTCATGCCCCCGGGTTGGCTTGGCGGTGTCGGCGCGGTGGCGCGCTGTTGCCGCGTTGCCGTCAGCGTCTCCGCTGTCCCCGGAACCGCAACCCTCCGACGGACACGCAGGCGGTTGACGAAGCGCGCAGTCGCAACTGTCATGCCGGTTCAGCGAGCGGAGTCGAAGCATGGTGGCGAAGCAACAACATCAACCCGACGAAGCGTGGATCGTGTTTCGCCTGAACAGCGCGCCGATCCGCACGCGTCGAGAAGGTGACTTCGACTGCTTCGCATTGATGGATGCCGCGACCCTGCTGATCCACTCCATGGAGATGGTGCCAGCGTCATCGACCGGACCCACTCGCTCTCAGGCAGGCGCATTGCTTGCGAAGGCGTGCGGTGTGGCCGGTCGGTTTCCGACGACGCTGTTGGTCTCCGCGCGCGATGCGGCGGTGGAGGTTGTCAACGAAGCACAGCAGAGGGGCATCCAAGTGGAGCGCGTGCCCGCACGGACTCTTGCACGCTGTACTCGTGAGGCGCGCGAGGCCTTCGCGGCGCAGTTCGGCGGTGAACCGACCTGAAGCGGCCGCCGTCGGCCGCGGGTCAGGCGTGGTGTGCGCCGAACGCGTTTCGTGGCTCCTGGGTCCGCTGGTACGCGGATTGAGGTCTTCGTACGTGGATTTCTGGGAAAGCATCGCAGTTTTAGGGCCGCAGACATCATCCGTAAGCGTTTTGGTGGCTTCATCAGTATTATTGCGGACTATGCCATCAGAACCGTCCCGCCGCGCCGCTGGGTATGCCGCCTTGATCGAGCGCTACCAGATCCAGGGCGTGGCGCCGTGGCACCAGTCTCTGGTGTGTGACGGGGCAGCGAAGCGGATCGAGTCATCCGCCACCGGCGAGACGGAGACGTATCCGGCGCAGTACTGGCCCGGCGACGACCCATGCGACCATCTTGAGTTTGCGCTCAAGTACGACGGCACGGACCTCGCGCTCCTCGCGAAGGTTCTTCCTGCGATCGGTTCCGGGCCGATCGCGCAGTGGGTTCAGGCCACGCCCCAAGGCAAGTACACGCGGCGCATCTGGTACCTGTTCGAGCTCCTCACCGGCGAGCGCCTTCCGCTCGCCGACATGACGGCAGGGAACTATGTCGATCTCCTCGAGCCTGCCGAGTACTTCGTGCTCGAGCGGCCCACGCAGGTGCGTCGCCAGCGCATCAACGACAACCTGCTCGGCACCGGCGACTTCTGCCCGTCCGTCCGCAGGACCGCGGCGATCTCGTCCTTC
>JBIKXP010000180.1:0-6600 GCA_044355685.1 Phycisphaerales bacterium
CCCTTGTAGTGGTAGTCGTCGAGGTCGATGCGCTCGCCGCCGGCGGTGACGATGGCTGCGATCGACTTCTCCATCCACTTCGACATGTCGATGTCGGAGAGCTGATCCGGGGGGTAGGTGGCGGTCTTCGTGTGGAGCGTCCCGTCGTCGTCGAGGCGGAATCGCTTGCGCGTCAGCCGCCACTGCGACCAGATGCCAAGCGGCGTGCCGAGCACTCCGCAGCCGACGATGTAGACCCACAGTTGGATTTCGTCGTCGTAGGCTGCGGGCTCTGCGGGTTTCTCGGTGAATCGGCCGAGCACCGTCTCCGCATCGCGGAACCGCTGCCTGTCGGCGTCGCTCAGGGGGCTGACACGCGCGGACGCCTCGAGCTCCGACTTCGTCCTCTCCGCCTCGGTGAAGGCGAGGAAGTCGGCCCGCTCCTGAGGAATGGCAACCGAGTAGTCGTACCAGCCCCAAAGGCCGAAGCCCAGACACACCAACGAGACGATCACGTTCTTGATGGTGAGCGATCTGCGAATCGTCGTTTCGATTGCCATTGCGGTTCCATCAGTCCGGGGCTGGATCCGGCGCACCAAAGGCGAACGGTCGCCTCCTCCCCGGGTCCATCAGGATACGGGGCTAGTTTCTTCGGCGCTGTGAGGGGGGCGGCTTTGGCATTCCCCCGGCAATACTCTCGGCAGTCCTCCCGGCAAGACCCGCCGCAGCGCCTCTCGGATTGCCTCAGGCGGTCGCTTTCCGGCGCGGGTACTTCTCGGACAAGGGTCTTAGGAAGGGTCTTAGGAAGGGTCTTAGGAAGGGTCTTAGGAAGGGGCTGTAAGATGGCCGGAGGTCCTGAGCCATGCGAATCGCTCCCTTCCGCAGCCCTGACGCCCGCCCGCTCCCGTCCGCCACCACAGCAGCCGCCACCCGGGCAGCAAGTGGGCTCGCCCCGGTCATCGCCCCGGTCATCGCCCCGGTCGTCGCCCCGGTCGTCGCCCCGGTCGTCGCCCTGATCGTCGCCCTCTTCGGCGCAGGGTGCGGCGGAAAGGCCTCTCCCTTCAAGCCCGTCGTCGAAGCGGCGCCGCCCGTTGTCGCGCCAGCGGGCGCTCGGATCGAGCACGTGGTGTTGATCGAACTCCTCGATCCAGCGGACGCCGCCGACCTGAAGTCTGACAGTGATCGGCTCATCCCGACCATACCGGATGTGCGCGGATACGTGAGCGGCACGCCGGTCGACATCGGCCGGGGCAACGTGAGCCGCGACTACCACGTCGGACTCATCGTGCGGTTCGACTCGGTCGAGGGCTACAAGGCTTACCTCGCGCACCCGGCACACGAGCAACTCGTGCAGAAGTGGCGACCGCGTTGGCGCAAGGCCTACATCGTCGACTTCGCGCCCTGATCGCGTTCGAATCGAGATCAGGCCATCAGGGGCAGCGGAGGGCCGTCTGGCGGAACCGGCGCAAGGAACTCCGCGCAGAGCGTCCGGCCGTCGACGAATGTCCGCCGGTGCTGCGCGAACCGCAAGTCGGAGTATCGGCGGAAGGCCGCCTCGACGCTGCGGCGATCCGAGACCTGGTGGAGCAGGTTGCCAAGGAGCGCCGCATCGGCGAGCGCGTCGTTGGGAGATTGACTCGTGAAGGGAAGCGCTGCGTGTCCCGCGTCGCCGACGAGCGCAGCATTCGCCACGCTCAGCCGCTCGAGCGGCGGCAGATGGCGCGCCTGCCAAACGCGGCATCGCGCGTAGTCGACGCTGGCGAAGGCGTCGCGGACTTCTGAGGCCCAACCGACCGTGTGTTCGGCGGCGAAGGCCCGCAGCGTGCGTGGGTCGCTTGATTCGACCGACCAGCGCCTCGGGTCGAACTGGAGGAAGCATCCGACGCGCTCGTCGTCGAGGGGCAGCAGCTCGACCGCGAGTCCGCCTTCCTCGTCGTGGAACTTGTGGAAGAGGTGTCCGAGCCGATCGACAAGCGGACGCGAGATCGCGACGCCCATCAGTTCCTCGACGACGACGTCCGCCGGATGGCTCTCGGGAAAGAGAAGGTGGCGCGCCAGCGAACGGGCCCCGTCGCAGGCGAAAAAGGCGTCTCCCTGCACGAGCCCGCCATCGGCAAGCTGTACGTTCGCGATGGAACCGACGGCGTCTCGGCCAAGACCGGTGAAGCACCAGCCCTCGAGGAATCCCGTTGCCCGCGCGGCGTCGCGCAGCATGCCGATGAACCTCGAACTCTGGATCGCCACGCAGTGGTCGACACGCGTTTGGGAGAACTGTCGTCCGCTGCGCGAACGCAGCGAAACGCCGTGAATGCCACGGCCCTCGTTTCGCCAGCGATACTCGGGCGCAATGACCTCGAGCGCGCTGAGGCCGCTTGGGTTCAGCAGAATGCCCGCATCGACAGGCGGGGCGTGCTGCTCCCTCTCGAGCACGACGGCTTCGTGCTCGAGCGTGGTACCCCGGAGAGCGGCGGCGACGGCACAGCCCGACACCCCGCCGCCGATGATGATCGAACGCATACGGGCTCCTTCTGGCCGGGGCGTGAACGAAATCGCCTCTGGCTACAACGTCTCCGCACGAGACGCAGACATCTGCCAGATCGCAGACGGAATCTGGAGAAATCTTTGGCGCCTCCTCCAGTGGCGCCGCCGCAAGCGTCATCAGGCAAGGGACTTGGTGCCGCGGCACTCGTTCTATCTCCCACGGCGCGTCGCGAACGCAAAACGAAAGCCCCCCGCGGAGGTGGGATCCGCGGGGGGCGAGAGCGGAGCCTTCGCGTGGGCGGCTCCGCCGTGGTGGATTGGAAAGATCAGTGAGCGACGCCCGAGTTGGTTACCCAAACGCGTGCGAGGTGACGCGATCGGGGATTGGGCTCTGCGAACTCCATGCGCGCCCAAACGGTGCAAGAAGGATCCATCCGCTCGCCAACCTTCTCGAAACCTGTCGGCCCGCGCGCGCGCATGAAGCGCGCCGAGGGCTCGACCAACGGCATCGTCTCAACTGACCTCAACCTGTTCGGGTGTGTCGGAGCAGGGCGGTCCTCAGCGGCCGCCGATGCAACACCCGACTTGATGGGACACGCGTGAATTCGGCTTCCATTCCTATCGACCCAGGTGGCGCAGCGCGCAAGCGCAGCGGCATCCACGGGCATTCAGCCACCTCCTGTGGCGCGCATCCCATCCGCGCAGCGCGTAGGCGCTGCGATCAGTCTCCAATCCGCACACGATCTGTTCGCCTCACGCGCACCGTGTGCTGGTGCGCGCAGGCGGGGCATGAAGCCCGTTCCGTCTGGTGCCTTGCCGTCCGACCCATCGGCGATCACGCGATTCGCGCGAAGCGCTGTCCGAGCCGAATCGGCTTTGCTGCGTGCTGGCGTGGGACCGGCGGTCCCACGTGGTCAAGCCGCGCAGCGCGGCACCGAGTGTTCCGTCGAAGGTTCAGCTGCACCCCATGCTGTTGCCGCAGTTCAGGCAGCGGTAGCACGTGCCGTTCCGAACCGTGATCGAGCCGCAGCCATCGCATGCCGGCGCGTCGCCCATCAGCGATGCGTTCGACTGGTCGAGCGCATTCACCGCGACCGTCCGCACGGTCCGCTCGACGGACGCGATCGACTCGACCATCCGGCCGTCGCTCGAACGCGACTCGGAGACGGAGACCACCGAGTGCGTCGCGCTCAGCCTGGCCTGCGGACCCGAGGTCGAGTCTGCCGGCTCGCCGCGATCGATCCGCGCCGCTTCGATTGCAGCCTCTCGGCGAGCATTCCATCCGCCGGTAAGGCTTGATCCTGTGGAGCATCCTGCCACCTCCTTCGATGCCGCGGCAGCAGAGCCAGAGGATGCTGCACGCGTGGTGTCGTTCCCGTCACGGGCTCCATCGCGCTGAGCCGACTCGGTCGTCGCGTGGGCGCGGCGAGGAGAGTTGAGGTCGCGATAGCCGTCGATGAACTGCATGCCGAGCCAGCGGAAGATGTAGTCGACGAGGCTCTTCGCGAACGGGATGTCCGCGTTGGTCGTCATTCCCATCGGTTCGAAGCGCTGGTGGGCGAACTTGGTCACGAGGCTCTCGACCGGCACGCCGTACTGGAGCGCGACGGAGATCGCCGTTCCAAGCGAATCCATCAGGCCGCCAATCGTCGAGCCTTCCTTCGCCATGGTGATGAAGAGTTCGCCCGGTCGTCCGTCCTCGTAGAGGCCGACGATGAGGTAGCCCTCGTGTCCGGCCACGTTGAACTTGTGGGTGATGGACTCGCGGGTATCAGGTAGACGACGGCGCATCGGACGCTCGATGATGCGCTCGACGACCCGCTCGACCACGATCTCGCGGATCTCGGCTTCGCGGATCTTCTCGACAGCCGGCGCAACGTCGGAGAGCGCGACGTCGGTGAGCGCCTCGGTCAGCAGTGCCGACTGCTCGGCGGCGTCGGTCACGGCGCTGTCGGGAGTCTTGAGACTGGCTTCGGCCTTCTCTGCCAGAGCCTTCTCTGCCTCCTCCTCCTTCTCGTCGTCTTCCTCGCTCTTGTCGCTCTTGGTCGAGAGCGGCTGGCTCAGCTTGCATCCGTCACGGTAGAGCGCATTGGCCTTGAGACCGAGCTCCCAGCTCATGCGGTAGCACGCGCCGATGTCGTCCACGTTGGCGTCGGACGGCAGGTTGATGGTCTTCGAGATCGCACCCGTGATGAACGGCTGCGACGCAGCCATCATGCGGATGTGGCCCTCGGGCTTGATGAAGCGGGTGCTGAGCGGGCCGCAGCGGTTCGCGCAGTCGAACACCGCGAGGTGCTCGGGCTTCAGGTGCGGCGCACCCTCGACCGTCTGCGTGCCACACACGGCGCGGTTCAGCGTGTCCAGCTGGCGACGGGTCAGGCCGAGCGCGCGGAGGCCGTTGAACGACATGTCGTTCTTCGCCGCCGCCGCGTCGATGCCCGCGGCCACGAGCACGTTCTCCGGCATCGACCACGCGGAGAAGGCGAAGGCGATCTCGAAGACGGTCGGCAGCGCGTTCTCGACCGAGACGAGCTGCTCGTGCGTGTAGCCCTTCGCGAGAAGGAACTCGCGCAGCGTTCCGGCGCGGCCCGCGACGGCGCTGCCATCGGCGGCCGGCATCGGCACATCGAGGCTGAGCGAACCCATGACGTAGGTCAGCATGTCGTCCGCCTGGTCGGCGGTGTAGCCAAGCGCGCGGATCGCGGGGCGCAGCGACTGGTTGGCGATCTTGAAGTAGCCGCCGCCGGCGAGCTTCTTGAACTTGACGAGCGCGAAGTCGGGCTCGACGCCCGTCGTGTCGCAATCCATGAGCAGGCCGATCGTGCCGGTCGGCGCGATGACGGTCGTCTGCGCGTTACGGAATCCGAACTTCTCGCCAAAGCTGAGCGCGTCATCCCAGCACGCCACCGACCGCGACAGCAGTTCGGCAGCGTTCGAGAGATTGACCCGGCCGCCGTGGACAACCGAGTGGTCGATCGGCACCGGACGAATGCGGAGCGATTCCCATTCGTCGCTCGAGCGCGAGAGGCCCATCGCGGCGCGGCGGTGGTTGCGGACCACGCGCAGCATGTTGTCGCGGTTCTCGGAGAATCCGGCGAAGGTCCCGTGCTCGGCTGCGAGCAGCGCGCTCTCGGCGTACGAACGGCCGGTGAGGATCGCGGTCAGCATGCCGCAGACGGTGCGCCCTTCCTCGCTGTCGTAGGGGATGCCCGCCTGCATCAGCATGGCGCCGAGGTTGGCGTAGCCGAGGCCGAGCGTGCGGTAGCGCCACGAGAGATCAGCGATCTCGCGAGAGGGGAACGCCGCCATCAGCACCGAGATCTCGAGCACGATCGTCCAGAGGTTGATCGCGTGCTCGTAGCCCTCGATGTCGAATCGGCGGGTCTGCGAGTCGTAGAACTTGAGCAGGTTGATGGAGGCGAGGTTGCACGCCGTGTTGTCGAGGAACATGTACTCCGAGCACGGGTTCGACGCGTTGATGCGGCCGCCGGCCGGGCAGGTGTGCCACGCGTTGATCGTGCTGTCGTACTGGACGCCCGGGTCTGCGCAGCGCCACGCAGCGAAGTTGATCTCGTTCCAGAGTTCCTTCGCCTTGATGGTCTTGGCGACCTTGCCGTCGGTCCGGCGGAGAAGCTGCCAATCGGCGTCGGCGTCGAGCGCATCGAAGAATGCGTCGGGGATGCGAACGGAGTTGTTCGAGTTCTGTCCGCTGACGGTGTAGTAGGCCTCGCCGTTGAAGTCGTAGTCGAGCTTCAGCCCGAGCTTCTTGGCGAGCGCCTTCTGGTCGTCGCCCAGCGCCTTCATGCCTTCGACGAGCGCGGCGACCTTGATCTCCTCGCGAACCTTCCAGTTCACGAAGCCCTCGATGTCGGGGTGATCGAGGTCAAGGCAGACCATCTTGGCGGCGCGGCGGGTGGTGCCGCCCGACTTGATCGCGCCAGCGGCGCGGTCGCCGATCTTGAGGAAGCTCATGAGACCCGAGCTCTTGCCGCCACCCGAGAGCGGCTCGTTCTCGCCGCGGAGGCGGGAGAAGTTGGTGCCCGTGCCCGAGCCGTACTTGAAGAGGCGCGCCTCGCGCGTCCAGAGATCCATGATGCCGCCGTCGCCGACGAGGTCGTCGCTGACAGCCTGGATGAAGCA
>JBIKXP010000034.1:0-21217 GCA_044355685.1 Phycisphaerales bacterium
GGCGAATGGCCCATAGGCACCAGATCGAGCCGAGCACCCCGAGCGGAATCGTGAGTATCGCCTCGCTGGCGCTCTCGAGGAGCGCGAGTTGCGAGGTCAGCGTGTCGAGCTCCTCGGGACTCGACGTACCGGTGACGATGTAGGGGGCGACGATCGCGACGAACGCCTCGCGCCAGCCGATGCGACCGAGCGGGTTGCTGGCACCGAGGATCGCAACACCCGCAAGCAGCGCCGCCTGCGCGGGATTGAGCGAGACGCCCACGATCTTCGCGGCGGCCCACATGCGCAGCGACCACATCGCGACGTCGATGGTGCGGATGGCGATGCCACTTGTGAGTGCGCGCGGATCGTTGAGCGCGCGCTCGCCGCCCTTCAGGAAGCGGCTGAGCGCGGGCCTCCGGCAGACGAACACGGTGAGCGCCACGCCCGCGGCGATGCAACCGGCATAGGTCGCGAACCACATCCAGTCGAGCGCGAGTTCGGGGCGACCGGCCACGATCTGCACGAGTCCCGCCGCGATCGCTGCACCAAGCGTGCCAAGCGTCACGATCGCGACGCCCACGATCCACGCTGCGATGTCTGTGCCGGGCATGCGCTCGACGCGCCAGTGGAAGACACAGCGGAGGAAAAGCCCGAGCCGCACGGGGGCGTAGTTGAAGAGCGAGGCCATGAGGTTGACGGCCTGCATCTCGACGACGCTGAAGCGGCGGATCGGCCGGGCGATGGCCCAGAAGGTGTAGCCAGAGCAGAGAATCGATCCGAGCGTCGAGAGAAGCAGCACCGCGACGAGCCACGGTTCCGCGTTCCAGAGCTTGTCGAGGCCAGCGCCGCCTTTCGCAAACGCGCGCTGCGCGCACCAGGCGACGAGCGCGCACCCGACGACGAACCCGACGACCTGCATCGCGATCTTCAGTCGCGAAGGGCGCTTCGGCGTTTCGCTTGGAACGGCGTCGTTCACGCGCGCGAGTGTACCGCGCCCGCAGCGCGCCTCGTGCGCCCGCGCTCGCGCCACAGCACGACGAACACGCGGACTCCGTCCTTCATGCGGATCTTCTTGCCTTCCTCGAAGCTGCGCGGCGCGTAGGAGACCGGCACTTCACGCACGCGAAGGCCGTGGCGCGCGGCCGAAGCCACGATCTGCGGCTCGATTCCGAAGCGCTCCTCGTCGAGGTCGCCGATCACGCGGCGCATCGCAGGCACTGCGAAGAGTTTGTAGCAGCACTCCATGTCGTGCACCGCGAGGCCGGTGGTCAGGTTGCTCGCGAGCGTCAGAAATCCGTTTGCGAGGCGGTGTGCAAGGCGCTTCAGGCCCTTCGGCGGCGTCGCCCAGCGATTTCCGAGAACAAGGTCGGCGTCTCCCGCGACGAGTGGCGCGAGGAGCGCGGGGTAGTCGGCGGGGTCGTACTCGAGGTCTGCGTCCTGGATCAGGATCGCGTCGTCCTCGGCGGCCAAGGCCAGCACATGCGCGAAGCCTGTGCGGATTGCCGCGCCCTTCCCGCGGTTCGTTGGGTGGACAAGCGCCGTCACTCCGGGTCGCGCGCGGAGTTCTGCAATCGCCGCCTTCGTCGCCGCGTCGGACCCATCGTCTACAAGCACGATGCGCACCTGCCAGCCCGCCGGCACGGGCGCTGCGAGGACGCGCGCCACAGCCGCCGCCAACGTCGCCGGCTCGTTGTAGACGGGCATGACGACATGCAGCGATCGCATCGATCTCGGCGCTTGAAGCTCAGCTCTGCTGTGGTCCGCCGCCGATGGCCGTGCGCATCTGCGTGTCGGCCATCACGTTCTGCATGCGGTAATAATCCATGAGCCCAAGCTTGCCGCTCTTGAGGCTCTCGGCGACCGCCTTCGGCACGTCGGCCTCTGCGAGCACGACGAGTGCGCGGTTCTTCTGCGCCTCGGCCTGATACTCCGCCTCGAGCGCGACGGCGAGCGCGCGGCGCTGTTCGGCCTGCGCCTGGAAACGCTTGGTGTCGGCTTCCGCTTGCGCGGCCTGCAGCTGCGCGCCGATGTTCTCGCCGACATCGACATCGGCGATGTCGATCGAGAGGATCTCGAATGCGGTGCCCGAGTCGAGTCCCTTCGCGAGCACGGTCTTCGAGATCTTGTCGGGGTTCTCAAGCACGCTCTTGTGGTCGAGCGCGGAACCGATCGTCGAGATGATGCCCTCGCCGACGCGGGCGATGATCGTCTCTTCGGTCGCGCCGCCGACGAGTCGGCCGATCGCGGTACGGACGGTCACGCGCGCCTTCGCGCGGAGCTGGATGCCGTCCTTCGCAACGGCGTCGATCGTGGTCTTGCCGGACTGGATGCTGGGGCAGTCGATGACCTTCGGGTTCACCGACGTCTGCACGGCGTCGAGGATGTCGCGCCCCGCGAGGTCGATGCCGGTGGCCGCGTTCCACGTCAGCTCGATGCTTGCCTTGTCGGCGGCGATCATGGCGGCGACGACGCGGCTCACGTTTCCGCGGGCGAGGTAGTGGGCTTCCATGAGGTCGGTCGGAATGTCGATGCCGGCCTTCTTGGCGGTGATGCGGTTGAGGACGATGACCTCGGGCGGCACCTTGCGGAGGCGCATCATGACGAGGTCGAGCATGGCGACCTTCGCATCGCTGAAGAGCGCCTGCACGTACAGCTTGAGGACCCCGAGCATCACGAAGAAGACGAACAGGCCGATGAGGCCAGCGATGCCGAGGATGATCCAGAGAACGATGTCGCCGGGCGTGACTTGGGTTTGGGCAACGAATTCGATCATGGCTTTCCCTTTTGGTTCCTTCTCTTCCCGCAACCTGACGCGGAAGCGGGAGTCAGACTGTAGCAGGGGGTGCGCCGCGACGTGGTCGCACGCGGATCTGACCGTCGCGCACCGAGACGACCTCGATCGGCGTCCCGGCGTCGATCAGATCACCTTCTGCGCTCGCGTCGAGCCGTCGGCCTTGGATGCGCACGAAGCCACTGGGCCGGAGCGGGGTGAGCGCCTCGCCCGGTTCGCCGATCGCGGGGAGCGCGGCGGCGGGGGTGGGATCGCCGCCGGTGCGGGCGGGGATCTCGGCGGAGAGCACCAGCTTTCGCCCGAGCGGCGACTTCGCGGCGACGCGCAGACCGATCATCAGCATGAAGGGCGCAGCCATCGAATAGAGCGCGAGCAGCACCATGCCTGTCGTCGGATCGTGCATGAAGCCGAGCGTGATCGAGCCGAGGGCGCAGACGACGCAGACGATCGCGAGAAGTCCGCCCGTTGGAATCAAGAGTTCGACGATGAAGATGCCGAACGTGGCGACGCCGAGGAGGATCGCCCCGATCAACGGTCCTGAGGATTGACCTTCATCCATGCGTGCAGCCCTCAAGCATCCTCGTCGCGCTCGATGACGAGCGACTCTCCCATGCGACCGACGACGCGCACCGTCGTTCCTCGAGGAATGTACTCGCCCGTCGACTGCGCGTCGAAGAGCTCGCCGTTGCACTCGCAGCGGCCCGAAGGGCGCAGATCGGTGTCGGCGACGCAGCGCGTGCCCTTGGGGGGCAGCCGCTGCGCGTTCCGGCTCGGCGGCTCGATGGCGCTGGTGGTGGACGCCACGAGAACGGCCCTGCGGAACAGCGACGTCTCGCGGAACCATCGCGACGCGAACCACGTGAGGATCCCGCCGAGCACGATTCCGGCGATCGTGGTCGTCGACGCGGTGATCAGCGCGCCACGCTCGCCGGCGCTCGTCGGATCGGTGCCGGTGAAACTTGCGATGAGCCCCACGAGGACGCAGACGGCGCCTGCGATGCCGGCGATGCCCGTTCCCGGAAGGATGAAGACCTCTGCGCCGATCAGGGCGATGCCGGCGAGGACGAGCAGGATCTCCCACCACTCCGCGAGGCCGATCAGCGTTGGCGCTCCCACGAGCAGGAGCAGTGCGCCGAAGGCGACGGCGCCGGCGACGCCGACGCCGGGATGAAGCCCTTCGATCACGAGCGCGACCACGAAGATGCCGATGAGGAGAATTCGGATCGGCCACGAGATGAGGAAGCGGACGAGCGACTCGGCCCAGCTCTCGGGAAGGCGGACGACCTTCGTGGCGCCGAAGAACGACTGGATTCCGGCGTCGTCCCTGATGACATCGCTCGCGAGTCCCCAGCGAATGGCCTCGTCCTCCTGCGCGACGAGAAGCCGAGATGCGACGTCGACGGTCTCGATCACGCGCCACGAATCCGCGCTCGCGTCGGCGATCGGAAGCTCCGACGGCCGCATGGGCCGAGCCGGCGCTGTTTCCCTCGCGGGCGCGAGGTTCTCGACGGGCTCGAGTCCAAGTTTCTCAAGTTCCGCCCGATCGGCGAAGCGACGCGCTCCGTCGGAGACGCGCTCGATGAGCCAGAGTTCCTGCTCGGTCACCACGAAGGCGCGCAGGAGGCGGGGGTCGTCGCCCCGCCGCGCGGCTGCCGCGTCGAGTTCGTCGAGGATGGGTGCCTCCATCTTCGCGCGCTCCGCTGCGGGGAGCGGCTGCAATCCGAGGCCCGGGAGCACCGCGATCGGCGCGGCATCGCCGAAGGCAGCGCCGGGCGAGACGACGATCTCGCGGCACGAGAGCGCGATGATGGTGCCGGCGCTGTACGCCTTCGGATGGATCCACGCAACGCTGTTGGCGGGCGCCTCGCCCTTGAGACGAAGGCAGATGTCGATCGTCGCGTCGAGTTCGCCGCCAGGAGTGTCGATCTCGATCACCACGGCGTCGAAACGCTGCTCGTTCACGGCCTTGAGCCGCCGCTCGATCGACCAGAGGGTGACTTGGTCGATCGGGCCGGAGATGGGCAGGATGGCGACGCGTTCAGCCTGGCGGCCGCTCGGCACGGCGCGCGGCGAACTCTGCGGCTCGTTCGGCATGCGCATCGCGCCGCCGGCGAGCCCGGACGGCTGCAGCACGACGAGCGTGACGAGCAGCACGATCGCCGACAGCAGCGCGGGCGGCACTCGCAGGGCGCTGGGGAGATGGCGTGGAGCGCGGGTGGCCATGCGGGAATGGTACGGCACCGCAGTGATGAAAAAGCCGGACGGCCGACGCGAGGTCGGCCGTCCGGATTCAGATTTCGCTGCTGCCGCACCGAGGGTGCGTCAGGCCAGTCTCACGCGATCAGTCTCACGTGATCAGTCCCACGTGCGGTCGACGGTGTAGGTCGCACCGCTCGCCGAGATACCTCGCACGATGGTGAGGAACACGTCCTTGGTCTGACCTTCCGGGTCATCCTTGAAGATGTTGTCCTCGATGTAGGGGCTGGAGGTGTTGAGCTGCCACTGCACGATGCCATCAGGCTGGAACTTCTTGTCGAAGGCCACGTGGCCGTCGTTGAAGCAGATGTTGCCTTCCCACTCCTTGGCGCCACCGTGGATCAGCAGCGTGCGGGACTGGTTGTAGTCCAGCGGACCGGAGCCCGTGCTGTACAGGCCGTCCCGGACGCCACGGTTCGCGACGACCGCATACTTCGAGTCGAGCGTGTCGCGCCACTGCTGCGCGCGACGCTGGCCGTTCAGCTCGAGCGTGCCGTAGCTGGTGTGGCAGAGCGCGCTCGCGGTGTTCGGCGGGACGCCGAGATCGGTCTTGAAGTTGGTGTCCCAGTACTTGCCCGCGAGCGGCTGGTACTCCGTGAAGCGGTAGTTCGCGATCAGCATCACGAACGGGCTGGCTTCTGCCGGGCTGATGAGCAGGTCAACCGTGAACGCGTTCTGCATGATGCAGTACGAGTACATGTTGGCGTGGGTGTTGTCGGTCGGGTTCTCGAGGCCCTTGCCCGGGATCCACTGGCCGCCGACCTGGCTGCGGCGCGCGCGGCTTGGGGTCGGGAAGTTGCCGGCGTCGTCGCGGGCAAGCGCGAGGAAGCCCTTGTGAACCTGCTGAAGCTGGGTCGAGTCCTTGACGCGCTTCGCGGTGGCGCGGGCGCGGCCAAGGGCCGGGAGCAGGATCGCGAGCAAGAGCGCGATGATGCCCATGACGACCAGGAGCTCAATCAGCGTGAAGCCCCTCCGGTTGTCGATGCGTGCTGTCCTCATACGTTTGTTCTCCAAAGATGAATGGGGATGGAAATGAAACGGACGTCTGATGAAGCCGAGGGCGGCAGGTCAATCGCCATGTCGCCCTCGGCTCTGATGGATTTACGGGACGGCGGGCTGGCCGTTCGTCAGGCGCTCGACGCCAACCGCGTAGGCGGTGTCGGTCGGGTTGCCGGTGCCGATGCACAACCACGTGTCGCCGCCAGTGACCTGGGCCGACGCGGGCTGGCACTGGGCGAAGTCGAGGAACGTGAAGATGTTGTCCTTGCGGAGGTTGGTCGTACCGCACTCGAACTGCACGGTGTCGGGGATCATGCTCTTCTCAAGGCTGGTGTGGTTGTCGCCGTAGACGACGTTGCCTTCCCAGGTGTCCTTCGGCTCGTGGAAGAGCAGGGTGTAGCTGAGGCGGTAGTTGTCGCCGGTGAACACGCCGTCGCGGGTGCCGCGATTGCCGAGCATCGGGCGGTTCGCGCCTGCACGGGTGTTCCACGCGAACTTCTTGCGCTCGCCAACGAGGGCGAGGTGGGCGTAGCTGGTGTTGCAGACGTTGGTCGCAGCGCCGTCGTTGGCCGCACCGATGTTGGTGCGGAAGGTGGCATCCCAGAAGAACGGGCCGAACATGTCGCCCGCAGCCGCCGGGTTGTAGGAGTTGAAGTTGTAGTCGCTCTTCTTCTTGACGATGGGATTCTCTTCGACCGGGGAGATGATGAGCTCAGGGGTGATCACGTTCTTCGCGATCATCGAGCTGTAGAGGCCGGCGGCGCTGTTGTGGCGCTGCTCTTCCTCGCCCTGGCCGGGGACGAACGCCGTGGCGCCGCCGGGACCGCCGCCGGGGACGGCCTTGCGGCGGATGAGGCCGGGGAGCGGGAGCTGGCCGCGGGGATCGCTGGCAGCCCAGCTGAGGAAGCCCTTGTGGATCTGGCTGAGGTTCGCGCCGTCGTTCAGAGTCCTAGCGGCGCGCTGGGCGCGGCCAAGCGCGGGGAGGAGCAGACCGATGAGGAGGGCGATGATCGCCACCACGACCAGCAGCTCGACGAGGGTGAAGCCGCTCCTATTGCGATTCGTGACATGCTTCATGAATGGGTTCTCCTGAGAGGTTCCTGACAGACTTGGGTGTTGGCCGGGGGGTCCGGTCGTCACCGCGCGGGAATGAAACGGTGCCAAGAAAGGTCACCGATAACGGCGGGGGGGTGGTGGGACGCTGCCTTCTGCGGGCCGCCAGGCTCACGGGGCTTCGAGGGGGTTCGAGGGGGTCGTCCCGGGCGCGAATCGCACCCGACGGACTCCAAACTCGAAGCAGACCCCGATGGGCCGTGCGCGGTCGCTGCGGTTGCGGAACGCTTGCCGCGACGAACCGAGCCAGCATCGATCGGAGATCGAAGCCGCGCGCAGCCGTGCAGCGATGCGTAGGGAGTCTTGTGGGTCGGGTGCCCGAATCAGGCCATGATCAAGGTCATGATCAAGGTCATGATCAAGACATGGACCAAGACGTGGACCAAGACGTGAACCCACTGAAACTCGCTTCGCCGCGCGTAGGCGCGAACCGCTGCCTCGAGACGTGGCTCAAGGCGCGTCAGATTCGGGATGTCGGCGGTTGCGGCGTGAAAGCGTCGGTGGGCCGACAAGAATCGCAAGAAGGACAGGTGAAGGGAGAGCAATCGCTCAACTTCGGGTATGTCCGCAACCGTCATCTAGCATGTGCAGGGTAATACGGCGGCGGGCGGTGTCAAGTTCCGACCAACTTCGTGTGAACGTATTCTGTTGGACAGTTTGGCGCGGCTGGGGGGCCTCGATGGGTCCTGTCGGAGGTGGATCGGACGGCGGAGCAGTGCTGGGTCGTCGCTGAGTCGTCGCCAAATCAATGCCTCATCAACGCTTGATCGTCGCAAGACCATTCCTTGCATGCACTTGTGGCTGTCCGCCGCGCGGGGTTGGCCCTTGCGTGGGTGTGGAAAGGGATTCCGAGCGTGGTAGCCCCCGTTCCGACGCCACGGTTCGATCCGGGAGCCGTCGGCGCGCGTGCTCATGTCGGTGCACATCGCGAGGACAACCAGCGGTCCGGGACACCGATACCCCGATACATTGTCGCCCCCGGCCTCGGTGGGGCACGAAAGGGTGTTACCCCACGGGCCGTACCCAAGGCTCCGCCGCCGCGCGACCGTGGCGGCTGGGCCCACTGGGCATCAGGCCGATCCCCGACGAAGGACCCCCCATGTCGAACTCGCACAGCAGCAATCCACACGACGCCCTCACCCGCATGGGCCTGACCCTTCCCCCAGCGCCGAAGCCTGTGGCGGCGTACGTGCCGGCGGTTCGCACGGGCAACCTCATCTTCGTCTCGGGCCAACTCCCGATGTCGGCGGGCGCGCTGATGGCGACCGGGCCGGTGCCGTCGAAGGTGTCGATCGAGGATGCGCAGAAGGCGGCGCGTCAGTGCGCCCTGAATGCGCTTGCGGTGGTCGCAGACCAGCTCGGCGGCGATCTCTCGAAGGTGAAGCGCGTTGTGCGTCTCGGCGTGTTCGTCCAGTCGGACGACCGCTTCGACGGCCAGCCCAAGGTCGCAAATGGCGCGAGCGAGTTCATGATGGAGGTGTTCGGCGAGGCCGGACGCCATGCGCGGGCTGCGGTCGGAACCAACGCGCTGCCGCTCGACGCGTGCGTCGAGGTCGAAGTGCTGTTTGAAGTCTGAGCCGACGTCTGAACTCTTGACGTCTGAACTCTTGACGTCTGAACTCTTGACGTCTGAACTCTTGAAGTCCGAGCCGAATGGCCGGCTTCGGGCCGTTGGTTCTGTCGCGCTCGCGCGGCTTCGCTATTGCGTCACGAGCAGGATGCCGAGCACGATGTTCACCACCACGCTGATGGTGGCCACGACGGCCAGGACGAGCAGCATCGGATTCGACATGCGGCCGGCCGGATCCTTGCGGACGGGCCTCGGCGTCGTCGATCCGCTTGCGCCGGTGACCGTGGTCGCGATCGTCGAGAGATCGAGTTGCGGCTTGGCGAACTCGGGATCTTGGCCGTTGAGGACGAGATCGATGTCGCGCAGGAGCTGCCGTGCGTCCTGATAGCGGTCGCGCGCGTCCTTCTTCAGCATCGTCTCGATGATCAGCGCGGTGCCGGCGGAGATCTGCGGGTTCAGGTGGTCCGGCGGCACGAGCGGGGCCTTGAGGTGCTTGTGCATGACCTGCGACGGCGTCGTTCCGTCATAGGGCACCTTGCCCGTGACCATGTGATAGAAGGTGGCGCCGAGGCCGTAGAGGTCGGCGGGCGGGCCGATGTCGACCGATCCGCGGATCTGCTCGGGCGAGATGTAATAGGGCGTTCCGAAGGCGCGCCCTGACTCTGCCTCGGCGGCTTCCTTGTCGCTGATGCCGCGCGCGAGGCCGAGGTCGGCGAGCTTCGCCGTCCCGGACGTCGTCATCATGATGTTCTTCGGCTTGATGTCGCGGTGGACGAAGCCCATCTCGTGCGCGTGAAGGAGCGCAGCGCCAACCTGCTTGATGATCTCGAGCGCCTCGCGCTCGGGCACGCGCTTGCGGGCGACGATCCGGTCGTACACGGTGTCGCCGTCGACGTACTCCATCACGAAGTAGTGGTGTTCCCCGGCCTGCCCGACGTCGTAGGCGGCGACGATGTTGTTGTGGTTCAGCTTGGCCGCCGCGCGGCCTTCCTTATAAAAGCGCTCGATGAAGTTCGGGTTCGTCGAGAACTTCTTGGGAAGCACCTTGATCGCGACGAGGCGGTCGAGGGAGAGCTGCTTCGCCAGGAACACGGTGGCCATGGCGCCCGCGCCGAGCTTCCGGATGATGCGGTATCCGGGGATCTGCTGGCTGGTCTTGACGGCCTCGAGGTCGGAGCGGAAGCGGTCGAGCTGCTTCTTGGTGATGAACTCGCGCTCGACGAGGACCTCGGCGAGCGTGAGCGCCACGCCGCCCGACTTCTCGCGGATGCGCTCGGCACACTGCTCGAGTTCGTCCGGCGAGATGAGGCCGCGCTCGACCACGATCTTGCCGAGCATGGTGTCGAGGTTCGAGCCGCTCTTCGAACCCTCGCTCGGGTTCGCCGGCGCTGGCGTTGGCGGCTGGGAGGCGGGCAGCGACGACGAGTCGGCTTCGTCCGCCAGCCGAATCGGCTTCGGATCACGCGCGTTGTCGTTCGAGGGTTGCTGCGTCACCGGCATGACCTGAACGGGGCTCGATCTCGGGCTCTCGCACTCGCCCGGCCCAACGCCGGGTTTCTTTCCACGTCTTCGCTGCCTTCGGAGGCCCCCGACAAGGGCGGCATTCCCACGCCTCACGAAGACCTATCGGATGAAGAGCCCCACAGGTTCACCGGGCTTGGACCGGTTGTCAATCGTCTTGGAACCCAACTTGGAGCCCATCGTGAAGATACGTCGCGCAGTTCATGCGGTTCCGACCCATATTCATGGTCTTGCGATTCATGGTCTTGAGAAGCCGTATCCTGCACCCCCATGGCTTCGGCTTCCACCGAGACCCGACCAACCCCGCCCGTCGAGGCACCGCCTCGGAAGGCGCCGTTTGTGCTTGCCAGCGCCTCTCCGCGGCGGCTTGAACTGCTGCGCGGGGCCGGTTTCGAACCAGAGGTCGAGCCGGCGGACATCGACGACGGATCCCTGATCCTCGGGAATGTGGGCGCCGCCGCGACCGCGACATCGCTTGCCTTCTTCAAGGCGCGGCGCGTCGCCGAGGCGCGGGCCCGGCGCGGGGCACCCGCCGCGTGGATCCTCGCGGCCGACACCGTGTGCGAACGGGACGGCGGCGTGCTCGGGAAACCGCCCGACGCGGAGGCCGCACGGAAGATGATTCGGTCGCTCGCGAACCGTCGGCATGGCGTCATCACCGGCTGGTGCCTGCTGGCGCCGTCGGGCGCGACCGACATCGGCCGCGACGCCGCGACGGTCGAGATCGGCGAGATCGACGGCGCGGACCTCGAACGTTTCCTCGCCGAGGGCCGTTGGCAGGGCAAGGCCGGCGGCTACAACCTGCCCGAGGTCGCGGCGCGCGGCTGGCCCGTCCGGTGCGAGGGCGATCCGCGCACCGTCGTCGGACTTCCGCTGGCGCAGATCGCGCCCGTGCTGCGTCGCGTGCTCGGAGGCGCGTCGTGAGCGAGGTCGCCGGCGACGCGCGTGCGATCGATCCGGCGCTCGTGGGCCGGGAGCTGGGTCCATGGTTCATGGTGCCGTGGTGGGTGTCGGTTCCGATCGCGGTTGTCGCGGGCGCACTGCTTGTCTGGTACTTCGTCAGGCTCGGGAAGAGCGATGTGCCGTGGGGTCGCCGATGGCTTCGTCGCGCGTCGGTCGTGCTCGCGATCGCCGGGCTTGTTCCGCTCGTGCGCGGGCTCACCTTCGCCCATCCGCATGAGGACCGCGTCGGATTCGCCGTCGCATGGTCAAGCGTCCTCCTCGTGATGCTCGCGTGTCTTGTGGTCGCGATCGTCGATGTGATCCTCGTGGCGCGCGGCGGCGTGCGCGAGTACCGCGCGCTGCGCCGCGATACCTTCGGCGGACGGCGTGCTGCGACGAGTCCCGAGGTGACTCAAGAGGTGACTCAAGAAACGACTCAAGAAACGACTCAAGAAACGACTCAAGAAACGACTCAAGAGCCACGCCGAGAGGCACGTCGAGGGGCACGGGGTGACTGAGCGCGCGCGGCCGCTTCCCGCGTGGCTCGCCCCGCTCACCTGGCCTGCGGCGCGGGCATACGGCGCAGCGGTCGCGTGGCGCAACGGGCGTCTCGACCGCGGACAAGGCGTGCACTCGCTCGTCGTCGGCGGGCAGCGCGTCCCCGTGATCTCGGTCGGCAACCTCACCGTCGGCGGCACCGGGAAGAGTCCGTTCGTCGCCTGGTGCGCCGATGTCGCGTCGGCCTGTGGCGCGCAGCCGGTCATCGCGCTGCGCGGGTATCGCGCGCCGTCGGGCGGCGGGGCTGCCGGCGGATCGGACGAGGCGCGCGAGTATGAGGTGACGGCGCCGTCGGCGCGGGTCGTGGTCGGGGCTCGCAGGCACGCAGCGCTCGTCGAGGCGCTCTCCTCACCCACCGCCGAGGCGTGGCGCGGCCGCGCTGCGGTGATCCTCGACGACGGTTTCCAGCACCGCCAGCTGGCGCGTGACCTCGACATCGTGCTCGTCGACGCGACGCGTCCAGGGCTCGACGGCGACGTTCTTCCGAACGGCTGGCTGCGCGAGCCGGCTACGAACATCGCGCGGGCGTCGCTCGTCGTGCTCGCGAAGGCGACCGATCCGGCGCGCCGCGCGTCCGCCGCTGCGATGGTTGCGCGTCACCGCGGTCGCGCGCACGACGCCACGTGCGAGCACGTCTGGGGAAGCCTGTCCGTGCACGATGCAGCGGGCGATCGCGTCGAGGAGTTGCAGTGGCTCGCCGGCAAGCGCGTACTGAGCGCGTGCGCACTCGGAAATCCCGCGCACTTCCACGGCATGGTTGCGGCGGCCACCGGCGTCGCGCCTGCCTCGATCGAGCGTCGCGATCACGTTGCGTTCATGGCGATGGAACTCGATGCGGCGGCGCGCCGCGCGGGCGTCGACATCGTGGTGATGTCGCGCAAGGACATCGTGAAGCTCGACGCGAAGCCGGACGTCACGCTCGTGGTTCCGGATCTCTCGATCGCGTTCCTCGACGGCGAGGAGCGCGTGCGCTCCGCGATCGCCGCGTGCATCAGCGCCGCAGGCGCTCGGTCGTCCGTGTGACGGAGCGGTAGTTGTTGTAGAAGCGACCGTCGAGCGTCTGCTGGCGGTCGTAGACGGTGACGACCGCGTCTTCCGCGATGCGGCGTTCGCTGATCGAGAGCGTGCCGAGGCGATCATCGGAGCGTGCGACGAACATGCCGGGCTCGAGAGCGGCGCCTCCGCGGACGAGCGAGTGCGTCACGGGCGCGCGCAACGGCTGGGTCCACTCGACGCGCGGGGCGCAACCGCCGCACGTCATCGTGGCCGCCAGGCCGAGAACCCCCAATGCAATATTCATCTTTTCCACAGGTATCGACTCCGCTCTCACAGTGCCACCAGACCGGACGACCGCAAGGGAAATCGGGTGACTCTTCGCCGGGTGGGCCATTTGCCGCACCTTTCCCGGACGCAGTCGGCGGAAGAATGGTCCGCGGAACGCAAACTCATGCAGACTCTTGACTTCGGAGGGCCTGAGGTCGCATACTCGGTGGCGTCTCACCCTTGAGCAATCAATCCACTTCCGGTCTTGGACCGTGCGAGGACAGAGATGGCAACCACGACGAAGAAGGACCTCATCGAGCGCGTCGCCCAGGAAACCCAGCTGCCGCGCGGCGACGTGCGCCGCGCTGTCCAGAGTTTCCTCGAGCACGTGATTGACGAACTCGCGAAGGGCAACCGCCTTGAGTTCCGCGACTTCGGCGTGTTCGAGATCCGCGAGCGCGCGGGCCGCGTGGCGCAGAACCCGAAGACGCTCGAACGCGTGTCGGTTCCTCCGCGCAAGAGCGTTCGCTTCAAGGTCGGTCGCCTGATGCAGCAGTCGCTCGATGGTCTTTCCGAGTCGGAGATCCGCGAGCGCGCCGGAGTGGGCGCAGACGACTGAGCGACCCGTCGCGACGGCGGCGCCGTGGACAACCTGACGACGCGCGTGGAAGCGCGGCGTCTCGCGCCACAAGGCCTCGGAAGGCGCTACGCTCTGCCGCGTGAGCGACGAGCAGACCGCAGGACTCTCTTCCGGACAGGATCGCGAAGGCGACGACGGTTTCCGTCGGCGCGGACGGCGCCGCACGCGCGGCGATGGCCAGAACGAGACGCAGCGTCGCGACATCGCGGCGCTCTTCGGCGCAGAGCCGCCTGTTGCGATGGAGGCCGAGATGGGCCTCATCGGCGCGATCATCTGGGATCCGAAGGTGGTCGGCGACGTGGTGACGATCGTGCGCAGCGGAGACGACTTCTCGTCGCCGCGGCACGCGCGCATCTACGACGCGATCATCGAGCTCTACGACCGGCACGCGGCCGTCGACCTCGTGTTGCTCAACCAGCTGCTGACCGACCGCGGCTTCGTCGATGCGGTCGGCGGCCTTGACTACATCGTGCAGTTGGCGGAGGGCGTGCCGAGCGCCGCCAACGCCGTGCACTGGGCCCGTGTGGTGCGCGAGAAGGCGACCATCCGCGAGCTGATCGCGGCCGCAGGCGAGATCCTCGAGGAGTCGCACGCGGCGCGCATGCCCGCGCAGAACGTCCTTGAGAGCGCCGAGCAGAAGATCTTCCGCATCGCGCAGAAGCGCGAGGGCGGCACCGTCTCGACAGCGAACGAGCTTGTCAACGAGACGATGCGCATGATCGAGGAGAGCGAGGGCCGCGGATTCATGGGAGTCCGCACCGGCTTCCACGAACTCGACGAGATGTCGAACGGCTTCCAGCGCGGCGAGATGATCGTGCTGGCGGCGCGCCCGTCGATGGGAAAGACCGCGCTGGCGCTGAACCTGCTCGAGCAGGTTGCCCAGCACGGCGTGCCGTCGATTATGTTCAGCCTGGAGATGGGCAAGCAGCAGCTCATCCAGCGCATGTTGTGCGCACTCGGGCGGATCGACAGCCAGCGCATGCGCAAGCACATGCTGGGCAGCGACGACTATTCGCGGCTGCTGACCGCGTGCGGCGAGATCTCGAAGCTGCCGATCTACATCGACGACACGCCCGGCCTGTCGCTTCTCGCCATGCGCTCGAAGGCGCGGCGGCTGAAGGAGCGCCATGGCGTCGGCTTCATCGCGATCGACTACCTGCAGCTCATGAGCTCGGGCACGCGCGTCGAGAGCCGCCAGCTCGAGGTGAGCGAGATCTCGCGCGGCATCAAGGCGATGGCGCGCGAACTCGACGTGCCTGTCCTTTGTCTCTCGCAGCTCAATCGCGCCGCGGAACAGCGTGAAGGCCACCGTCCGCGCATGAGCGATCTCCGCGAGTCAGGCTCGATCGAGCAGGACGCTGACGTGGTGATGATGCTCCACCGCGAGGAGTACTATCACAAGAGCGATCCGAACTGGGCCGACGAGAATCCGGACCGGGTCGGCACCGCCGAGGTCATCATCGCGAAGCAGCGAAACGGTCCGACCGGCACCGTCAACTTGGTGTGGGACGGCAACACCACGCGCTTCCGCAACCAAGCCTATGGGCACGCCCCGGATGACTTTGGTGGCGGCTCCGGCTCGAGCGCGCGCGTCGATCGCGCGCCGAGGAATCTTGCCGCGCCCACGCGTCCGCGCGCCGCGGCGGAGCCCGTCGACGACCTCCCGTTGTAGGGACGACCGAGCGTTGCCGAGCCCCGAGTCGGGGTCCGGCCGTTCGCATCTGCGCCTCAAACGCCGGATCGTGCGCGTTGCGCTGCCGGTGTTCGAAATCGTCCGAAGGGCTCCTCCGAGCTGCACGCAATCGCCAGGCAGGCGGCGCGTTCGAACCAGCGGTTCGAAACCTTGTGGACAACCGAATTCGATGCGCTGCGCCGTATCAGCCGATCAACCCTCCGCCGATCAAACCTCGTGTGAGTCCCGCAGCCAGGCCGTGCCGCCGCTGCGGCCAATGCCATCGCAGAGGACGTACCGCACCCGATGAGTGACTCCGCCTCCAACGACTCCGAGCGCGACCGCGTGATGGAGGCGCTGCTCGCCAAGGCCGCGAAGGGCGATTCCTCGGCGTGGCGCACGATCGTGACGAGCTACGCGCCGCGCGTGCATGGCCTGCTGGTGGCGCAGTGCCGCGACGACGACGTTGCCGAGGAGATCACGCAGTCGGCCTTCTGCACGGTCGCCGCGAAGCTCGGCGAGTACGTCGAGTCGGGGCGGTTCGAGTCGTGGCTGTTCCGGATCGCCGTGAACCGCCTTCGCGACGAGATGCGACGACGCGCGCGGCAGGCGCGGCCGATGGACGACGAGCCGATGCGGGCGTTGCCTGCGCGGAGCGAGCGTCGTGTCACGGTGGCCGATCAGGAGGTGCACGAGAAGCTCCGGCAGGCGCTGGCGCAACTGACCGACGGCGACCGCGAGATCATTGAGATGCGGCATACCGCGGGCATGAGCTTTCGTGCGTTATCAGACTATTTTGAGGAGCCACTCGGTACGCTGCTGGCCCGGCACCACCGGGCGCTGAAGAAGTTGAAGTCGCTCCTGGAGGCGATGGGAGTCGAGGATCCGGGAGGCGAGGAGTGACGCGGGCGACTGCGTGGCCGTCCTTCTCGGGTCCGCCCGACGCAAACCCGCGCCCAATCGCGGCTTTGGCGGCAATCGCCGGGCGCCGCGCGCGTTTCTCGGGGGTAGCGTGCGGCCGATCCGGTCGCGGCTCCGCGGTTTGAAGCGGCGGAGCGAGTCGAGCGGACGGTGAACGACGGTGAACGACGGTGAACGACATGAATAGCAGCGGACCGAACAACCCCGAACACCATGACGGCTCCCGTGCAGGCGAGCCTTCGGTGTCGGCCGAGTTGCGTTCGGTCGCGCGCTTTCTCGATGAGCGCGGCGCGCGCGAGCGAAGCCGCCTCCGCAGCGACTCGCTCGAGCGGATCATTTCCGCGAGCGACCTCCAGCGACCGCTTGAACTTGAGAAGGTCGCGCCGGTCGTCGGTCGGATCGCCCCAGTCCCTCGAACGGGCGGCTTGGCCGGGTTCTTCAACGGGCTCTTTGCGGCGCCGGCCTTGGTGCGGCTTGCCGCGGCCGTCGCGGTGCTTGCAGGTGTTGGTGGTGCGATCGTTCTGGTGCGCAGCTGGGCGTCGCCCGTCGCGAACGACGGTGTGATCGTGGCCGATGGCGTCGAGCTTGGCGACGGTACGCAGGACTCCGGGCAGCCCGGCGATTCCGAAGGCAAGGCTCCCATCGAGCCGAAGAGCATGATCGCCGTAGGTCACGTGAATCACCTCGACGTGAATCACCTCGATGTGAATCACCTCGATGTGAATCACCTCGATGTGGCGCTCGAGGACACGGTGGGCGCGGCGACGTCGTCTCGCTCCGCAAGCGCGGTGATCGTGGCGCTTGCCGACCGGCGCGCGGGATCGCTCGCCGGCTTCGCGGGCGCCGACGAGGCGCTGGCCCAGGAACTCGAGCCGCTCTTCTCGACGGGCGCACTTCTTGATGATGGCGACACCACGTACGACGATCTTTCGCAGGAACTCGCGGCGGTCGTCACTCGGACGTCCGCGCTGCGCTGATCGGCGTGCGGCACCTGCCGGGCTCGCCGGAACTCGCTGAGGTTTCCCATGAATCACCGACTCCTCATGTGCGCCGCCATCTTCGCTGCAGGCCTTGCCGGTACTGCGGCGGTCTCGATGCCGGCGAGCAACTTGGCACAGGACGCAAAGCCGTCGGATCGTGTCGAACCGCGCCGCGATGCTGAACCGCGTCGCGATGCTGAACCGCGTCGCGATGCCGAACCGCGCCGCGATGCCGAACCGCGTCGCGATGCCGAACCGCGTCGCCTGCGCGGCCGGGCCATGCCGCCCGCCCCCGATTGGCCGCGCGCCGGTGGATTCGGTCCGGAGCGGCCGGGCAACGAGGGCATGGCCATCGAGGCGCTTGTCGCCGGCGACTTCGGCCGTCGCGAACTGACCGATGACGACCTCGCCCGCGCCGTCGAGGTGGCCCGCGAGGTCTCGCCGGAGTGGGGCGAGGTGATCGCGGCGCGGGCGCGCGAGAATCCCGAGCAGATGAAGGAAGCGCTTCGGAGCACCGCGCGGCGGCTCTTGGCGCTGACGGCACTCAAGGAGCGTGCGCCCCGCGTGTTCGCGGCGAAGGTGGCGGAACTGCGTTCGCAGGGCGAGACCATGCGCGCCGCGACCGAACTGCGACGGCTCGAGTCAGACCCCGTTGCGCCCGAAGCGGCGCTGGCCGAGGCGCGCGCGGCGCTTGACGCAAGCGCTGCACGGCAGGTTGAGGCGACCATCGCGGCGCGGGCGGAAGAGCTCTCCGCGCTCGAGCAGCACATCGAGAAGATGCGCAAGGACCTGACCCGAGACTCGGGAAATGTCGACGCGCTCGCCGACGACGTCGCGCGGCGGGCGCTCGAGCGGGGACCGCGGCGGCCAGAGGGGCGCGAAGGCCCCGGCGGCCCCGGTGGACCAGACGCCGGCCCCCCGGGACCGCCTCCCGAACCACGTTGAGTACGATGGACGGATGTCCATTGCGCATCCGGCGAGCTCGCGGCAGACCGACAGTCTCGTGACGTCGCGTTCCGTCGCGCGCGGTTCGCTCGGACTCGCAGGGCGCGTCGGCGTCGCAATCCTCGGCTTCGTGCTGCTTGCCTGCATCGCCACGCTGCCGTGGTCGATGGGAGGCGTTGAAACCGGCGCCACCACGCTCGCGCGCTACGAGGCCTCGAACCTCTCGCTCAATCTCCTTCCGCCGATCTGGCAATCGCTTGGCGAGCAGGATGCGACGCGTCTTGCCGCAGCGCGTGAGGCGGGGCAGTATGTGCCGGGCCGCGTGCTGGGAACGGACCGGCTCGGCCGCGACGTGCTCGCGCGGCTCCTCGCGGGCGGATCGATCAGCCTCCTCGTCGGACTTTCGGCGGCGGCGATCGCGGTGGTGGTCGGCACGCTCTACGGCACGCTCGCGGGTGCCGCCGGCGGACGCGTCGACGCGGTCCTGATGCGCATCGTCGACATCCTCTTCGGACTGCCGTCGATCCTTCTGGTCGTGCTCCTCGCCGTCGCCGTCGACGGCTTCCTCGAGCGGCGCGGCGCCGACCTTTCGCCGGTCGCACGGCAGGCGATCAACATCGCCACGCTTCTCGTCGCGATCGGCGGCGTCAGCTGGCTCACGATGGCGCGCGTGATCCGCGGGCAGGTGCTTTCACTCAAGGCGAAGCCGTTCATGGAAGCGTGCCGAGCCATCGGCGTGAGCCCCGCGCGGCAGTTCGTCGCGCATCTCTTGCCGAACCTGATCGGACCGATCACCGTCTACGCGGCGCTTGCCGTGCCGGCGGCCATTCTCTCGGAGAGCTTCCTGTCGTTCCTCGGAATTGGCGTCCGCGAACCTTTGCCGAGCTGGGGCAACCTCGCTGCGGAAGGCCTCGGGGAGCTCAACACCGTGCAGAGCCGCTGGTGGCTGCTGGCGGCGCCCTGTGCTGCGATCGCGCTCACGCTCGTGTCGCTCAATTTCCTCGGGGACGAACTGCGCGAGCGGTTCGATCCGATGCGCGGCCGTCGGGTGGCGTGAAGGTCGGGAGCGCTTCGGTGTGGAAATGCGTTCTGTCACGAAGCGGGGGCGTGGGCTCCGGGTAGGATGTCGGCCCCAATCGGGAGTCGACTTATGAACAATCGCTTTGGCTTCAAGGATTTCGTTCAGATCGTCCTGCTTCTGGGGGTGCTCATCCTCGGCTGGATGCAACTCATCCAGCAGGACCGCGCCTTCAAGTTGCAGCAGGGGATCGAATCCCGGCTCGCCGACCTTGATCGACGGCTTGCGACAACGCAGTCGTCCGGCGGTGACGAACTGCTCGAGAAGCTGGAGGGGATCGAGCAGAGGCTTGCCTCCGGCATCGTCGTGGCGCAGGGCGGCGCAGCCGCTCCCGCCGGCCGCGACACCTCGTGGGCGCGCCCCGGCGTACCGGTCGAGTGGCAGGAGCCCTGGGACTTCGCCTCCGACCCGCGCAAGGAGCCCGGCTTCGCCGTGGGCGGCGAGTTCACGGAGATCTTCGAAGGTCAGCCCGCGAAGTTCACCCCGTACCTCTCGAGCGACGTCTACGGACGCCGCGTGATCGACCGCGTCTGCGACTCGCTGGGCGCGTACGACCCGAAGACGCTGAAGTTCCGCGGCGTGCTTGCCGAGGCCTGGCAGCAGGACCCGGCTGGAATGTGGATCCGCGTGCGCCTGCGAGACGGTGTCCGCTTCTCGGATGGCGTGCCGCTGACCTCCGAGGACGTCCGCTGGACGTACATGGACTTCATCTTCAACCCGTCGATCGAGGCCGAGCGCACGCGCTCGACGCTCGAGCAGATCTCCGGGGTCGAGGTGATCGACCCGCTCACCTTCGAGATCAAGTTCTCGCGGGCGCTGAGCTTCAACCTCTCGTACTCGCTCGGCATCTACGTGCTTCCGAAGCACTTCTACTCGCAGTTCGAGGCCGGGCAGATCAACAGCTCGACCGGCCTGCTGATGGGCTCCGGTCCATTCCGCATCGAGCGGCTCGACCCGAGCGAGCAGTGGACCCCGGGCCGCGACCTCGTGCTCGCGCGCAACGAGTACTACAAGGGCCCGCGCCCGCCGCTTGACCGCATGCGGTTCAAGGTGGTGCAGGAGGATCTTGCTCGCCTCGTGTCCTACCGCAACGGCGAGGGCGACATGATGGTGCCCACGGCGCCGCAGTTCGTGCGGACGACCAAGGAGGAGGGCTGGGACGAGGAGAACCACTCCCTCAACTGGGTCAACATGCGCTCCGGCTACTCGTTCATCGGGTGGAACGGCGGCCTGCGCAACGGCCGGCCGACGCCGTTCGCCGACAAGCGCGTGCGGCAGGCGATGACGCTCTGCCTCGACCGCGAGAAGATGATCCGCGACATCTACGAGGGCATCGGCGTCGTTGCCAAGGGTTCGGTCAATCCCGAGAGCCCGGCCTCGCCGCCGTCGGTGAAGCCCTGGCCGTACGACCCCGAGAAGGGCAAGGCGCTGCTGGCGGAGGCCGGCTGGCGCGATCGCGATGGCGACGGCATCCTCGAGAACGAGGCGGGCCAGCCGTTCCGCTTCGAGTTCACCCGCTCGGGTTCGGGCGAGATCGCCGAGCGCATCTCGAACTACATCAAGGACAGCTACGGCAAGGTCGGCATCCTCGTCGACGTGCGCGTGGTCGACTGGTCGATCATGCAGGAAATCAACAAGTCGCGCGACTTCGACGCGATCACCCTGTCGTGGTCGTCGAGTTCGCCCGAGAGCGACCCGCGCCAGATCTTCCACTCGGAGTCGATCAAGGAGGGCGGCGACAACTTCGTGCAGTGGAACTCGCCGCGCGCGGACGAACTGATCGACCGGATTCGCTCGACGCTCGACTTCAACGAGCGCCTCAAGATCTGGCACGAGTTCGAGACGCTGCTTCACGACGAGCAGCCGTACACCTTCATCCGCGTCGCTCCGTGGCTGCGCTTCATCAAGAAGTCGGTCGGGAACGTGCAGACCCACAAGACGGGACTCGAGACGTGGGAGTTCTTCCGGGTGGATCCGACGGCCATG
>JBIKXP010000035.1:0-21213 GCA_044355685.1 Phycisphaerales bacterium
ACGCGGCGAAGGACGATGAGTCGCCGGTCACGGTCGAGTTCGAGCTCTTGAAGGATCTCGACAAGCGCCTCGACCGCTACATGGTCGACCGCGTGCCGTTCATCTCCCGCACGCAGATCCAGCGGCTGATCGAGGAAGAGGCGATCACCGTCAACGGACGCGTGCCGAAGAGCTCGACCAAGCTGAAGAAGGGCGACCGCATCGTCGCCACCCTGCCGCCCCCGCCGTCGGGCGCGATCCAGCCCGAGGAGATCCCGCTCGATGTGGTCTACGAGGACGACGCGATCATCGTGGTGAACAAGCCGGCGGGCCTGATCGTGCATCCGGCGCGGAGCCACAAGTCCGGCACGCTCGTGAACGCGCTCGCGTGGCGCTTCAAGAACATCTCGGGCGGCGAACTGTCGAAGGTCGGCGAGGAGTTCGCGCGGCCGGGAATCGTGCACCGACTCGACAAGTTCACCTCGGGCGCGATCGTCAGCGCGAAGAACGACACCGCGCACTGGCGGCTCGGCAAGCAGTTCGAGATGCGCCGCACGGACAAGCGATACCTCGCGCTGGTGCACGGGCAACCCGAGAGGGACATCGAGACGATCGACCTTCCGCTCGGGAAGCACCCGTCGATCAAGGAGAAGTACGCGGTGCGCTTTGACGAGACGGGAAAGCCGTCGGTGACGATTCTCCGCGCGCGCGAGCGCTATGTCGCGCCGTCCGGTGCGAAGTACGCGCTGGTCGAGCTCGAGCTCAAGACCGGCCGCACGCACCAGATCCGCGTGCACCTCTCCTACCTCGGCCTCCCGATCGTGGGCGACGACATGTACGGCGGCAAGCACACGACCGAGCGCGACCTCGGCGGCGATTCGGACGCGATGCTGCTGGCACGGCAGGCGCTGCACGCGACCACGCTCGGCTTCCGCCATCCGATGACCGAGCAGCCGATGAAGTTCACCGCGCCGGTCGCGGCCGACATCGCCCGCGCGGTCGCGCTCCTGCGCGCATCGACGCGCGCCTCCGGCGCGGATCCCGCGGTGGCGGTTCCCGGAGCGACGATCGATCTGGCGCTTGTGTGCGGGAACTGACCTTTGATTTTGGGTCTTCAGGAAATCGTGTGGGTGTACTGCGATGGAGGCGCCGATCGGGCTCCGGTTTTCTCACGGAGGCACGGAGGCACGGAGGCACGGAGGAAGGACGAGAACACGAAGACTGCGAGCGATCCGAGGACGCGGAAAGACGCGAGAAGTCGCGAGAAGTCGCGAGAAGTCGCGAGAAGTCGCGAGAAGTCGCGAGAAGTCATCTCTCCTCTTCGCCGAGGCCGCCTCTGCGTCTCTGCGAGAGAATCCGATTGCCCGGGGCTGGCGCGGCTCAAGAATTTTCAGGTCTGAAGGATGTTCAGGTCTGAGGAATGTTCAGGCCTAACGGATGCCCAGGCCTGAAAGGGCCACAGACAGTTCCAAGCCCCTCGGTTCCTCGCCCAGTTTGTTCTCCACGGCCGCTGCGCCGCCGCGCCACTGTGCCTCCGTGCCTCCGTGCCTCCGTGAGAGACCTCGAGACCGTCAGCCGCACGCTGAGGGCCGACGGTGCCATAGCCCACACGAAAGCCTGAAGACCCGATTTTCTCGTGGAGGCACGGAGGCACGGAGGCTCTGTCTTCCAACCCGATTGCTCGGCGCGCAGAAGGAGAAGGAGAGAGAGAGAGAGAGAGAGAGAGAGAGCAGCAGTCAATGAGCTGCCCTCACCGAAGCCCCGACGATCTCCCCTGCGCTCCGTGCCCCCCATGCCCCCGTGCCTCCGTGAGATCCATCCAGGCGACCACCCCGCCGCGCGCGTCAGTCCTGCGCAAGTTCATCGACCAGCGCGTAGAACCCGCCGCCCTCGCTGCGCAGGCGGCCGGCCGCGACCAGCGCCTCCCAGACCGACCGCGGGTAGTCGCTCGGGGCGATGATCGCGTCGATCTCGGCCTTCCTGCCCGTCGTCGTGGGTCGAACGCCAAGACGGCTCTCGGCGTCGAGCCGGGCGAACTTCAGCCGCTTCCGGAACGCCTTCATGGCCGCCTTCATCACTTCGGGGTCGGCCTTCGGTGCGTCCGGCACGGCCGGGGCGGCAACCTCGACCTCCTCGCCACGGAGCCAGCGCAGCAAGAGCGCCGCCTGACCGGCGTCCCGCGCCGTGACCAATCGCATGATCGCGTGGGGATCGACCTTCGCCTTGAGCAACGCCTTGTGCAAGGCGCCCCAGTGCGGGCCGGCGGACGCAGCGTCCGCTGCTGCGATCGCGTCAATCTTGGCTGCGATCTCGGCAAGCGTCGGCGCCAGAAGCATGGCCGGCTTCTTCCCGAACGTTGCATGCGCTCCCGCCGGACCATGTGAGTCGCTCATGCTGCAATCGTAGCGCAGCCCCGCCCTACTTGAGCGATACACTCGGCCCATGCGCTTCATCCACGGCGTCGCAATCGCACTGTTCGCACTCCTCGCGGCCATCTTCGCGCTCGGCGCGGGCAGCGTCCCCCAGTCGGGTCCGTTCCCGTCGCTTGCGAAGAAACTCAAGCCGGCCGACTTCAGTTCCGGCGGGCGCCCCGCGGAGTCGCTGCTCGTCGTCCACTACCACCGCCCCGCCGGCGACTACGAGGGCTGGAATCTCTGGACGTGGGCCGAGGGCGGCGAAGGCTTCGAGACCGCCTTCGAAGGCAAGGACAGCTTCGGCCGCTACGCGATCGTGCCCTTCACCAGCACGCCCCCGCGCGCCGGTTTCATCGTGCGCCGGGGCAACTGGACCGAGAAGGACTTCGATCAGGACCGCTTCGTTGCGTTGAAGAAGGGCGGCGTGACCGAGATCTGGGTGAATTCGGGCGAGGAGGCCTTCTCGACCGATCCGACGAAGGTCGACCTGAGCCTGCGCGTCGACGGCGCGTTTCTCGACAACGAACGCACGATCACGCTCGCCGTGTCGCGACCCCTCGAGCGCGACGAGCGCAAGGCGATCGAGATCTTCGACCGCCGCGACCCAAAGCGCACCTACCGCGTCAAGTCGGTCGAGGGCAACCGCGTGCTCGAAGTCGAGCTCCAGCGCGAGGTCGACGCCGATTCGATCGCGCAGCTCATGCTCCGCTTCGATCCGAAGGGCGCGTCGACGAGGGAGCTTGCCGACATTCCTCCCGTCACGGTCTTCGCCCGCGACGTGCTTGCCTCCGAGCGCTTCGCGCCGCTTGAGGCCCGGATCGGTGCCTTCTGCTCGCCGAGCGCCACCCACTTCTCGACGTGGTCACCGGTCTCTGACGCTGTGGAGCTCGTCCTCTACGCGTCGCTCGACGCGAACACGCCGGAGCGCATCATTCCGCTCACCCGCGGCGAGAAGGGACTCTGGCACGCAGAGGTCGCGGGCGACCTTCACGGCACCGCCTACACCTACCGCTTTGCGAACTACGGCGCCGTGCGCGAAGTGCCCGACATGTGGGCCTTCGCAGCCAACGCCGACAGCACGCGCACCGTCGTCGCCGACCTCGCTCGGCTCGAGCCCGACGGCTTCGCAGCATCGCTTCCACCGCGACTCGCCCAGCCGACAGACGAGATCATCTACGAGATCCATGTCCGCGACTTCACCATGCGCGATCCCTCCGTGCCGGACTCGGTCCGCGGCACCTATCTCGGGCTCGTGCATCCAGGCGTGTCGCCAACGGGCGGCCCCTCGACAGGGCTCGCCCATCTCAAGGACCTCGGCATCACGGCCGTGCATCTCCTTCCGATCCACGACTTCACGGCGAAGGTCGGCGAGTACAACTGGGGCTACTGGACCACGCTCTTCAACGTCCCGGAGTCGAACTACGCGACGAACCCGCGCGATCCCTTCAGCGCGATCCGCGACCTCCGCAGCGCGATCACCACGCTCCACCAGAACGACATCCGCGTCATCCTCGACGTCGTCTACAACCACACCTCCGACGCGTCGCTTTCGTCGCCCTTCGGTGCGGCAGCGCCCTACTACTTCTTCCGCACCACGCCCGCGGGCCGGCTCACGAACGACTCGGGCACCGGCAACGGCTTCGCCGACGAGCGGCCGATGGCGCGCAAGTACATCGTCGACAGCGTCGCGCACTGGCTCGAGGCCTACAACATCGATGGCTTCCGCTTCGACCTCCTCGGATGCCACAAGCCCGAGACGGTGCGCGCGATCTGCGAGCGCGTGAAGGCGATTCGCCCCGACGCCACGCTCTACGGCGAGCCGTGGACAGGCGGCGGACCCATCCACTTCGGCAAGGGCGCTCAGAAGGGCCTGCCGATCGCCGTCTTCAACGATCACCTGCGCAACGCGATTCGCGGCGATCTCGACGGAACGGCGATCGGCTTCGCGACCGGCCCGGGTGGCGATGACGGCGCGATCCGCCGCGGAATCAAGGGCGCCATCGACGACTTCACGGAGGAGCCCAGCGAGACGATCAACTACGCGAGCGCGCACGACAACCTCGTGCTCTGGGACAAGATCGCGAAGACCCAGCCGGGTGCGAGCGACCGCGTGCGCCGCGCGATGCAGAAACTCGCGCTCGGCGTCGTGCTCACGAGCCAAGGAATCCCCTTCCTCCACGGCGGCTGCGAGTTCGCCCGCACGAAGCAGGGCAACCACAACAGCTACAACGCCGGTGACGACATCAACGACTTCGGCTGGACGCGCAAGGGCGGGTACGGCGACATCTACGCGTTCACGAAGGGACTGATCGAGCTGCGCCGCGCGCACCCGGCCTTCCGCATGGCCGATGACGCACTGGTGCGGAAGTCGATCTTCTTCGAGAACGCGGGCCGCAACGTCGCCTTCACCATCGACGGCCGCGCGGCCGGCGACAGCTGGGCGACGATCTACGTCGCCTACAACGACGAGCCGACGCCGCTTGAGGTCACGCTGCCTGCCGGCGAGTGGACCGTCGTCGTCGACGCAACGCGCGCGGGCACCGCGCCGCTCGGCACCGCCCGCGGAAAGACCACGCTTCCGCCGTACTCGATGCTCGTCGCGCACCGGTAGCGGTCACACGGCGTCTTCGGCGGGCGCGTCGCGCACGACAAGCGACATCACCAGCGGGACGAGCACGATCGTGAAGATCGTCGAAACGAGCAGGCCGCCCGCGACGACGGCGCCGAGGCCGCGGTAGAGCTCGCTGCCGGCGCCGGGCGCGAGGATCAGCGGCAGCAGTCCGGTCACGCTTGTGAGGCTCGACATCAGGATCGGGCGGATGCGTGTGCGCACGCTCTCGGCGATCGCGGCGCGCGCCGGCAGCGGCACGCCCCGCCCGACCTTCGGCGCCCCGGGAAGTCCGCGGAACGCGAGATCGGATGGCGTCTCGTCGCCGGTTCCCTGCATGAAGTTGCGGGCCTGGTGCACGATGAGGATCGCGTTGTTCACCACGACGCCGATCAGGATCACGAAGCCGAGCATGGTGAGCACGTCGAGCGTCTGCATCGGCATCAGCGGAACGCCAAGGCTCCAGATGAAGACCGCGAAGAGCGCCGCAAAGCCTCCGACCGATGCGAGCGGCACGCTGAAGAGAATGACGATGGGCAGCTTGAAACTCTGGAAGAGCACCACCATCACGAGGTAGCAGACGAGGAGCGCGAGGAACATCGAGCTCGCGACGAGGCCGATGAGCGAGCCATCGCCGAGAAGCGTCTTGCGGATCGAGGCGAGCTTGCTGGCGCTTCCGGCGACGGTGGTTCGCACCGTCGGCGGGATTGCGCCCTGCTCGCGCGCCTCGGCAAGCGTGCGCTCGATCGAAGCGATCGCATCGTTCAGCGCCATGCCCGGCGACGGCGTGACTTGCAGGCTCACCGAACGCTGGCGGTCGACGTGGTTGATCTGCGTCGGGGCCGTGCCGCGCTCGAGCGAGGCAAGCGAGCGCAACTGGACGGCGCGGCCGATCGGAGTTGCGACCGGCGTGTCGGGCAGTTCGCCGAGGTCGCGCGAAGCGCCACTTCCCGCGGCGAGGGCAGAGCGGGCGTCGACAACCTTCATGTCGATCGACTCGCCACCGAGCCGGTAGTCTCCCACGATCGCGCCATCGCCTGCCGCGAGCACCGCGGTGCCCAATTGCGCCGGCGAGAGGCCCGCCTCGGCAAGCGCTCGGTGGTTGGGCACCAGCCGCACCTCTGGGCCGGGCAGGTTGAAGCTCGGTGGATCGGGCTGGATCGAACCCGGCCCGAACGCACCCATGAGCCGGCCGAACGTGGCGCCTGCCGCAGACGTGACTGCGTCGAGATCGTCGCCCGTGAAGTCGACGCGCACCGCGCCGCCCGACGATCCACCCGTGCGGAAGAGCGGCACTTGGAACGCAAACGCGAGCGTACCCGGCAGCACCTCGGGCCGGGTGGCATGGTTCATCAGGTACTCGTTCGCGCCGGCGCGCAGGCCATCGGCCGACACGCCGCCGTGGAACATCGTGCCGCTGAAGCCGACGACAAAGTAGTTGTCGATGGACGACGGCTGGATCTCATTTCCGTCCTTCCACGTCATCCACGGACTCACCGGAACCTTCGGCAGCGCCGCTTCGGCGGCTGCGCGTTCGGACGAACCCGACGGCAGGCTCGCGGCCTCCCAGTAGGGACGGATCTCCGACTCGATGCGCTTCGCCATCGTCTCCTGCTGCTCGATGCTCGTGCCCGGCGGCGCAAGGATCAGCCCGAACACGAGATTCCGGTTTCCGCGCGGCAGGTAGTCCTGCGGCGGAACCAGGAAGTACGACCCCACGATCGAGAGGGTGGTCAGGACGAGCGCGACCGCGATGGAAGCCGTGCGGTACCGCGAGATCCGATAGAGGAGCCGCGCGATTCCAGTCGAGAGCCGTCCGACCCATCCGTTCTCGGTGAGCGATGCAGTCCCGCTCCGAAGCGGCTTCAACAGCCGCGCGGCCGCCGCCGGCACCACGGTGATCGCCACGATCATGGAGAGGAAGACCGACACGCTCAGCGCGATCGCGATGTCGCGGAAAAGCTGGCCGACCTCGTCCTCGATCAGCAGGATGGGGACGAACACGACCACGGTGGTCAGCGTCGATCCAAGCACGGCGCCCCAGACCTCGCTCGTCGCATCGATCGCGGCGCGGACGGGGTTCTTCCCCATCTCCATGTGGCGCCAGATGTTCTCGAGGACGACGATCGAGTTGTCGACAAGCATGCCAACCGCGAAGGCGAGGCCAGCGAGGCTGATCACGTTCACGGTGCGGCCAAGCGCCAGCAGCACGACGACCGTTCCCACGAGCGAGATGGGAATCGCAACGGCGATGATCGCGATCGCGCGCGGCGAGCGCAGGAAGAGGATGAGCGTGATCGTCGCGAGGAGACCGCCCTGCCAGATGTTGTCGCGGACGAGCGCCAGCGCGTCGTCGATGTACGTCGTCTGGTCGTAGACGGTCTTCAGCTTCAGCGGGTCCTTGAAGCCGCGGCGCGCGCTCTCGGTCGCAAGGAGGCCACCTTCGCCGTTCATTTCGTCGACGGCGGCACGCACGCCGCGCATGACCTCGACGATGTTGGAGCCAACCTCCTGCTGGACGTTGATGGCGATCACGTGATGGCCGGAACTGCGCACGAAACTCGCAGGCTTCTTGTAGGAGACCACGATCTCCGCGACGTCGCCGACGAGAATCGGCCGCCCGTCGCGTAGCGCAATCACCACCGCGGCGACCTGCTCAGGGCGCTCGAACTGGCCAACGGCGCGGACCACGACGTCGTTCTTCGCCTCGCGCACAGTGCCGGCGCTTGCGTTTCGGTTCGCGGCGGCGACGGCCGCGATGAGGTCGTCTGCCGTCAGCCCGCGCTGCGCGAGCTTCTGCGCGTCGAAGCGGATCTGCAGTTCGCGTTCGCGGCCTCCGAGGCAGTTCACCTCGCTCACGCCGTCGACGCGCTCGAGCCGCGGCTTGACGCGATCTTCCGCAAAGTCCTGCAGCGTGCGAATGTCGAAGGGCGTGCCGTCGGGGTTCACGTCGCCTTCACCGCCTTCGAGCACGATCCACGCGATGTAGTCCCGGTTCTCCGGGTCGCTTGCCTCGACGACCGGCTGGTCGACGTTCGGCGGGTACGACTGCACCTGCCGCAGCTTGTCGCTCACCTCGCGCAACGCGGCGTCTGGATCCGTGCCGACCGCAAACTCAAGGCGCACGCGCCCGGACCCCTGGCTCGAGACGCTCGTCATCTGCTGGATGCCGGCGACACCCTGCAGCTTCTCCTCCTGCTTCTCGACGATCGATCGCTCAACCTCCGCGGGGCTCGCGCCCTCCCAGAACGTGGAGACACTGACGATCGTGCTCGACACGGTCGGCGTGAGTTGGATGGGCAGTTTCCGCAAGGCAAGGACGCCCGCGAGAACCACGAGGAGCACGCAGACGATGACGGTGACCGGCTGTCGGACGCTTCCTTCGACAAGCTTCATCGCGCGGCTCCCGCCGATGCCGCGGCCGGAATCGGCGCGACCGGCGTCATGGGCATGAGGCGCTCGTTGCCTTCGATCACGACCAAGTCGCCGGCGGCGACCGCGCCAGGCTCGAGCGCGACTTCATCGCCGACCGGGAACGCAACGCGGACCGGCGTCGGTGAGGCAAGACCCCCGCGCACCACGAAGATCGATGCACTGACGCCTTGGTAGACAAGCGCGTCCTTCGGCACCATGGTCCAGCTGGTTGGAGCGCCTTGCGGGACGAACGCCTCGAGCGCCATGCCGGCCGCGAGCCGGCCATCGCCATTGGCAATCTCCGCCACGGCGTGGAAGGTGCGCGAACGTGGGTCGATCTCCGGGATGACCCGGACCGCGCCAGCGCGCACCAGAGTATCGAGCGAGGTGCGGATCTCAAGCGACTGGATCGCGCCGACCTCGGACGCTGGTATGGCGGACGGCGCGGCGGATACTGCCCTCGAGGACGCGTCGGAGGACGCAAGCGCGGTCGCCGACGCGAAGAATTCCTGCGGTACATCAAACCACGCCTCGAGGTGCGCAGTGTCGAGGAGTTCGACCACGGCGCCGCCTGCCGCGATCCACGCACCCGGCTCGACCGACTTCGACGTGATCACACCGCCGAACGGGGCGCGGATCTCGAGGTCGCGCGCGCGCCTCGCGAGCAACGCCCCCTGCTGTTCGACAACCGCGGCCGCCGCGCGCGCCGACTCGACCTGCGCCCGCGCGATCGCGAGCGCGCTCTCCCCGTCGGTCAATTCGCGTGGATTCGTGCCGCCCTCGGCGGACGCCCGGCGCAGGAGCTCAAGGTCGCGCTCTTCCCGAACGACCACGGCGCGCCGCTCCTCGACGACTGCGTTGGCGGCCAGCAGGTTCGCCGCATTGACCGCCATTTCAAGCCGCACCCGTGTGTCGTCAAGCCGGGCGAGGACATCGCCCTTTCCAACGACCAATCCCTCGGAAACGAGTGCCTCGCGCACGATTCCCGCCTCCTCGGCCGCCACGATCGATCGGTGCGGCGCCCGCAGTTCGCCGTAGACCCGCTTCCGGGGCGCGAGTTCCGCGGTGCGCGCCTCCGCCACTTTCACGGGGGTCGGCGGCGGCCCCTTCGCCGCGTCCATGGGGGCGCCATCCTGCGCGGCGGCGGCAAGCGACAGGGCAAGCGAGGCAAAGGAGGCAAGAATCGGAATCAGAACTCGGGCCATCCGCGCATGGTACGAACGCCGTTCCGATGATGTCGCGCGTCCGCTACCATCTGCCCCCTTCCGCTCTCAGCAGGATCTCACCATGGAAGCAGGCATCGTCGGACTCCCCAACGTCGGTAAGAGCACGCTCTTCAACGCCCTCACGGCTGCGGGCATCGAGGCGGCCAACTACCCCTTCTGCACCATCGAGCCGAACGTCGGAATCGTGAACGTGCCCGACGACCGTCTCGGTCGGATCCAGAAGCACATCAAGACGCAGAAGGTCATTCCCGCCGCAGTGCGGCTCGTCGACATCGCGGGCATCGTGAAGGGAGCCTCGACCGGCGAAGGCCTTGGCAACAAGTTCCTGTCGCATATCCGCGAGGTCGACGCCGTCCTCCACGTCGTGCGCTGCTTCGAGGACCCGGACATCACCCATGTCGACGGCACGGTCGATCCGCTGCGCGACATCGGAACCATCGAGACGGAGCTTCTCCTCGCCGACCTCCAGGTGGTCGAGAGTTCGCTCGACAAGTCGCGACGCAACGCGAAGTCAGGCGACAAGGAGGCCGTGCTGCGCCTCGGCGTCCTCGAGAAGTGCTTCGAATGCCTGAATGCGAGCAACCCGATCCGTTCGATCACGCTTGAAGGCGACGAGGCGAAGATCCTCAAGAGCCTCGGCATGATCACGGCAAAGCCGACGCTCTACGTTGCGAACGTCGACGAAGCGCAGATCGGCGCGGAAGGCCCGCTTGTCGCGAGGGTGCGCGAGCACGCGAAGTCGACCGGCGGCAATGTCGTCGTCGTCTGCGCGAAGATCGAGTCCGAGCTCGCCGAGCTTCCCGAGGCCGACCGCAAGGAGATGCTCGAGTCGATGGGCATGAAGGAACCGGCGTTGAACGCCGTGATCCGCTCGGCGTACGACCTCCTCGGCCTCCAGAGCTACTTCACGGCCGGCGAGAAGGAAATCCGCGCGTGGACGATCCACAAGGGCTTCACCGCCCCGCAGGCCGCGGGCGTCATCCACACCGACTTCGAGCGCGGCTTCATCCGGGCCGAGATCTTCTCGCTTGCCGACCTCGAGCAGTTCGGCAGCGAAAAGGCGATCCGCGAGGCGGGCAAGCTGCGCGCCGAAGGGAAGTCGTACGTCATGCACGACGGGGACATCACGCACTTCCTGTTCAATGTCTGAGCGGCAGCCGCTCAGACGAATCACAGCTCTGGCAGCGTAGGCTCGACAGGCCGTTGCGAGGCCGTTGCGAGGCCGTTGCGAGTCTGATGACCCGTACGGACTGCGGATTGCATGCACTCGGGCAAGCGCGGGCAACTGACGCGTGCCTTGCGCCAACCGAAATGCGACAGACCCGCGCACGGCGCGGGTCTGTCGGGATCTGTCACCAAGAGCTCGGCCAGCCGCTCAGCGGCGGCGGCGCGAAACGAGGCCGGCGAGGCCAAGAAGCGCTACGGCGCCCGGAGCCGGAATCACGAAGGAGAATCCAAGGTTGTCGACACTTGCGCGAAGGACCGGATTCGGGTTCGGGAACGACTGGGCGGTCGCCGAGATGCTGAGAATGGGAGCATCGTTCGAGACGAAGCCGAAGAACTCATTGGGATTGTCGACGTAGAGCGTCAAGCCGCTGCCGTTCGCGAGCTGGACGATCACGAGGCCGGGGGAAAGGTTCCCGTTCGCGTCGGTGCCAAAGAAGTTGCCGTAGACGCCGTAGACATCGACCCCCGAGAACGCGATGTTCATCGAGCCCGGCATCGCGGTCGACATCTGACCGTTGTTGATCGTGAAGCCGCTGTTTGAGGTCGCGGTCCAGGTCACGCCGTCGGCGACACCCACCAGCGGGCTGCTGTAGTTGCCGCTGTACGCGTTGAAGTTCTCAAGACCTTGGCTCAACGAGGTGGTGGCGACCTGGTAGAGGCCTTGGTCGTTGTAGACCGTGATAGCGGCCGAGGCCGATGATCCGATCAGGGACGACAGGACCAACGCAGTGAGCGAGACGCAGTGGCTTGAACGCATTGTGGAGGCTCTGGAAACTGGCGACAGGATACACACGAACGGTACGTCGCGTTTCTGATGCCGAGCCACAGGCCTCTCGGCCTCGCTGGACATGCGCCCCGGAAACCGCTTTGAAGTAGAGAACAAAGCGGACATGGGTCGCATACAGATTGCGACCCCTTCGCCTTCGCTCCGGAACTGAATATGAGCCACGTTCCCGATTCCACAAGCGGAATCAGCCGCTTTGCGGATGAAACAGCACAAGGCGGGAACGCACCCCACGTCGTCCTATAAAGTCGGCTTGAAAACACCCCAGCAAGCCCTGTCGTCGGGCCAACGGCTCCGTTCAACGACGGCGTCGGCGAAGTCCGAGCACTGAACCTGCTGCCAAGGCAACCAACGCGCCCGGTGCCGGGATGGCGAGGACGCCAAACTGCACGTTGTCGATCGTCGGATAGACGTCGCCAGAGCCAGAGGCCGGCGCCGCCGAGAAGGTGAGGCTCGTGATGATCGAGTCGGTCGAGTAGAAGCCGACGAACGAATTGCTCGAGCTGACGGTCGAGGAGAACGACGTACCGTTGGCGAGGCTCACCGTGATGACCGTGGTCACCACGTTGAAGTCGAAGTTGGTTCCGAAGAAGTTCCCGCCGATCGCACGCACATCCGGCCCGAAGGTCAGGGAGAGCGGAGCAGGCGTGTTGGTCGAGAGCCGACCCGAGTCAACGAAGAGCCCTCCAGACGAGGAGGCCGTCCAGTTCACAATGCCGGCGGTGCCGCTCAGCGGAGAGGCTTGGAAGCCGTTCGCGAGCCCGTCGAAGTTCTCTCCAGCGAACGCCGCGCCCTGGGAGTTGGTGTAGACCTCCCACACGACTTTCTGGGTGAAGGACAGAACGCCAGCCTGTGTGCTTGTGGAAACAAACGCAGCGGCTGCAATGACAGCACCAATCCCGAAGGACCCGATTTGAATAGCCATGCTGTTCTCTCTCTCTCCGAAATCCACGCCCGGATTGAACAGGACACCCAGAACACGCGACAGACACACAGCAGCGCCACTGCTGGAACATGCAGAGACTCCACCTGCGACATCGGGACCCTTGGAACGAAGGCCCTGACCTCGCAACCAACCGCGCGTTCGCCATGAACTCCCGGTCAGCCCATGCGTGGAACAGTCGCATGAGACAACCCGAAACGGGACGCAACGCGCCCTCGTTCCCTCGCTCCGTCCAAGAAACTGCCACGTGCAGCGGCGAAGGCAAGGAGAAGCGCAGGAATCCGCTGAGATTCTCACTGCTGGAGGTCTGCCCTTTGGCGGAGTTCCCCCGGACGAAGTCCCTCCTAGGGCCGGCTCTCCCACCAGGGCCCAACAGCGCAGGCGAGTGGACGGCGTCGGCAGCGGCCCAGCAAGCTCGCCCGGAAGCCTTTGCTAGATAACAAGTTGCACTTTGGATGGGCTGCGGGAAACGGCCTGCGCGCCACGGCGATTCGTAGGGATGGCTGAGAGTCCAGGGAGTGACCCAGGGGAGCGCGGGTCGCGGTTCGCGCACTCCCTCTCCCACAAGCCCCTGTCAGAACTCTCGCGAAATGAGTCCTATAACTTTAATCCTTCGCCGCCATGAAAAACCACAACGCCCGCGAGGCGGGCGTTGTGAACATCAGTCGGCTTCCTGGAACTCCCCCGTCGGGGTGTCCCGTTTCTGGGCTTCCCAACCTCGGCGCTTCGGCGCTGTGTGCCGAGATTCGCCGCTGTACCACCTTGCGCCCACGCACGAGCGCTCGAGTGGTTGTGTGGAGGACCGATGTGAGACTCTGACGACTGACTTGCGAGCGGTCCGCGCGCCGCGCGGCCGTCCCACGGAAAGCAAACCTCAGCGGCGACGGCGGAAACCAACGAGCCCCGCCAGCCCGAGAAGCGCCACCGCTCCGGGAGCCGGGATCACCGCGAAACGGAGATCGTCGACGGTCGGGTAGACAACTCCCGAACCGCCCGGGGGGGCCTGGGCTGTGAAGCTGATCGAAGTGATCGCCGGACCTGTCGAGTAGAAGCCGGTGAAAGCCGCGGCGTCGGTCACGAATCCGACGAAACTCGATCCATCTTGGAGCGAGACCGTGATGAGCGCTGGAACGACGTTGAAATTGACGTCAGTGCCGAAGAAACGACCAGCGACTCCCTGCAGCGGCGCCCCCGCAAACGAGATCGTGAGCGGCTCAACCAGGTTCGTCGAGAGGGCCGGGCTTCCGGCCACACTGCCGACGAAAAGGCCGCCGGGTGCCGAGGCGCTCCAATTCACGCCGCCCGCGGTCCCGGTAAGCGGACTTGTGTAGAAGCCGCCGTAGGAGTCGAACGTCTCGAGCGAGAGCGCTGCGCCCTGACCTTGGGAGTAGAACTCCCAGATGGACTGCTGTGTGAAGGTGATGATGGCGCCCGAGGCGCTCTGCGCGCTTGCCACGAGGGAAGCGGCTGCGGCAACAAAGATTGCGGGAAGGGAGTTCGAATTCATGGGGCCTTTCTCTCTCTAGGCTTTCGCCCGGCACAACCCCGGCTTCGATCGGATGGGGCCGACCAAGACGAGACAAGTCCGGCCGACATACCCCTTCCCATCACGTGACGAGGGAGGGCGACGGCCCCGATGCGCTGCCGCAGGAAAACGACACAACGCAACGGAAGGGTCGATGCGCCAGAGACACGCGCAGCGACCCCTAATCCTTGATTCAAACTGTCGTTTCAAACTGTCGTTTGAAACAGAAACGGCGGCTTGGAACAAACCACCATTAGCCCCGGCCCTTGCCGAAGCTCCCTTACATCTCCACCACCAATGTGGCACGTGCGCGTTGATTGTCAAGGTTTCGGCGGCAAAGACCGCACGATTCGCACAAAACGACCCCGATCGGGCGAGGAAGCGCGGTGTTGCCCCGCCCAGTCGGGGCATTCTCCGGGATCGGATGCGCCCTTAGGTCCGAGATCCGACAGGAAGCGCCGGCGGCTCGAGGAGCAACGCTTCGCTCAAGCGATCCTCGAACTCCTCGAAGGCCACCTCTTCCCCGCCAAACTGAGCCATGTGGTCGTTCTTCTCCTGGCTGTCGAGAAGCGTGAAGCCGCACTCGACGAGCATTCGGTCGAGGGCGAGCAGGCAGAGCTTCGAGGCGTTTGCGCCCCCGAGCTCGCGGCGCGTGAACATGCTCTCGCCGAAGAACGCGCCGCCGAGCGAGACACCGTAGAGGCCACCGACAAGGACCCCCGCGCGCCATGCCTCGACCGAGTGCGCGAAGCCGCGACGGTGCAGGACCTCGTAGACGTCGATCATCCGGGGCGTGATCCAATTCGTGCTGGCATCCCCGCGATCGGCGGCGCAGTGCTCCATGACGGCGCGGAACGCCGTGTTCAGCCGAATGTCGAAGGGGGCCTTGCGCGCCAATCGCGCCAGCGAGCGCGGCACGTGCAGTCGACCGACCGGGAGCACATAGCGCGGATCCGACACGATCCAATGCAGCGAACCGTCGACATCACCCATCGGAAACATCCCGCGCGCGTAGGCATCGAGGATCGTCTCAGGGTCGAATCGGGTGACTGCGCCGACGTAGTGGAACATGGCTCTGTTCGTGAGGACGGGTGCGCGATGGCGAAGGGTCGTCGTCAGAGTATCGGCCTCAAACCGCAAGATTCGCGCGGCTGCTCAGGCCTTCTGCTTGGGAGCCGTGATGACGCGAACCTGCGCGAACTGGCGGTGGCCCTCGGGGCCTGAGTGGAAGCCGACACCCGACTCCTTCGCGCCGACCCACGGGCAACCGTCGACGCCGCCGCACCCCTGGTTGACGCCGACCATGCCGGCCTCGATGCGCGCAGCGACTTCGGACGCACGCTTGACGTCGCGACCGAACACCGCGGCGCCCAAGCCAAAGGGCGTGTCATTCGCGAGGCGAACCGCCTGATCGACTGAATCAAAGGCCTGCACGCACGCGACCGGTCCAAAGGTCTCCTCGCGCATGATCTCCATCGAGTGGTCGACGTCGGCGAGGATCGTCGGTGCCACGAAGTTGCCCTCGCGCGGTTCGCCGCCCGCGACGAGCGTGGCCCCGGCGGCCACCGCAGCGTCGATCTGCGCGACGACCTTCGCCTTCTGCCGCGCAGACACCATCGGACCGAGATTGACGCCGGCCTCGCGAGGGTCGCCCTGCTTCAGTGCCGCGGTGCGCTCGAGCATTTTCCTGAGGAATTCCTCGCGAATCCGCGCGTCGACGTAAATGCGCTCGGTGCTGACGCACACCTGCCCCGCGTTGCGGAAGCTGTTGCGCACGGCGAAGGAGGCCACGAGGTCGAGATCGGCGTCGTCGAGGACGACAAGCGGGTCCTTGCCGCCAAGTTCGAGGATGACGCGCTTCAGCCCCGGACCAGCGTCGGCGAGGATCCGCTTCCCCGTCTCGCGCGACCCGGTGAAGACGATGAGGTTGACGTCGGCGAGAACCAGCGCGCGCCCCTGCGCGCCGTCGCCGAACACGGGAGTCAGCACCCCGGGCGGCAGGAATTCGTTGAGGATCGTCGCGTACTCGCGAGCGACGAGCGGGGTCTCCTCGCTTGGCTTGAGGAGCACGGTGTTGCCTGCGACAAGCGCCGGCAGGACCGACTGCTGCAGCATGAGAATGGGAAAGTTCCAAGGCGTGATCGCGGCGCAGACGCCGAAGGGTGCGTGGCGGAGGATGCTCGAGGCGCGCGCGTCCTCGCGGACGACGTCCGCGAGCGCGGCCACGATCTCGTCGAGCTCCGCCGCGAAACCGTCGGCGCAGTAGGTCGCCTCGCCGACAGCCTCCGCGAGAGGCTTCCCCATTTCGAGCGACGCGAGCCCCCCGAGGCGCTTCGCCTCGCTCTTGAGGCGCGCCGCCGCCGGGCGCAGCACCTCGGCGCGCTGCGCGAGCGTGAGCGCCCCCCACCCCCGCTGCGCCTCCCTTGCCTGGAACACAAGTCGCGGAATCCCCTCGACAGTCGTGATCGGGACGCTCCCGACCGCGACTCCGTCGGCTGGGTTGATTGAAACGAGTTGGCCGCCTTCCGCGCGCTGCTGCATGGTCGAAGCGTAGCAGCGCCGTTCTCGGACGGCGATTGAGGCGCCGGAGTGCAGGGACCACCGCTCTCGGGCGGACGCTCGACCGTTGAGCGGCGACCGTTGAGCGGCGACTGTTGAGCGGCGACCGTTGAACGCCGACTGTTGAATCGTCGACCGGAACGCTGTATCCTTCCCGACCCTTCACAAATGGGCCGTCGAGGACTGCAACAGCAGGCCTCGCATGGAGCACCAATGCGGCCTCGCCGGTGCCCCAGCCTCGAAGGATCAGGCCGCGCGCAGGACCCCTCGCTCGAGGACCTCGCCGCGGACGCGCTCGCCACGGTGGCGAACGCGGCGTCGAGAGTCCATTGCCGTCTCGCATCACGCGTCGGCACAGCGCATGAGGAAGCGTCCGCAACGAAACGAGTGTGGCCCGACCTGCCCGTCCGACTTCTTCGGGCTTGGTGCATATCCTCGGTCAATCGAGCCGATGGACAACGCGGCTGATGTAGCCGATGCATCCTTTGCCTGACTTCGTTTGGCCCGTGGTGTAATGGTAGCACAAGTGGTTTTGGTCCATTTAGTCTTGGTTCGAATCCAAGCGGGCCAGTTCAGGCTTCGGGCATCGGCACTCGTTCGTCGCGACGCGAAAGCGTCGAGATGAACAACCATCCTTCCAGTTCGAACCGCGGCCTCGTCGCCGTGATCCTCGCCGCCGGCAAGGGCACGCGCATGCAGTCCGATCTCCCGAAGGTCATGCACCCCGTCATGGGGCGCCCGATGGTGCACTGGGTGGTCGACGCGGCGCGCGCCGCGGGTGCGACCAAGATCGTGCTCGTCATCGGCCACGGCGCCGAGCTTGTGCGCGCCGAGTTCGCCGGCGCGAAGGACGTCGAGTTCGCGCTGCAGGAGAAGCAGCTTGGCACGGGTCACGCGGTGATGATGGCGAAGCCGAATCTCGAGGCGAACGCCGCGAGCACCGACGTGTTCGTCCTCTGCGGCGATGGCCCGCTCATCCGCCCGGAGACCCTCGGCACGCTGCTCGCGCTCCACCGCGGCGAGCGCGCGGCGGCGACGCTTGCGACGAGCGTGATCGACAATCCCCAGGGCTACGGCCGAATCGTGCGCGGAGCGGCGGGTCGGCTCGAGAGGATCGTCGAGCAGAAGGACGCGAGCGAGGCCGAGCGGGCGATCAAGGAGATCAACCCGAGCTACTACTGCTTCCGCTCGGACGACCTCTTCGACGCGCTCTCGCGCGTCACCAACAAGAACGCGAGCGGCGAGTACTACATCACCGACGTGTTCGGACTGCTGCGCGAGTCGGGCCGCACGGTCGCCGCCGTCGACGCCGTGCCCCCGCAGGACGTGCTCTCGATCAACGACCCCACCCAGCTTGCGGAGGTCGATGCGATTCTCCGCGGACGCCACGCCGGAGCAGCGCGATGAGCTCAGCCGACCGCGAACATCTCAAGATCTTCGGTGGCACCAGCACGCGCGACCTCGCCGCGGGCATCTCGGCGCACCTCGAGCTGCCGCTCGGGCTCGGCACCGTCACGCGCTTTCCCGACGGCGAGACGATTGTCAAGGTCGACGAGGACGTGCGCGGACGTGACGTCTACGTCGTCCTCTCGACCTGCGAGCCGGTCAACGACAACCTGATGGAGCTGCTTGTCTTCATCGACTGCCTCCGCCGCGCGAGCGCGAAGCGGATCACCGCCGTGATCCCCTACTACGGCTATGCGCGACAGGATCGCAAGGACGAGGGGCGCGTGCCGATCACCGCGAAGCTCGTGGCGAACCTGATCGTCGCGGCGGGCGCGAACCGCGTGCTCTGCATGGACCTCCATGCGGCGCAGATCCAGGGATTCTTCGACATCCCGGTCGACCACGTCAGCGCGTCGCCGGTGCTCGCCGACTACTTCCTCAAGATGCGTCCGTCGCTCGGCGACGTCGTGGTGGTGTCGCCCGACGTCGGCAACGTGAAGGTCGCCAACATGTTCGCGAACGTGCTGCAGTGCGACCTTGCGATCATCGACAAGCGGCGCCAGTCGGGCTCGAAGGTCGTCGTCAAGAACCTGATCGGCGACGTCGAGGGCCGCACGGTGCTCATGTTCGACGACATGATCTCGACCGCCGGAACCGTCTGCGAAGCCGCGAAGCTCGTGGTCGAGCGCGGCGCCAAGGACGTGATCGCAGCCTGCACGCATCCCGTCCTCGTCGGACTCGCGATGCAGCGCATCGCCGAGAGCCCGATCTCGAAGGTCGTCGTCACCGACACCATTCCCTGCGGCTCGCGGACGAAGGAGCTCTCCGGCAAGCTCGAGGTCCTCACCGTCGCCCCGCTTCTCGGCGAAGCAATCCATCGCATTCATCACGACCAGTCGATCTCAGCGCTCTTCCGCCACAGCGGCGGGGCGAAGCGCTAGTTCGATCATTCACCTGTTCTCAACCTCTTTTCACTATCGGAGTACACGCAATGGCAAAGGAAGTCCCCACCATCCAGGCACTGAAGCGCGACCGCCACGGCAGCCGCTACTCGAAGCGCCTTCGCGCCTCGGGCCGTCTCCCGGCCGTCATCTATGGCCACGGAAGCGACCCGCTCTCCGTGCACGTCGACGAGAAGATCACCGTGACTGCCCTCAAGCGGGGCCTGCACGTGCTCAACCTCGAGATCGAGGGCAAGGGCACCGAGACGTGCCTCGTCAAGGACCTTCAGTTCGGCTTCATGGGCGACGACGTGATCCACATGGACCTCGCGCGCGTGAACCTCGATGAAGTCGTCACCGTCACGGTGTCGTTCGAGTTCTACGGCGCGCCTGACGCCGCGAAGAAGTCGGGCGTCGTGATCGTCAACGAGCTCAACGACATCCAGCTCAGCTGCAAGGTTCGCGACATCCCCGAGCATGTCCGCGTCGACCTTACCACGATGCATGCTGACACCTTCACCGCAGGCGACCTCAAGCTGCCGAAGGGCGTTGCGCTCGCGGGCGACCCGCACGCCGTCATTGTTCGCGTCCAGATCGTCAAGGAAGAGGCCGTTGGCGAGGCCGCCGCTCCGGGCGCCGCTGCCGCGGCTCCTGCCGCCGGTGCCGCTGCCGCCGCCGCTGCGCCGGCCGCGAAGAAGGAAGAGAAGAAGTAATCGCCGCGCGCTTCCCCGAAGGCAGTCGTGTGGACCAGCTACGGAGCCAATCCCAAGAGAACACCATGAAGGTCGTCGTCGGACTCGGCAACCCAGGACTCGAATATCAGCGGACCCGCCACAACGTCGGGTTCGACTGCATCGATCGCCTGGCGCGCAAGGTCTGCGACGCCGCGCAGTCGCCGCGCGCGCGCTTCCAGGCGCTCGCGCTCGAGGGCGAGTCGGGCGGCGAGAAGGTCCTCCTTCTCAAGCCCATGACCTACATGAATCTCTCGGGAACCTCCGTGGCGGAGGCGTTGCGCTTCTACAAGCTCGACTCCACCCGCGACCTGCTTGTGATCGTCGACGACATCGCACTTCCCTGCGGGGGCATTCGCCTCCGCGGCGAGGGAAGCGCCGGCGGCCACAACGGACTGTCCGACATCCAGGCGAAGCTCGGGTCTGACCGCTACGCGCGGTGCCGCATCGGCATCGACGCGCCCGGTCAGATCCCGCAGCGCGACTACGTGCTCGGACGCTTCCGCGAGGAACAGCAGCCCCTCGTCGACGACGCGATCAAGTTCGCGGCGGAGGCGGCGGAATGCTGGATCTCGAAGGGGATCACCGAGGCCATGAACCGTTTCAACCGCCGCGCGGGCGAGGCAGAGTCTGCCAAGCCGGCGCGTGCGCCAAAGCCAGAGAGCAAGAAGGATGGCTTTCCAGGCCAAGCGCCCGGAAGCCAGAACTGACCAGAACGAAACCCGCTGCGCGAATCGCAGCAGCATCACGATTGGAAACCACCTATGGCAGAAACTCGAATCCACGCCTACGAAGGCATGTTCCTCTTCCCGCAGACGGTTGCAGCCGACCTCCAGGGCGCGGCCGACCACGTTCTCGAGATCATCTCGAAGGGCGGCGCCGAGCTCGTCAGCATGTGCAAGTGGGATGAGCGTCGGCTCGCCTACGACATCAAGGGCAACAAGCGCGGCGTCTACTTCCTCGCGTACTTCAAGTGCGACTCGCAGAAGCTCGCCGCGATCGAACGCGATGCACGCCTCAGCGAAAGGCTCCTCCGCTCGATGATCGTCCGCGCCGACCACCTCGCTCCCGAGCAGATGGCCGCGATGGAAGGCCGTCAGCAGCTCGCCGACGAGATCGCGCTGCGCAAGACGCAGCCGGTCGCGGCCGAGCCGGCCGCCGAGCCGGTTGAGGCCGTCGAGGCGGAGTGATCGCAACGACGGATTGAGGCAAGTCAACGCACGACCGCCCGCGCACACGCGCGGGCGGTTGTGATTGTGGGGGTCGAGGCCTTTGGGGTTTGGGCCCTTAGGGGTCGAGACCCTGACTGACGGAGCGGCCGCAGCCGCGACCGCGCCGATCCGCCTCGCACCAAAGGGAGCGGCCGCAGCCGCGACCGCTTTTAAATCGGGCGCTTCAGGAAATCGTGTGGGTGAA
>JBIKXP010000181.1:0-6498 GCA_044355685.1 Phycisphaerales bacterium
TGGTCGGCACCGTCGTCATCTGGATTCCCGTCCTTGGAACGCTGATGGGCGCCGTGCTCGGCACCGCGGCCGGTGCCATCGTCGGCGAAACCTGGGGCGGCGAGCGGACGATCCGCGACTCCGCGAAGCCGGCGCTCGGCGCCGTGATCGGCCGCGTCCTCGGCACGCTGGCGAAGCTCCCGGTCGCGGTGGCCGTGTGGATCATCCTCGCAATCGCTGCGTTTCGTTCGTAGCGGTCTGCGCGAGCACCTCCTCGACCGTCGTCTTGCCGAGGCGGACCTTCTCGAATCCGTCCTCGCGGAGCGTCCGCATGCCGCGCTCGATGCACAGCGTGCGGAACTCGACGACGTTCGGATTCGCGGCGATGCGGTCGCGGAGGAAGTCGTCGAGGACGAGCATCTCGTAGAGTCCGATGCGTCCGGAGTAGCCTGTCTGACGACACGCGGGGCAGCCGCGGCCCATCCGCAGTCCGGCGGCGTCGACGCCGTGCAACGAAAGCACGTCGTGCATCTCCGGCTCGATCGGCCGTTCGGCCGCGCATGACGGGCAGATCTTCCGGACCAGCCGCTGTGCGAGCACGCCGTTCAGCGCCGCACCGACGAGGAACGGCTCGATGCCGATGTTGATGAGGCGCGTGACCGAGCTTGGGGCATCGTTCGTGTGCAGGGTCGAGAGCACGAGGTGCCCGGTGAGCGCCGCCTGCACGGCGGTCGTCGCCGTCTCTGCGTCGCGGATCTCGCCGAGCATCACGACATCGGGGTCCTGCCGCAAAAGCGCCTTCAATGCGGCCGCGAAGTTCATCCCGATCTTCTCGTGCGTCTGGATCTGCGTGATGCCGGGCAGGTTGTACTCGATCGGATCCTCGACGGTCGAGATGTTCATGCGCCGCGTGTCCATCTGCCGGATCGACGCGTAGAGCGTCGTGGTCTTGCCGCTTCCGGTCGGGCCGGTGACGAGCAGGATGCCGTGCGGACGGTCGATCTCGCGCTTCCAGGAGAGAAGCGCCGTCTCGCCGAATCCGAGTTCGTCGAGCGAGACGCTGATCGAGCGGCTGTCGAGGATGCGCATCACCGTCTTTTCGCCCTTCGGCGTGGGCACGGTCGACACGCGCAGGTCGAGCTTGCGTCCGAGCACGGTCGCGCGGATGCGGCCATCCTGCGGAAGCCTCCGCTCGGCGATGTCGAGGTTTGCCATGATCTTGATGCGGCTCGTGAGCGCGGCGTGCATCTTCCTCGGAGGCGTCATCATCTCGAACAGCACGCCGTCGATGCGGAAGCGCACCTTGAGCACCTTCTCGTCTGGCTCGAGGTGGATGTCGGACGCGCCTTCCTTCAAGGCCGTCTGGATGATGTGGTTGACGTAGCGGACGATCGGAGAACTCTCCGCCTCGCGCTCGATGTCGCGCTCGACGATGTCCTCTTTCTCGATGGACACGTCCTCTTCCTCGACGTTCGCGAGGATCTCCTCGAGATCGATGCTCTCCGCATGCTGGCGCGCCTCGGCGTCGGCGAGCGTCTGCAGCGCCGCCAGGATGTCGCAGGCGGCGGCCAGCACATGCCGGATCGCAGGAATCCCGGTCTTTCGCCGAACCTCGTCGAGCAGGAAGACATCGGCCGGACTCGCGGTCGCGACAACAAGCCGCCCCGACTCCATCCGGAGCGGGAGCAGGAGCCTCGTGCGGCAATGCTCGATGCCGAGCCGCGCGATCAGCGCGCGGTCGAACGCGGCGGGCTTCGATGCATCGATCGCCTCGAAGGGCATGCGCGCGAGTTCCGCGAGAATGGCCTGGACCGCGCGCTCGTCGGCGCCCCGCTCCTTGACGATCTCGCAAAGCCGACGGCCTGGCGCCTGACGCTGGATCGTGCGGGCGGCGAGCATTTCCTCGGGCGTGACGATGCCGCGCTCGAGAAGCAGCGCCTCGAGCGCGTCGCCCGTGCGCCGCTCGCGGCCACTCGGCCTGTAGAGCTCCGATGTCGTGATCTGTGTCGTCGCCGGCGCGATGGCCGGCGCGATGGCCTGCGGCGGCGTCCGCGTGGCGGCCGCCTCGGCGCGCGCGGCGTGGGTTCCCTCGAGATCGGTGCCCGCCATGATCGTTCATTTCCTCCTGTTGCGGCGCATTCAGCGCGACCGTCGGACCTCGACCGAAACGACCCGATCGCAGCCAAGTTCGTCGCTCTTTGCGCGCAGCGTGATGACTCCCGGCTCGATCGACTCGAGCACGAAGTGGACGGCGCGATCTGGGAACATCACGCCATCGCCGACGCGGAACACGCCGCCATTCATGCTGACGACGGAATTCGCAGGGTTTCGGCCCACGAGAATCGACTCGATCCGGAAGTCGGCGACGCTGGCGTCGACCTCACGCTCCCAAGAGGCCACGCGTCCCGCGTGCGTCGATGCGGATGCGGCGGGCGCGCTGGCGGAGGCTGCGTCGACCTCGGCGGGGCCGCGGGCGGGAACCGCCGTCGGATCCAACTCGGCGATACGCGCGGGCGACTTGAACGGATTGCGCAGGAGCCTCTCGACATCGACCTGCATGTGCGCGACATCTTCGAAACCAAGCGGCTGCCGGCGCGGCGCCGCTTGGCGCACGGCCTGCGCCGAACCCCGCTCGGCGAGGAACGACGCGACGAGCTTGCCAGCATCTGAGTCCGCCTTACCCTCGGTCTCCGCTCGAAGCGTCGCGCGCATGAACCAGATGCTGAGGATCGCCGCGATTGCGATCGCGGCAAATAGCACGACTCCGAAGCCGACTCGCCGCGGACCAGCACTTGCATCGATCGCGCAGGCGTCGTCCTCGGACGAAGGATCGCCGTGCGCCGGATCGTCGTGCGCGTCGTGCGCGTCGTGCGCGTCGTGCGCGTCGTGCGCAAGCGTCGGAAACTCCTCATGCTCCGACGAGTCGCCGTGGTGCGCATGACGATTCGCACCCATCTCTGGACTCGGTCGCTTCACTTCGTACCTCCCGACGCGGTCACGGCCGTCGCCGATTCGCTCGCGTAGACCGAAAGCGTCAGTTCAACGCGCACGTCGCCGCTACCCGGGCCAGCGGCACGAGAGGCGTGCGGATCATCGCCGAGCGCCGCAACCTTCAGCGTGCGGACGCGGGTGATGCGCGGAAGCGCCTCGAGTTCGGTGAGGAAGCGGTAGAAGTCGAGGAAACCGCCCTCCATCACAAGATGCAAGGGAATCTCGCGGGCCAGACCCGCGGGAACCGGACGATCGCCGCGCACGGTGCGCACCGTCAGCGCGGCCTCCCGCGCGATCCGGTTGACGTCCTTGAGCAGTCCATCCAGGCTCTCATGGTCGGGAAGTCGCTCGGAAAGCCGCGCGAGTTCGGCATTGCGGGCGTCGATCTCGCGCCCGAGGTCGCCGATCTCGCGGGTGAGTTCGCGCAGACCGACGAGCCTCGCCTCCTTCTCGGCGATCTCCGTCTTTGCGCGCGCGATCTCCGCGTTGCGCGGCTTGAAGACGAGCGCATAGGCCGCGAGCGGAACCGCCGCGAGCGCCGCGAGAAGGATCACCCGAAGAAGCCTGCGGCGTTCGTTCATGGCGCGATCTCCCGCTGTTCCGCTTCATCGCCGACCGCGGCTCCGCCAGCTGACGCGAAGCTCTCAGGCAGCACGCCGGATCGAAACGCCTCGAGGCCATCCCACTCGTGGATCGTGGTCTCCGACTCGATGCGGATCGCGATGCGGAACTCGCTCGCCACCGTCGCGTCGGCATGTTGGCCACCAACGACCTCACCACCAACGACCTCTTCCATGAGTTCGAGCCTGACCGACGCGAACATGGGGACCTGCTCCAACGCGCTCATCCAGCGACCGACTTCATGGAGGCTTGGTGCAAGTCCCCCGATCGAGAGCACGGTCGCGCGTCGGGGAACCGGCGCCCCGGCGGGCTTCGCGACGGTCGGTTTCCCGCTGGCTTTCGCCGAAGATCCCGCGGCCCCGGCGGGCTTCGCCTCCTTCGGCGGCCGGATCTCCTCGGAGCGAATCTCGACCGCGGTCAGCGTGATCTCGTTCGGCATCGTCTGAACGAGGATGGCGAGTATGAGCGATCGCGGCACTGGTTCGAGCAGGCCTCGCGCCAGTTCCGACCGCGCGCCCATCTCGGCGCGAATTCGCTCGAGGCTGCGCATCTCCCCGATCTGCGCCGCGACGCGCGTCGTCTGCTCGTCGACCGCCGCCTGCGCGTCGCGCACCTGGCTCCACTGGCGGTTGGTCACGAAGAAGGCGCCGACGACGGCCGCAAGCACAAGCGGAAAGAGGACCGCCGCCAGCAACCCCGTGCGGCGCTCGCGCGTCTCGTTGACGAACTCCTCGGGAAGTAGGCTTGGCTGCTGCATGCGGGGTGGCTGGCTCCAGATTGGGCGAATCGACTTCGGGCGGGCTTCAGAGGTCAAGCGGAGCGCGGGCGAGGCCGCAGGCAACGGCCCATGCGGGATGCGGCGCGTGCGGTTCGGGAAGTCCATGCGGCGCACCCGACACGACAAGGGCCGCGAGCGGATCGCCGGACTTCGCCGGGAGATGCAGCGACTCGGCGAGTGCGTGGCAGAGATCTCGGTCGCGCGCCTCGCCGCCCGTGAACACAACTTCGGACACGGCGTGCTCGCCGAACATCGCGGCGTGGTAGCGAACGCACATGCTGAGTTCCTCGGCGAGCGCGTCGACCGTGTCGTTCGCGGCGCGCGCCACCGCGCACGGAGCTTCGCCGCGGGCGACGGCGTCGCGTCCACCCGCTCGCCACGCACCGAATCCCGCGGTCATGCGCTCGAGCCTCGCTTCGCCGACCAGAGCGCCGCGCGCCGTCGCGATGCGTCGGTCAAGCGAGCGCCCTGCCACGGCGATCGACTTCGCGAACTCGATGCGATCGCCTTCGGCGATCACGACCTTTGTCCCGCCGTAGCCGATGTCGACGTACATGGTCGCGCCGTGCTCGGCGCACGGGAGCGCATCGGCTCCCGCAAACGCAAGCGGAAGCGCCGCGATTCCCGCATGCATGCCGACCACATCGAGCCCCGCGCGGCGGCACGCATCGACGTAGCGCATGGCATCGCGCTTTCCCATGGCGATCGCGATGATCTCGTGCCAGAGGGCGCCATCGCGCGTGAACTCGTGCACAGGGATCGTGCGCACGATGAGCGCCGATGCGTCGCAGCCGATCATCGCGGCGAGCTTCGCGGCAGCGGCCTCGGCAGGGCGTTCCGACTCCGATGCGCCCAATGTCAGATGATGGACAAGCGTGTGCTGGGAGAACGGCGACACGACGGCGCGCCTGCCCTTGAATCCGTGCGCGCGCAGCACGGCCGGCAGCGCGGCGACGAACGACTCGACCCGCGCGTCGAGCGCGCTTCCAAGCAGCTCCTCGGGACACGCGAGTTCAGCGACCGCACGCGCGCGCGGCTGTTCGCCGAGGTCGAGCTGCAGCAACTTCAGGCTGCTTGACCCGAAGTCGAGCAGCACCGGTGAACGCGATGAACGGAAGAGGCGGAACTGCACGCTTGCCCCCAAAACGACTCTGGCGGCGCGGAGACCGACTCCGAGCGAAAAGAAAATCGGCTTCTCCCGCCCATTCATTCAACAAGGCGACCATCGCGCGACCACTCGCGCGGAAGAGCGCCGCCCTCGCATGGTTCATCGGATCATGCGGGCAGGTCCCGGAAGATGCGGGCGCTGGTCACGCCCCGGGGCGGCCGCGCAGGACGGCGACGGCTTCCGTCAGCGAAACCGACCGCTGCGTCCCGAGATCGAGGTCCTTCAGCGCCACATTGCCCTCCGCAAGCTCAGCGCCAAGAATCAGCGCGCAGCGCGCGCGCGCCTTGCCGGCGTCGCCGAGCAGCTTGCCGACGTTCTTCGTCGCCTTGGCGCTGGTGCGCACGTGGAGCCCCGCGCGGCGGAGCGACATGACGAGGGCGGGCAGCGCGGCGTCGGCGGCGTCGCCGCCGGCCGAGATCACGAAGACATCGGGCCGCGGGAGAAGCGTCGCGCCGTCGTCGGGCAGGAGCTTGCGGTCGCGCAGCGCGTTCGCGAGGACGACGTCGCCCATGCCGAGGCCACACGCGGGCATCTTCGGGCCGCCGAAGAGTTCGACGAGGCCGTCGTAGCGGCCGCCGCCTGCAAGCGCGCGCTCGGCGCCCGAGATCTCGTGGAACTCGAACACCGTGCCCGTGTAGTAGGCGAGCCCGCGCACGATGCCGACATCGACCGTCATCCACTCGAGGATGCCGACGCGCGCGGCGGCGGCGCGCACTTCATCGAGCGCCGCGAACTCGTCGGCCGAGATCCCGATCTTCGCGGCGAGGTCCGCCAGCGGCGCTGCAAGCGGCTGGGTGGCGCGCGCGGCGACATCGAAGCGCGCGAGCGCATCGACCGAGAGCCCGAGCGCGCCCGCACGAACCGCGAATTCCTCGGGCTTCAGCTTGTCGCGGCGGTCGAGAAGCGTCATCGCGTCGGCGGTCTTGTCGGCCGCGACGCCGAGCGCCGAAAGCATGCGCGC
>JBIKXP010000182.1:0-6460 GCA_044355685.1 Phycisphaerales bacterium
TCGAGAACAGAACGACCCCAAGCCCTGTCTGCGGACAGGGGCCTTTTTCGTTGTCGAGAACAGAACGACCCCAAGCCCTGTCTGCGGCCCTGCGGCGACGCTCCGCGAGCCTTCGGCGATCCATCAGAGAGACCCTTGTAGCCAAATGCGTACGATCGCGAACCAAAGGCACCAGAAAGGTGTCTGATGGAACCAGTCTCTACCCGCAATCGATCCCGCGCCACCGACAGCCCGCCGACGTCACCCCCGACCACGCATCATGCACCTCCGCCTCGCCGACGACCGTGACGACCACGCCCTCTGGAAGATCATCGAGCCGGTTGTTCGTGCCGGCGAAACCTGGGCCCTGCCGCGTGACTGGACGCGCGACGAGGCGCTCGCGTATTGGCGGGCGCGATCGCTCGAGACCTGGGTCGCCGACCGTGGCGGCGATGGCGCGCGCGACGTGGTGGGAACGTACTTCCTGCGGCCCGCGCAGCTTGGCCCTGGGTCGCATGTCGGAAACGCGGGCTACATGGTGCGGCCCGATGCGTGGGGCACGGGCGTGGCGGGCGCGATGTGCGACCACTCGATCGCACGTGCGAAGGAGCGCGGATTCACCGCGATCCAGTTCAACTTCGTGGTCTCAACCAACGCACGCGCAGTTGCGCTCTGGGAGCGCAAGGGCTTCCGCATCATCGGGCGCTCGCCTGGCGCCTATCTGCACGCGACGCTCGGGCCAGTCGACAGCCTGATCATGCACCGGGCACTTTGAATGCCTCGCGAACCCGAGTGCTACGCTTGCGTTCGGCTCGTCTCGCCGAACCACCATGCGCACCCGTGTCCGCGTACCAGAACTCATGGACGACCCCGCGCTTGACGCGGCGGCGCACGACCATGCGCTCGCCGGGCTCGTGCGGCTCAACCAGTGGTCGCGCAGCCACCGGCTGCTGTGGCCCGGCGTCGCCGAGCATGCCCGCGCCGTGAACGCGACAGGCCGCGCGCTTCGCGTCGTCGACATCGCGACGGGCTCGGCCGACGCGCCGCTCGCGATGGACGCGCGGGCGCGGCGCGCGGGACTGCGCATCGAGTGGGTGCTCTGCGATCGCAGCGCGCACGTGCTCGAAGTGGCTGCGTCGCGCGCGCACGCAGCGGGCGTGACGGCGGCGACAGTCGAGGCCGATGCGGTCGCCTCGCGCCTTCCCTGCGACGGCGACATCACGATCTGCTCGCTCTTCCTGCATCACTGCGATCCCGGGGATGTGACGCGCGTGCTCGCGCACATGGCGGCCGCGGCAGCGCGCGCGGTCGGCGTCACCGACCTCGAACGCTCGCGCGCAGGGCTCGCGCTTGCCTGGCTTGGCTCGCGCGTCCTCAGCCGCTCGTACGTCGTGCATCACGACGCTCCCGCGAGCGTGCGCGCTGCGTTCACGCGCGCGGAAATCGTGGCGCTGGCGCGCGAGGCGGGACTTGAAGGCGCGACCGTGCGCCGCGCATGGCCCGAGCGCTGGACGCTCTGGTGGAGGCGCACATGAGCGAAGTCACCAGCTGCGACATCGCCGTGATCGGCGGCGGCCCCGCGGGTTCGTGCGCGGCGATCGCTGCCGCGCGTGCAGGCGCGCATGTCGTGCTCGTCGAACGCGCGGCATTTCCGCGCCCGAAGGTCTGCGGCTGCTGCCTCGCGGCATCGGGCGTCGCAGCACTGCACGCAGCGGGGGCTGGCGAGGCGCTTGCTGGCGCGACCCCCCTGCGCGCGATTCGCGTGGCACGCGGTGCGCGCGCGATGACGCTGCGACGCGAGGCGGGCGTTGCGCTCGCACGCGAGGATCTCGACGGGCGGCTCGTCGACTTCGCGCGGCGCGCGGGCGTCGATGTGCGGCTCGAGACGTCGGCGCGCGTGGCGCGAGACAGCACCGTGCAACTCACGCACGGCGAGCGGGTCTCGACGCTTGCTGCACGCACTGTGATCGTCGCCGACGGCCTCGCGGGCGGCGCGCTCGACGACGTGCCAGGCTTCGAATGGCGCATCGCGCCTCGCAGCATGATGGGGTTCGGCGCGGTACTGCCTGCGACGACGCTCGACTGCCCGGCCGGAGAGATCCACATGCATGTCGGTCGCGACGGCTACATCGGCGCCGTGCGGCTTCCATCGGGCGAAGTCGACGTGGCGGCCGCGGTGTCGCCCGCCGCGCTCCGGCGGACCGGCAGCGTGGCTGCATGCGCGCGCCACCTCCTCTCGGGCACCGTGCACGACGCCGATGCGGTCGAAGGTGCGCGCTGGCGCGGAACGCCGCAGCTGACGCGCATGCGCGCGCGCGTCGCAGCGCCTGGAATCCTCGTCGTCGGAGACGCAGCGGGCTACATCGAGCCATTCACGGGCGAAGGCATGTCGTGGGCCATCGCGACGGGCCTCGCGGCGGGCGAACTTGCCACGCGCGAAACGCGGGCGCATGAACAGTGGCCGGCGCGCTGTGCAGCGCTCGTCGAGCGTCCCAAGTGGCGTTGCCGTGCGATCGCGCTTCTCTTGCGCAGCCCTGCGCTTGTCGGGGCTGCCATCGCGATCGGCGCGCGAGTTCCACAGCCGTTCGAACGGCTCGCGGCGCGTCTCGAGGGAGCGGTGCTGTCATGAACACAGCGATGATCCGCGCGATTCACACCGCGACGCCGCCCGAGCGCCTCGCGCGCGCGGCGTGGCTTGCCTTCGCCGATCGCATCACGCCGCGCGAAGTCGACCGGGCGCTCCTCGCGCGGCTTGCAGACCGCAGCGAGATCGAGTCGCGCGGCGCCGCGGCCGCAACCGAACCGCCTTTTTACGCATGCGAAACGCCGCCGGGCACGGCGGCGCGCATGCAGCTTTGGTCGCGCACCGCGCGGGCCATGGCGCTCGAAGCCTCGAGTGGCGCGCTTGCCGCATCGATCACCGATCCGACGTCGATCACGCATCTGGTGACCGCCTCGTGCACCGGTTTCGAATCGCCGGGGATCGATGCCCACTTGATCGAGCAACTCGGGCTCTCCCCGAGCGTCGCGCGCGTCAACGTGGGCTTCATGGGATGCCACGCGGCGGTGAACGCGCTGGCGGTCGCGCGCAACGCTGCGCTCGCCGATCCTGCGACGCGCGTCCTCGTCGTCTGCGCGGAGGTCTGCTCTGCGCACTTCCACTACAGCACGCGCATCGACCAGTTGATCGCCAACACGCTGTTCGGCGACGGCGCGGCTGCGGCGATCATCGATGGCGCAGTCGAGCGCGAGGGACCAGCGCCGCGCCTCATGGCCACGCACTCGCTCTACCTCGCGGGAACTGCCGGCGAGATGGCATGGACCATCGGCGACCGCGGCTTCGAGATGACGCTGGGGGCGCGCGTCCCCGACGTCCTGCGCACAGAAGTCGGCGCGTGGGTGGCATCGACGCTTGCAACGCACGGGCTCTCGATTGCCGATGTTGGCACCTGGGCCATTCATCCCGGTGGCCCGCGCGTGATCGAATCGGTGCTCGCGTCGCTCGCGCTTCCTGCATCGGCCGGCGAACCAAGCCGCGCGGTTCTGCGCGCGCACGGCAACATGTCGAGCGCGACGCTGCTCTTCATCCTCGAACGACTCATGCGCGAGGGGGCACCGCGGCCATGGGTCGGTCTTGCCTTTGGCCCGGGACTCGTCGGCGAGATGATGGTCGTGCGCTGACCTGCGATACCATGGGACGCATGCGTTTCTTCATGCGCTCTTTCATGCGCCGTTTCATGCGCCCCTCGCTCGTCGCACTCGCGCTCCTTTCCGGTCCATTCGTGGCAGGGCCGCACGCAGCATCCGCTGCAGCCGTCGCGCCGTCGGCGCCGAACTGGTCGTCGCGCACCGAGCTCCATCTCGACGCCGCGCGCAAGCGCACGCTCGACGAACTGAAGGCGCGCGACATCAAGCTCCCCAAGGACTTCCTCGCATGGGTCGACGGCGACCCCATCGTCCGCACCAGCGTCTATGGATGCCGCATGGAGCCGCTTCGCGTGCTGCTCAAGCTGCGCTCGCTCGAGATCGATCTGGGCGAAGACACCGTGCGCCGCGACTACACCCAGCTCGCGCTCGCCTTCGCGATTCAGGATTCCTACGCGCTGCGCGGGAGCCAAGGCACCCCGTGGAACGATGCCGACGGCGCGAAGGCGCCCGACGGCTCCGCCGACCCGTTGCCCGATGTCTCGCCGCGCGCGCCGCTTTCGCTTGAGATTCCCGGCGATCCTCGCGTCCGGATCGACACGAAGGACCCAAGTCGCACGCTTGATCGCGACGACCACATCGTCAACTTCCTCGAAGACCATCCCGAAGTCGAGGAGGAAGTCGAGGTGCGCGAGCTCCCGCCGCTCGAATACGACGAGAAGGGCATCGCAAAGCCGCAGCGCGCGGCCGTCGCCGTGAAGAAGCTTGTCAAGCGTCCGCTGGTCGCGGCCGACGTGATCGCCTCCAAGCAGCTCCAGGACGAGTTCAACGCCTTCATGGCCGAGCGCGGCCACGCCGACGTGCGCATCGACTGCGGTGACAAGGCGGTGTCGTGGCGATCGACCGACGCCATCTCGGATGGCGAGCTGCGCAAGCGGATCGCCGCAGCGCATGAACTCTTCCATACCGCCTATCGCAACAAGGGCCGCATGCCCGCCGCGCGCGACCGCGCCCCCACCGCCGCCGAGTCGATGGCGTGGTTCATCCGCAACGACCGGCACGACTTCAGCGACGAGCTGCGCGCGGCTCGCCAATGGCCGCGCTTCCCGCTGAACGCCCCGTGGCCGGTGCTCCTGATGCTGGCGGCCGACGACCAGCCCCTGCGCGAGCGCGAGGAGATCTGGCTGAAGTTCCGCGACATTGGCGAATTCCGCACCTACGGCGAGTACATCGGCGACATCGCCCAGCAGTTCGACATGCAGAGCGCGCGCCGCGTTGCGCCCATCGCCTTCAGCTACGGCTCGATCCAGATGATGTGGAAGGATGGCGGCGTCTGCGGCACGATGGGCAACATCGGCTCGCGCACGCATCGCATCGTGGGGCAGCCGGCGTCCACGGCGGGCCAGCCGGGCCACTGCGCGATCGTCTTCATGGAGTACGACCCGAAGTCGAAGGAGTTCAGCTGCAAGGGCGGCCAGTACGCGACGGGGGGCGACGAGGTCACCACCGTGCACGCGGGCTGGAACTACGACGACAAGGGCGGCCGCAAGCCGATGGTGTTCCACCAGTCGGTCGCGTGGGGTGTCAACGAGAACTTCCCCGCGTTCGTCGAATCGCTGGCGATGCTGCGCGCGTTCAACGCGCTTCCGGCCGACGAGCGCGCGCGGGAATGCGTGACGTTCGTGAAGTCGGCGCTTGCGCAGAACGTCTTCGCGCTGCCCGCGATCACTGCGGCGCTTGACAGCGCGCCCGATGCGAAGTCGGCGCTTGCGATCGCGGACGCCTGCGCCGACCGCTTCGCGAAGAAAACCGACGACAAGAAGCACGCGCTCTATCGTTCGACCGTGCGCGATCTCGCACACGCGCGCATCGAGCAACTGCCAGCGCCGACGACGCCGGAAGAGAACGCGAAACTGCTCGAGGCGCTCGAACGGCAAGGGTGCACCAATGGCGCGCTGCTCGCCCGCTGCTGGCGCGGCCTCGGCGGCGACGACGAGTTCGTGAAGCGCTGCCAGGCGGAGATCGACGCCTATCTCGCGTCGCCCGAACGCGGCAAGGACAAGCGTGCGTCGCAGAAGTTCGCGGCAAAGATCAACGGCTGGGCGAAGACCGTCGCGAGGCCCGCAAAGAAGCGCTGGGCCGAGCAGTTGCTCGCGGCCTTCGAGGGCAAGGAGACGATTTCCCCGCGCGGCAAGGAGCAGGTCGACCCCGCGGTCGAGGCACTTCGCAAGCTCGCGGGCGTGAAGGCGGCAGCGAAGAAGTAGCGCGCCGTAGAGCGCGAAGCGCGGGCAGATTGGCGCGAAGGTAGCCACCTGTGTCGTGTGGCATTACCTCTGGCGATGGCGATCAAGGACACGCAGCAGGCGCAACGACTGCAGCGCCGGCGCGCCTCGAGGTGGTGATCGACTGGCCCTGCGCGCATTCCCGGCCGCCATCACCAGAGATATGCCACACGATACGCCGCGCGACTCCCGCGTCGTTCGCTCAGGCTTCGCTGTGCTCCGTCTTCGTCGACGGCTCGCCGTGTAGACCGCACACGCACCCTCACCCACCGTCCTGCCGCGCCATGAACGCGCGGTGCTCGGCGTTCGACACCGCCGCCAGCCACGCGGCCGTTCGCGGTCGAGCACCGCGCACAGCGCGCGCACGAGCGCGAGGAGCCGTGTCACCGAAGCCATGACGCGGCAGGAAGCACCGAGAACCCGCGCATTGCGAGCGCCGCGAGCGCGATCGATGCGATCGCCCAGCCGCCGGCGAGGGCCCACACCGCGGTGGCACCCACGCGCGGCCGCCACGACGATGCGATGACACCCGCGACGAGCATCGCCTGCAGCGC
>JBIKXP010000183.1:0-6441 GCA_044355685.1 Phycisphaerales bacterium
TGGAAGTGGTGGCCCCCCTTTTGGCTGTCGACGGCGGGCGTCGGTTGCTCGGGCTGCGCCCTCGGCTCGGACGAGCGCGCAGCGCGAGCACGGAACCAGTCGACTGCGACAGCCCTTCATGGGTGCCACCACTTCGAGTGGTGCGGAGTCGACGAGGCCGAGACCGCGCGCCGTGCCGATACGCACACGAAACCACCACTGGAAGTGGTGGCACCCGTTTTGGCTGTCGACTCGCGCGCCAGTTGCTCGGGCTTCGCCCTCGGCGGAGCTGAGCGCGCAGCGCGAGCACAGAACCACCCGACTGCGACAGCCCTTCATGGGTGCCACCACTTCGAGTGGTGCGGAGTCGAAGTGCACAAGCCCGCGCGTCATGCCGATACGCACGCGAAACCACCACTGGAAGTGGTGCCACCCGTTTTGGCTGTCGACTCGCGCGCCAGCTGCTCGGGCTTCGCCCTCGGCGGCGACGAGCGCGCAGCGCGAGCACGGAACCACCCGACTGCGACAGCCCTTCATGGGTGCCACCACTTTGAGTGGTGCGGAGTCGACGAGGCCGAGACCGCGCGCCGTGCCGATACGCACACGAAACCACCACTGGAAGTGGTGCGGAGTCGACGTGGCCAAGACCGCGCGCCGTGCCGATACGCACACGAAACCACCACTGGAAGTGGTGGCACCCGTTTTGGCTGTCGACTCGCGCGCCAGTTGCTCGGGCTTCGCCCTCGGCTCGGACGAGCGCGCAGCGCGAGCACGGAACCACCCGACTGCGACAGCCCTTCATGGGTGCCACCACTTTGAGTGGTGCGGAGTCGAGGTGCACAAGCCCACGCACCGTGCTGACACGCGCGCGAAACCACCACTGGAAGTGGTGCGGAGTCGACGAGGCCGAGACCGCGCGCCGTGCCGATACGCACACGAAACCACCACTGGAAGTGGTGGCACCCGTTTTGGCTGTCGACTCGCGCGCCAGTTGCTCGGGCTTCGCCCTCGGCGGCGACGAGCGCACAGCGCGAGCACGGAACCAGTCGACTGCGACAGCCCTTCATGGGTGCCACCACTTTGAGTGGTGCGGAGTCGACGAGGCCGAGACCGCGCGCCGTGCCGATACGCACACGAAACCACCACTGGAAGTGGTGGCACCCGTTTTGGCTGTCGACTCGCGCGCCAGTTGCTCGGGCTTCGCCCTCGGCGGTGACGAGCGCGGAGCGCGAGCACGGACCCACCCGACTGCGACAGCCCTTCATGGGTGCCACCACTTTGAGTGGTGCGGAGCCGATGTGGCCAAGCCCACGCGCCCCGCCGATCCGCGGGCGAAACCACCACTGGAAGTGGTGCGGAGTCGACGTGGCCAAGACCGCGCGCCGTGCCGATACGCGCGCGAAACCACCACTGGAAGTGGTGCGGAGTCGACGAGGCCGAGACCGCGCGCCGTGCCGATACGCACACGAAACCACCACTGGAAGTGGTGGCACCGGTTGTCTGAGCGGTCGCCGCTGCGGCGGCTCCCTGTGGCGTGCATGGCGAAAGCACCTGCTCGCGCTTCGCGCTCGACATCGCGCCAAAACGCAAGCGACCTGCGGGTGTACCGCAGGTCGCTTGATCATTTCGTTGCACCAAAGGCGGCAGCCGCAGCAGCCGCCGCTCAGATCACGACACTTCAGCTGGCTTCCGCGCGCGGATGCGCCTTGTCGTAATCGGCGCGCATCTTGCCCTGCGCGAGGTGCGTGTACACCTGCGTCGACGACAGCGACTGGTGTCCGAGCAGCTCCTGCACCGCGCGCAGATCTGCGCCGTTGTTCAAGAGGTGCGTCGCGAAGCTGTGGCGGATCGTGTGGGGGCTGATGTCCGGATCGAGTCCGACCTTCACGAGGTACTTGGCGACCTTGCGGCGCACCGAGCGGCTCGAGAGGCGCGAACCGTGCTTGTTCACGAAGAGCGGCGCGTCGGGGCTCGAGGTGAGGCCCGCGGCCTTCATCTCGGCGTCGAGCATGTCGAGGTAGTGGCGCAGGCTCTTGAGCGCGTGCGCGCCGAGCGGCACCAGGCGCTCGCGGCGCCCCTTGCCCTTGATGACGATGCACTCGTTCGACTCGTTCAGATCGCCGCGGTTGATCGCCACGACTTCGCTCACGCGGATGCCCGTCGAGTACAGCGTCTCGAGGATCGCGCGGTCGCGCGCACCGAGGAGATCGGTGTCATCGGGCGCCGAGAGCAGCCGCTCGACCTCATCGACGGTGATCGCCTTGGGAAGCCGGCGCGCCTGCTTCGGAGTGCGGATCAGGGTCATCGGGTTCGACGCGGTGAAGCCGCGCTTCTCGAGCCACTTGTGGAAGCTGCGCAGCGTGGCGATCTTTCGCGCCATCGTCGCCGGCGAGTAGCTCTGCTCGGCGAGCTTCGCGAGGAATCCGCGGATGCGCTCGACATCGCACGAGAGGATCGACGCAGTGATCGACGCGGGCGCCGCCTTCTTCGCGATCGACGCGTCGAGCGCGGCCTGCTCCGCCTTCATGTCGACCTTGATCTTGAGGTCGCCCTCGAGGAACTCGACGAACTGCCGGAGGTCGAGCCCATAGCACCGCGAGGTGTAGGGGCTGAACGCGCGCTCGTCGATCAGGTAGGAAAGGAAGCGCTCAACGATGGGGAGGTTCTCGTTCATGGCGGGTGCCTCTCTCGGTCTTGCCAGCGACCTGCGCGGGCGTCTGCCTCAGGTGGCCGACGCTTTTGCGTTGCGTCGACTCTCGGTACGTTCGGACGGTGACGACGCGCTCGGTGGTCGGCCCCTGCTGGTGCTCCGGCCGCCGCACGTGCTTTGTTCACTCACCTTTCGGACCATCCACCTCTCGCGAGGCCCCGTAAGGCCATGCGACGAAAGGGCTATCGGCCCGATTTCCTCCGCAGTTCACCATTTTTACCGCGCACATCGGAAATACCTCTCGGACGCTTCGCGTGATACATACGCGTAGATCCTTGAAAGCAAAGGACTTCCGTCACTTTCTGTTGGGGGCGCATGCTTGCAGGATGCGTTCGGCCCTCCCGGGCCATTCGCGAGGCTCGGCGACCGCTTGGCAGACTCTAGGCACGGAGCGGCGCCGACGTCGACTCTCGGACTCACTCCGCAGGCGGGCGCTCGGCTCGGCCTCCCGGCAGCGGGACGCCGAGACGGGCTGCCTCCTGCTCGAGCAGGTCCCGGACGAGCACGTAGGCGCCGAACCGCGTAAAGAGGTCGAGGCGCAGTTCGTAGACGCGCGTGCCCAGCGCGCTCGACTCGTCGGAGCGGCCGGTCGCGTAGAGCTCGAGCTGGCGCAGGGTCTCGTTGTTTCGGGCGTCGAAGAGCCGGGATGCCTGGGAAACCGCAAGCACGCCGCCATCGAGCGCGGCGACGCCGTCGGTGGTCGGCATGGTCAGGTCCTTCAGGTCGAGCGGCTGCGTGATGCTGCCCGAGGCGACGGTCAGCACCTCGACGGCCGCGCCGAAGCGGAGAGGCTTGTACGGGTCCCAGTCGGTCACCGTTCCAATGACGAGGCCATCGACCTGCATGGCGCGCATGAGGGTGTAGATCTGCCGTACGTCGCCAAGCTCGGTCATGCCGAGCTGCTGCATCGCCGCAAGCGTCCGGTTCAGGGGCAGGCAGCGAAGGCCGTCCACTTCCTCGATCTCGGAAACGAAGCGGTCGGCGACGCTCGCGCCGTCGACGGTGGACACGCCGCTTTCATTGAGAAACGGCGCCACAGCCCAGACCCGCTCGCCGTCGTAGGGAGCGCGCAGGACGCGTGGCTGGGCCGGCCCCGAGGCGCACCCGACATTCAGGAGCGCGACGGCGGCAACGGCGACAACAGCCGCAGCGCGAGCGCAAAGTGGGTGTGCGAGTCGACCCAAAGCCGCAGGAATGGCGCGAAGGAGAGCCATGCAGGGGTATCGGCCGCAATCGCCGTGCCACAGCAGTTCAGAGGCTCACGCCCCCGCTGCGCAGCGAGATCAACCCGGCGTCACTCGTCGTTGCCCGGCCCGGCCTGGTCGGCGCGGAGGAAGTCGGGCAGCGTGTTGCCCGCCTCCGCCGCCTCGTCAAAGTCAGCCGGCCGACCGGTGCGGCCCGGGTTTGCCGGCGCTGTGGGCCGACGGGCGGGCTTCGCGGTGCGGCTGGCACTCATGCCGGCCGGCTTCGCGGAGTGCGTCCGATCGACCGAGAGCGCCCAGACATTCTCGACGCCGCTGCGATTCGAGACGAAGTAGACGCGGCCGTCGGAACCCCAGACCGGCTGCATGTTGCGGAACTGGTCGCGGGTCAGGCTCATGCGGCCCGTGCCGTCGGCGTTGATGACCCACAGCTCCGAGCGCTCTGGCCAGCGGGAGTCGCTGGTCGGATCGGTCACGGTCGTGAACACGATGCGCGTTCCATCCGGCGACCAGTTCGGCTGCAGGATCGCGGCGTTGCGGGCGCTGAGCACCTCGGTCGGGCGCACGCCTTCGCCGTTCTCGATCTCGATGGTCCACACGCCGTAGAGGCGCGATCCACGCTGGCGCGCGCGCTGGAAGAGCAGCTTGTCCTCGCCCGTCGCCGGCGACCAACGTGGCTGGAAGCCCTCGCACACGAACGTCCGTACGCCGGCGGCGGTGGTGTCGATGATCCAGATCTCCCACGCGCCGGTGCGTCCGTTCAGTCGGCTGAACGCGAGGCGCTTGCCATCGGGCGACCATGTCGGCTGCACTTCTTCATCGGCGTCGAAGGTGATCTGGGTGGGCGCGCCGCCGGTGAGCGGCATGGTGAAGATGTCCCAGTTTCCCGTGCGATTCGAGGCAAACGCGACGGTCGAGCCATCGGGCGAGATCGCCGGCATCAGGTCGTCGCTGGGGTCGTCGGTGAGCAGCGTGACGGTGCGACCGTCGATGTTCTTCCGATAGAGGTCGAACGTCGGTCGGTGCTGCGTTGATGCGAACACCATGAACGTGCCGCCGCGATCGATGTCGGGCGAGAAGTCGCCGCCTTCAGGCGCGAAGCTGACCTGAGAGAGGTTCGTTGCGCCCTCGGTCGGCGCCTCCGTCACGGAGAGCCGCGTCGGGGCGTAGGTGCCCGGGAGTTCAAGCGACGTGCGGCGGACCGGCCGTGCCTCGCCATCGCCCGGCATGAAGAGCGGAGCGTTGACCGATGCGGCGGACACGGTGACGGCCGAATTCGGTGCGCTGGCGGACGTCCCGGAGGCCGTCGTCGGTGTGAGTGTGTCGGCGAAAGGCGCGGTTTCCGAGATCGACGTCGCAGCGTCGGCCAAGCCCTGGCCAGCGGCATCCTGCGGCTGCGCAAGGCCGGTCTGGGCGCGGGAGTTCCGCGCAGTGCCGGTCTCGACCGGCGTGCTGCTCGCACCGACCGTGCGTCGCTCGGGCACCGTCGATTCCGGGGCGCTGAAGAGCCCCGAACCCGCGCCGCTGCCCCCGAATCCAGCACATCCTGCGGCGAAGAACGCCATGGGCACGACCGCCGAGGCCGCGACCGCGCGTACGCTGCGAGCGAGCGAATGGAAGACGTGGGGACGGCTGATGATGCCAGCGATTTCTCGGGTTTCTGCGGACATGGGAGCTCCTGCGGGCGAGGCCCGCGCAGGGCGTATCGGCTGTTCCGACGGTGCGGTTGAGCGGAGCAGGCCCGACAACCGCGCTTCGTACCCCGAGGCGCCGAAAATGGCGCGGGGGGTTTGGCTACAATGTTTTCCTTCGCGATTGCGTAGCTCAGTCGGTAGAGCAGCGGCCTTTTAAGCCGTAGGTCCTGGGTTCAAGTCCCAGCGCAATCACTGGTGCTTGGCCGTGCGCCAACACCTGCCAACCGACCGTGCATGCGGTCTGCGTCCTGAGAATCCAGCCTGCCCCCGGCAGATCGTCGGAAGTTCCCCCCATCATGATCGTTCTCCACGCAGTCTGGACCCGCGAGCGGCTCCATCTCTGGGCAGAAGACGCAGGGCGCGCCCCGCGGACGTTCGTTGGCCTCGAGGGTTTATCGGCAGATGCTGCAGCTGGCACGGCATCGGCGGCCGTGCAGACGACGCACGCCTTCGCGCTGACCAACGTGCAACTGAAGTCGGCGCTCGTGCAAGGCGGCCTCCTCGCAGGCGACGATCTCGCCGCCGATGGCGGACCGCTCTCGCTCTCGCTTCCTGCGACGACGCTCGAGTCCGGCGTCACTCCCCTGCCGAGCGACCGCCTTGCGAACGCCCTTGGCGTCAGCGATGAGCCGATCGCGCACCTCGCGCGCATCGAGGTGCCAGCCGTCGCCATCGAGACGCCGGCGGCGCTGCGCTTTCTGATCTCGCTTCCGGACGGCGAGCGCGCCATCGCGCCGGGGATCTTCGCGGGACACGACCTCCGCTTCTGGCGCGAACTCGCGACGCTCGCGGCCGATCTGATCGCCGATCAACGTGTCGTGCCCTCGCTCATCCAGGAGAAGTCCGGCCGCTTCCG
>JBIKXP010000036.1:0-20828 GCA_044355685.1 Phycisphaerales bacterium
GTCCCCGGAACGACACGCGTCGGAGTCGACGGCTGACATCATCCGTTGCGTGGTTTGAGCGGTCGCAACTGGCCTGCGGGGCGGCTTCGCCGCGGCCGCAGGCCTTCGCTCGCTCTGGTCCGGCAAGACCCGTCGTTCACGCGTCTTCCGCGCCGACGCGGACCTTCACGCGCCTGATGCGCGTCGGCATGCGATCGACCAACGTTCGCTCGAGGCCGTCGCGCAGCACGCGCGAGAGTTCGAACGAGGCCGATGAACTTGCGACCGACAGCGTGAGCGTCCCCTTCGACAGCGACGCGATCGACGCGCTCGTTCGGACTCCTGCGGGCGCGATCGAGTTCCAGAGGTCGATCACGTCGCCGATCGCGCGCTGCCGCTCGGCACATTGCCGTTCGAACATGGCGACGGGCGTCTCAAGCGACATGTCGCGCTCGCGAATGGCGCGGTAGACGCGCGTGCGCTCCATCCACGTCAGTCGTGGGTCGACGGGCTTGTGTGACGTCGCCTCCGCCGCAGGACGTCCCTGCGGCGTTCGCGATCGCTCACCCTTGCTTTCGCCTCGTTTTGCCATCGCCGGGATGGTAGCCGATCCCGCCCGCACCGCTGCGCTCGGCGTGCTGCTCGGGTACCTTCCTCGCCATGACGGCGATCAGGATCGAGGGCCTCATCAAGAAGTTCGGCGACACGGTGGCCGTGTCGAGCGTGAACCTTGAGATTTCCTCTGGCAGCCTCTTCTTCCTCCTCGGTCCCTCGGGCTGCGGCAAGACCACGCTCCTGCGCATGATCGCGGGCTTCACCGAACCGACCGAAGGCCGCATCTACTTCGGCGATCGGAACGTCGCGCGCGTGCCGGCCAACGAACGCAACACGGGCATGGTGTTCCAGAACTACGCGCTCTGGCCGCACATGACCGTCTTCGAGAACGTCGCCTTCGGACTCGAGGTGCGGAAGCTCGGCCGCGATGCCATCAAGGAGAAGGTGCACGGAGCGCTCGAGCTGGTGCGCATGGGTTCCTACGCGGCGCGCAAGCCGAGTGAGCTTTCGGGTGGACAGCAGCAGCGCGTCGCGCTTGCGCGTGCGGTCGTGTTCGAGCCAAGCGTGCTCTTGCTCGATGAGCCGCTCTCGAATCTCGATGCGAAGCTTCGCCTTGAGATGCGGCAGGAGATCCGCCGCATCGTCGACACGCTGAAGATCACGACGGTCTATGTGACGCATGATCAGGACGAGGCGCTGTCGCTCGCCGACGGAATGGCGGTTCTCCGTGGCGGCCACGTGATCCAGACCGGTGCGCCGCGCGCGATGTATCGCAGGCCCGCCAACCGCTTTGTCGCGGACTTCCTCGGCGACACGAACTTCCTGCCCGCCATCCTCGTGCGCAGCGGGCCGGACGAGGCGCTCTACAAGACGGCCGCCGGCAACCTCACCTCGACCGTCGGGCCGTTTCCAGAGGCGAGCGAGCTCTCGCTCTCGCTTCGTCCCGAAGCATTCCGGCTTCTGCGGGGGGGGGCGATGTCGGGCGTCAATGCCCTGGCCGGCGTGGTCCGCTCGAGCGTCTACCTCGGCGGCGTCGCACAGCACGAGGTCGAGCTCGACGTTCCAGGTGGCGCGGCGACAGCGATCGTGCGGGTGGCGGAGCTGAACCCGAAGCAGCCTCCCACGATCGGCGAACGTGTGTCCATAGCGATCGATGCGGACGATGTCGTGCCGCTGGCGGGCTGAATCATGGCTGAGCGACGCAAGGGCCTCCTCCTCGTCATGTCTGGACCATCCGGCGTCGGCAAGACGACGATCGTCCACGAGGTGATTCGTCGCCTCGGCGGCGAGTTCAGCGTGAGCGCGACGACGCGTGCATGCAGCGAGCGTGAGCGCGACGGCGTCGACTACCACTTCGTCGATCAGGAGACGTTCCAGCAGTGGATCGACGAGGGCCGGTTCCTCGAGTACGCGCAGGTGTTCGGGCGCTCGTGGTATGGAACGCTTCAATCGCAGGTCGAGCATGCGCTCGAGCTCGGAAAGCTGATCGTCCTCGACATCGATGTGCAAGGCGCGAAGAACGTGAAGCAGCGGATGCCGGGCGCATTCACGGTGTTCGTGCTTCCTCCCGACGAGGAGACGCTGCTGAAGCGACTGCGTGGTCGGGGTCGTGAGGACGAGGCGGCGATCGCCAGGCGATTCGCTGAGGCGAAGACCGAGATCGACTTTGCGAAGACAAGCCGCGTCTACGACGCGTTCGTCGTAAACGACGACCTTGAGATCGCGATCGATCAGGTGTGCGATCTCGTGCGCGCGCGGTCTTGAGCGATCGCCGGTGCGGCCGCTTCCTCTGGCATTGCGGAGATCACGAGTGCGCGTAGACGCAGTCTGGGGATTCGAGATCGTCGGAGTCAAAGGCTGACGTCATCCGTTCCGCAGACCGCATCCGGGCTTCTCCCGGACTCCTTCCGACGGGGACTCTGGATCTGAGCGGCGACTGCTTGCGGCAGCCGCCCTTGGAGGGCAGGCCTCGGATCCACAGGTAGACGCCATAGACGTCGTCCGCGCATCCGAAAGAGAGCCCATGGACTCCGAAGAGGCTGCCGACGACTGTCCACGTGGGCGCGTGCATGCGTCGTAGACCACAGCGTGGGATCTTGCACGCAAGAATGGCGGCGCCAACGAAGACGAAGGCGGCGATCAGCGTGGAGATCCAAAGCACCGTCACGCCCGCCGCGATCGCGGCGCGATGCCCGCGCGCATGCGCGACACGAACGCCTCGATCAATCGAGCAAAGACGGTCTCAGGGTTGTGGCGCGCATCGATCGCGACGTAGCGTGCGGGATCGGCGCGGCACTGGTCGAGGTAGCCTTGGCGCACGCGCTCGTGAAACGCATCGCTCTTGAGTTCCATGCGGTCGGGCGCCGAGTTCGCGCGGCCAGCCGCCATGCGCTTCCAAGCCGTCTCGACGTCGACGTCGAAGATCACGATCTCGTCCGGCCACATCTCGCCGACGGCGACGCGCGCGACGTCCATGATCTCGTCGCGCTTGAGTCCGCCGGCGGTGCCTTGGTACGCAAGCGTCGAACTCACGAAGCGATCCGCGAGCACGAGGTGCCCCTCGGCCAGCGCGGGCCGAATCCGCTCCTCCAGCAGCTGGGCTCGACTTGCCATGTAGAGGAGCATCTCGCAGCGCACGTTCATCGCCTTGTTGCGTGGGTCGAGCAGGATCGAGCGGATCTGTTCCCCGATCGGCGTGCCGCCCGGCTCGCGGACCTCCGTGACGCGCACGCCTTGCGCCGCGGCCCAGTCGGAGAAGCGGCGGAACTGGGTGCTCTTCCCGCTGCCATCCGGGCCATCGAACACCACGAAGCGACCGGACAGGAAAGCGCGCATCGCTTCGCTCGGCGTCTCGGGCGGGATCGTATCGGCGGGCGGTTCGGTCACGTGCATGGTCCGGGTGGTGTTCGGGTGACGATGGCGTGTGTGCGGCGCGTGGGACCGCGCAGGTACGCAGCGGCTCCCTGAACGATACCGCAGAGCGTGTCTGTCGAAGGCAGCGTCCGCGAAGCTTCGCACCTGCGGCGCAAGGTCCGACAGGGCGTGCATGACGGACGCAGGCACGGATTCCCGTGGACGGGCAAGTATGATCCAGCTGCGATGCGAATCGAGCTTCGGGACACCTCCAACCGCCGGATCTCGCGCGTCGATGTCGACGAGCGGGTCCGGCCAGCCAGGGTCGATGTCCCAGGACGCGAGCAGGGCCTGTTTCCCCGGTGGGATGGTGCGATCGATGACGCCGGGTCCCTCCGACGCTGCGTCGTGTGCGGCTGCGAGTCGCTGTACGTTCGACGGAACTTCCCGCAGGTAACGCCCGTCATCGTGGTGCTGGCGTTCTCTGGTGCGGTGGTCGCCATTCTTGGATACGCAGCGCATCCCGTCGCCACGGCGGCGCTGATCGTGCTCCTCATCGCCGACCTGCTGATCCTTCGGCTGAGTACCCGATGGCTTGTCTGCTATCGGTGCGGCGCGATCTTCACTGGGGTACGCATCTCCCGGTTCCATGGAAACTGGGATCGCTCCGTTGCTGAGAAGGTGGCTGCGGAGCCGATGGAGATGCCGACGGTGCTGGCGCCATCAGACGGCTCGTCGGATGCGCAACCCGATGCGAAGGAAGAACCACTGGGCCAGACTTCTGAAATCGCCATAGGCCCGGATCGGACCGAGGCACGTGGAGCCGCGTCCACGCGGCCGGTCGATGCACCGTGACGACTCTCCCGATGAAAGACCTTGAACTTCTCATCCTTGGTGCAGGAGGCCACGCAGCAGTGGTCGCGGAGTGCGCCACTCGTTCCGGTTGGCGCGTGGTGGCTGTCGCCTCCCGAGACTACCCCTCGCAGCGATCGCCCTTCGGCGACGTCGAGTGGCTAGGAGATCCTGACACCGATGAGGTTCGGCTGCGGCTGCACGCGTACTTCGCTCGGGGAGTTCACGTTCTGGCTGCAGTGGGCTGCCCGGAGACGCGGGAGAGGTGGCTGCGGATGTGTGGTACGCCGGCGCGCGTCGCGACGGTAGTCGACCCCACGGCGGTTGTGTCACCGTCGGCCCGCATTGAGCTGGGCGCATTCATCTCGACAGGCGCTGTAGTTCACGCACGCGCGAGCATCGGTGAAGGTGCGATCATCAATACGCACGCAGTCGTCGAGCACGATTGCGTGGTCGGCGCGTTCGCGCACATCTCGCCGGGCGCCGTGCTGTGCGGATCCGTCACGGTTGGCCGCGCGGCACACGTCGGCGCTGGCGCTGTGGTGATCCCATGCCGTGCGATCGGTGATCACGCGACTGTCGGAGCCGGAGCGGTTGTTGCACGCGATGTCACTCCCGGGACGACCGTCATCGGCGTGCCTGCCCGGCCAAGGGCTTGACACCTCTGTGTACTGAGTGTTCCCCGGGATGTTCCACGGGATGTTCCACGGGATGTTCCACGCGGATGTTCCACGGGACGTTCCACGCGGATGTTCCACGGGACGTTCCACGCGGATGTTCCACGGGACGTTCCACGCGGGATGTTCCCCGGGATGTTCCCCGCGGGATGTTCCCCGGGATGTTCCCCGGGATGTTCCCCGCGGGATGTTCCCCGCGGGATGTTCCCCGCGGGATGTTCCCCGCGGGATGTTCCCCGGGATGTTCCACGCGGGGAACCTCGCGCGGTCAAGTTGTCGCCCACACGACGATCCACGCGCCAAAGACCAGAAGCAACATCCCAAGCAGCGCGAATGCGGTCGCCAGGACGGCATCGCGTGGGCCGAGGCGGAAGATCGGGATTGCAAGCACTGCGGCAAGCGCGGGCATCCCGATGACGTGCAGTGCCTGCTTCACGATGCGGATCTCGGAAGGCACAAGCCACGTCAGCGTGGCGACGCAGACGATCGCAAGCGACTTCGCGAGGAGCGGGGCCGGTGCACCGATCGGCCGCTGTCGTACAAACGCCAGCGCACAGAGACCGAAGACTCCAGACATCGCAGCCAGCGGTACGAACACGATTGTTCGCGCAAGTCCATTGAGCCGCTCGCCGAACGAGAGTTCCGCGAGGTTGCCGTCCGCATCTGGAAGCGAGAGTTGCGGGGCCCCGGCGAGCCAGCTGATCATGAGCAACGCTGCACAGATGCCCGCGAGAAGCAGCCAGAGTTGGACGCCTCCGGGACGCGAGATCGGCGGAGGCAGCGAGCTCTCTTCATCGGTGCCGTCGGAGTCGACATCGTCCGCATCTTGGCTGTCGCTCAAGTCTGGGGTCGGCTCGACGGGACTCGCGCTCGGGCGCCCCGGAGTCCCATGCGGCGCTTCGTCGGCGATCCTGTACGGGCCTGTCTCATCGTCGCCGCCATCGGTCGGCGGTTTGGGTTGGTTCGCAGGATCTGGCATCATGGGACTCACGTGGGTAGAGCGCTGCGGCGCGGCCAAGAACCTGGATTCAAACGGTCTTTGAGCACACGCTTTCGACGGGAGTCCGCGCACTGCGAGCTTCACGTTGACCGAGTCGGAGCGCCACCGTACGATCCGCCTATTCCCCGGAGAAACCATTCCATGCTACACCGCGCATCGCTCGCTCTTGTCGTCGCTATCTCGAGCGCTTCAACCCTCTCGGCCGATGAGGTGCGCCTTGTCGGTGGCGACGTTCTCAAGGGAACCGTGGTGTCCGAGACGGACGCCGCTGTGACGCTGGACCATGCCGCGCTCGGCCGGATCGCGATCGCCCGAGACCGGATCGCGGAGGTCGTCCGAACCGTGCCGGCACCGGCGGCAGCGCCTGCGGCAGTCGAGGCGACCCCAACCCCGGCTCCCGCCCCCGCAAGCGTGGCGGTCGCAGTGCTTCCTGCGCCATTGCCGCCGCCACCACCACAGCCGGACGGCTCGTGGAAGTTCTCGCTCAGCCTCGGATTCACCGGCTCCAAGAACGAGACCACCTCGAACTGGAATCTTCGCCTGTCCGGATCGGCTTCCCGGGAGACAGAGTTCGACAAGACCACGCTGGCAGCCGAGTACTACTTCAACACCACCGATAGCCTGAACACAGACAACAACCTGCTGATCTCGGGTCTCGAGGAGTTCAAGTTCAAGGGTTCGCGGTGGGAGGCGTTCGTCAAGGGGACCTATCAGTACGACGAGTTCCAGCCATGGGAGCAGCGTGCAGGTCTGTATGCAGGTCCTGGCTATCGACTCTTCGAGGGCGAGCCCTTTGCGATGAAGGTCAGGACCGGTGCCGGTGCCAACTACGAATTCGCCGACAGCGAGTGGACGATGGAGCTTCTCTTCGGCGAGGAACTTGTCTGGAAGATCGACGATCGCTCCAAGTTGACCCACGCGCTTGAGGTCTTCCCGGACCTCAGCGAGTTGGGTGAGTTCCGCGTCGTGTTCCGGGTCGACTACGAGATCGCGCTCTCGCCCAAGGGCGACCTCAAGGGCACCGCGGGCATTCGCGACGAGTACGACTCCTACATCGAGCCCTCGGGCACAAGCACCAACGACCTCAAGGTCTACGCCGGCGTCAAGGTCGACTTCTGATCCTGACCCCGGTTGCGTTTGATGCCGCCAACGGGCGGGGCGCCGGAATTCCGCGTCAGCGCCATGCATGCCGCACCCCGTCGCACCCCGCGAGGCACTTCCTGGCGTCGGCACGAGGTTCTGTCCGACGGATCGCCGACGGCCCAGACTGATGACCCAGTCTGATGACCCAGACTGACGACCCAGTCTGATGACCCAGTCTGATGACCCTTGGATTCCGTACGGCATCCCGACGGGCCATGATCCAGCTTTGTCGGGTTGCAATCGCTGTATCGCGTGGATCATTTGGGATACCGCATCGCTTTCCCTCCTTCCCATCCGGGGCGCCGATGCGGATTTCCGGCCTTCCGCGATTGCCAGCGTTTTCCGGCTCGGACCACAAGGTCGCTCCAGCGGTGAAATCTGCGTTCGGAGTGCGTCATCGGGCCTGCGACCCGGCTTGGGGCGAGATTTCAGGGACTCCACCCGCTAGACTCTGTCATCTGCGCGGTTTCTATTTCCGCAACGCAGATCGTCGCATGGGCGACGGCGGACGCAGTCTTTCTGCGCCCCCAGGATCTGCGCGAAACGTCCTTCCGTCATCTCTCGTCGCGATCGCTCTCTTCCGCATCTGTTCATGTCTCCCGGAGCGAGGCCGACCGTCCGACACTCCAGTCCCCTCACGATGTTCCAGAGGAAACCGCGTGCATAATGCAGCCACCGACCAGCCAGCGCTGGTCCTTCAGCCCGATCTCTTCACCTCGCTTGAGTCGCGTCCGCCTGTCTCTGTGGGCGACGAAATCGCAGAGCGTGCGCTTCAGCCGGTCCCGCTTCTCCTTCGCCTCACGACGATGGTTGCGGTCGTGGTACCGCCGCTCGCCGTGGTCGCGACCATGGTGCTCGCGTGGGGTGGCTGGTTCAGTTGGATCGACCTTGTCCTTTTCGCCGTGATGTACGTGATCACCGGGCTCGGGATCACCGTCGGCTACCACCGGCTCTACACCCACAAGTCCTTCGAAGCGCGCGGGCCCGTCGCCGCGCTCTTCGCCATCTTCGGCGGCATGGCCGCGCAGGGCCCGGTCATCTGGTGGGCCGCCACGCACCGTTGCCACCATCAGTACTCCGACCATGAGCACGACCCCCATTCGCCGCACGCAGGGCACGGCGGCGGCGTCCGCGGCGCGGTGAAGGGCTTCCTCCATGCGCACATGGGCTGGCTGTTCGCCGACCTTCGCGCCGACATGCAGCGCTACGTACCAGACCTCCTCGCCGACAAGACCACCGTGCGCATCAACCAGCTCTTCCCCCTCTGGGTGGCGCTTGGATTTGTCATTCCCGCCGTGATCGGGGGACTTGTCACCATGTCGTGGATGGGCGCGCTGCTTGGTTTCCTCTGGGGTGGAATCGTGCGCTTGTGCGCCTTGCACCACGTCACCTGGAGCGTGAACAGCGTGTGCCACATCTGGGGCAAGAAGGAATACACCTCCGGCGATGAGAGCCGCAACAATCCCGTCATGGGCATCCTGGCGTTCGGCGAGGGATGGCACAACAATCACCACGCGTTCCCCGCGAGCGCGCGCCACGGACTCAAGTGGTGGCAGTTTGACGCGAGCTGGATCGTGATCCGCACGCTGGCGCTGGTCGGCCTCGCGAAGAAGGTTCGCGTGCCGAGCGTGGACCGCCTTGCCGCGCGCCGCGTCTGATCGATCCGACAGGCTTCACTCGATCGCCGCCCCAATGGGCGGCGATCGTCGTTTGCGGCGGTGGTGTGTCGATCACCCGCCGGCTGCGGCAAAGACTCTGCCGTAGATTGTTGAATTCAGCCATTCGATGTAGACGATGCTGGCGCGACATCCGCCGCGCCTTACACTGCTCCGCGTGCCAAACTTAGACACGACATGCGTCTCGCCGGCCGACGCCTGTGTCCCACCGTGGCAACGAGGATCGACGCATGGGCTTTCTTGACGGACTGATGGGCAACTCATCGGAGGTTCCCGCTGCAAAGTTGCAGAAGGAGTTCGCATCGCTGCTCGTTCCCGGCGAGCAGGTCGTCAAGGGGTATACGCTCATCCGCGATGTGTTCATGTTCACGGACAAGCGGCTCATACTCGTGGACAAGCAGGGGATCACGGGCAAAAAGGTCGAATATCAGTCGATTCCCTACCGTTCCATCGTGCGCTTCAGCGTGGAGACCGCGGGCAGCTTCGATCTTGATGCGGAGCTGAAGATCTGGATCTCAAGCACCGCAGAACCGCTCGCGCGGCAGTTCAACAAGCAGGTCAATGTCTATGAAGTGCAGCAACTGCTCGCGTCGAGCGTGTGTCGGTGAAACCCTCGGACGGCGTTCCGAAGCGCGAGTGCATCGAACCGCACTGGTGTTGAAGTTCAGTTGATGGATCCGATCGTCCGCCCCCTGGGGGGCCCTGCGCAGGACCTCGTCTGCAGGACGGGCTCTCCGCGTCACCCGTTGCCGATCAGCATCTTCGCGGCCGCGAGGTAGAGCGGAATCCCGATCACGATGTTGAATGGGAACGTGACCGCGAGCGCAAGGCCGATGTAGATCGATGGCTCCGCCTTCGGAATCGCAATGCGCACCGCGGCCGGCACCGCGATGTAGCTCGCGCTCGCCGCCAGCACCGCGAGCAGCGTCGCGTCGCCCACCGAGAGGCCGCCGAGCTTCGCCAGAAGGAGCGCGATGGCTGCGCCGATCGGCGGCAGGACAAGTCCGAACACGACGAGCGACCATCCCCGGTCGATGAAGCCGCGGAATCTTCGCGCCGCGAGGATTCCGAGATCGAGCAGGAAGAAGACCAGCACGCCGTTGAAGAGATCCTTGCACAGCGGCTTGAACGCCTCGAAGCCACGCTCGCGTGTCACGAGACCGATCACGAGGCTTCCAAGAAGGAGAAGCACCGGGCCGTTGAGGAATGCTTCGTGCAGCAGATGCCCCCAGCCCATCGGCCGCTTCGCAGCTTCGCTACCGACACCAGCCTCCGCCCTTTCCGCGCGGCGCAGCAGGATGATCGCCACCACGATGGCTGGCGACTCCATCAGCGCCATGACGGCGACCATGTGTCCGCCGTAGGTCACGCCGGCCGCATCGAGCATGCTCGACGCGGTCAGGAAGGTGACCGCGCTCACGGACCCGTAGCAGGCTGCTGCAGCGGCAGCGTTGTGTATGCCGAGGCGCGCGCGCAGGAGAGCGAACACCGCGAACGGCATCGTCGCGGACAGCGCGATACCGATCGCGGTCGCGACAAGCGCGTCGCGGGTCACGCCACTTTGCGCGATCTTCACGCCGCCCGTGAAGCCGATCGCCCACAGCAGGTAGAGCGACATCAGCTTCGTTACCGCCTTCGGCACGCGCAGGTTCGACTTGACCAGCGCCGCCACCGCACCGAGTACGAAGAAGAGCACCGGCGGGCTGATCGAGATCGACGACAGATTCATCGAGCGGAGACGATACCGATTCATGCCGCATGCTGCGGCGAGCAGCCGCCGTAGCCGGCGCAACGACGCACTTTGGCAATCGGGAGCGGCAAATTGAACGCGCCCCGCGCCATACAAAGGGCGACGGGGCGGTTGTGATGCGTTCAATGAGTCCCGGAAGGGCTCGGTTGATCCGAATCAAGCGTTCGGTCCGAGTCAGCGACGGCGACCCTTGCGGCCCGCGAGTCCCGCGAGGCCGAGGAGCGCCGCGACGCCCGGGGCGGGCACGGCGTCGGTGAGAACCCGCAGCTGGACCATCTTGTTCGGCCATGCCGCGGAGCTGTTCGCCCAGAGCGTGAAGGTCAGGGTGTTGCCAGCCACGGTGTAGGACGTGGTGCCGAGGGTCGACGTCATGCTGCGGAACGGGTCGCCGGTCGCATACGTCGTCCCGCCGAAGCCGAGCGGGCCGTCGCTGATGTCGAGCAGGTTGTTCTCATAGATGACGCCCACGATGTTGCCACTGAAGGTGACGCTGCCCTGGGCGACGGCGACGCCGGTCGAGGCATCGAAGTGAAGCATGTGGGAGTCGAACACGCCGCCGGCGACGGTCGGGCCATATGAGCCGCCGGTGAAGGTGCCGTTGCCGACCGTGTTCACGAGGAGCGCCGTCGACGAGACGCCGGACTGCTCGTTCCAGCACATCACCGGCGGTCCCGGGAGGCTGCCGTAGGTGGCGTTGACGGGCGGCGCGATCAGCACGGCCTGTCCCGAGACGGACGTGATTGCCGCGGAAGCCGCGGCTGCGAGGGCGAGTGGCGCGACGGCGGAGACGATGGTTGAGACGAGGATGAGTGGAGTCTTCATGGCGGGTCCTTTCTGAGGGGGCTGCTTTGGGTTCGGTTTCGCTGCGTGTCTTCGGGTGGGGCGTCGCTCAGGGCACCCCTCCCGGAGTCTCCGCAGCGGCGAGGGCCATCTCTCAGAAAGGACGAAAAACCCCGCGCATCGCGAGACGCGCGGGGTGTGGTGGGGAAGTCCCGAACGAGTGTCGATCAGGACGGATGCGTGATGGTGGTCGATGGTGCCCGGATCGTTCCCGGCTGGTCAGAATCGCTTCATCGCCGGCGTCTTATGCCAACGAGGGCCGCGGTTGCAAGAAGTGCGATAGAACTCGGCGCTGGAACCCATTGGGTGTTGAGGTTCGTGGTGTCGAACGCCGCTTGGCCCGTGTAGGAGAAGCTGGTCAGGTAGTTGAAGTCTGGGCTTCCCGCGTTCTCGCCATAGGTCGTCACGAGTCCAGCCGCTGGATGGAACCATGCGCCGAGCCGCTGGCCGAAGGCAACACCCGTCCAATCGTCGAGCGATGGATACATCGGCAGGTGGTTCTGGATGATCGAGGCGTCCAGTTCGACGGTGAACCGCCGTTGGCCCGCGGTATCGGCGGCAGACAGCTGCATGATGGTTCCCGTCGTGTCCGGGTTCAGCGAGCTGAAGATGCGGTCGGGAATCTGGACGCCAGGCGCCTGCGAGCCATCCATGTAGCTGAGGATGCCGTTCAGTCCGTTGTAGTTGAAGATCGTCAGTTTCGGCGTGATGCTCGTATTGGTGGCGAGGCCGCGCGCATCGAGATAGAGCACGGCGAGCTCGCCGGCATGCCCCTTCGGATTCGGACCAGGCGACACGACCAGCCAGTATCCGTTCACGGTGCTTCCTGCAGTGAACTCCCAGAGGAATCGGTTGCTGTCCGGGTCGAACTCCGCCTTGATGCTCGAATACCAGGTATTCGCGGGGTTGCTGTACGTGTAGCGCCAGAATCCAGCGTGTGCCGCGCTTGGGGCGAGGCCAGCGGCGAGCGCCGCGATGGCGATTGTGCGAGTCATCTCTTCCTCCGTGGTCCGCGACCAGAGTCGATTCCGCACGACTCGGGCTGCAGGCATCTTGTCACCCGAACTTGCCGCGAGATCGTTGCGCTGCAAGGCACGATGACGAAACGTGTGCACACGCGCTGCTGCGCCCCCTCACGCGGCGCACAGACCGCACAAATGAACATCGGCGGGCCCCCGGAGCACCGGGAACCCGCCGATTGAATCGCGTGAAGTCTCGAGCACCGCCGATCAGCGTCGCCGGCGCGCGCCGGCGATACCCGCAAGGCCGAGCAGCGCGAATGCGCCCGGCGATGGAATGACCCACTCCGTCGGTCGGTTCGCCATGTCGCTGAACGTCCAGCCCGTGAAGTTGAAGCTCGTCAGCCAGTTGTAGTCGGCCGAATTCGGGTCGGTTCCGTACGTCGCATTCAGTCCGATGACCGGGTGGAACCAGTGGCCGATGAGCGATCCGAAGGCGACGCCCGTCCAAGGTTCGCCGTTCGCATCCGGGTAGAGCGGCGTGTGGTTCTGGATCATGGAGGCGTCGATCTCGACGGTGAACCGTCTATAGGTGCCGTAGTCGGTGGCCGAGAGCTGCATGATGATGCCGGCCGTCGCGGGATTCAGCGAGCTCCAGATGCGATCCGGAGCTTGCGTGCCCGCCGCGGGCGAGCCATCCCACCAGCTGCTGGTGAAGGAGCTGGTGTTGTTTCCGGGAATGCCGTTGTACGCGTATGCCGTGAGCTTCGGGGTGATGGTGGAGTTCGCCGTGAGCGCGGATGCGTCGAGGAAGAGCGCCGCAAACTCACCGGCGTCGCCGCGTGGCTGCGGGCCAGGAGAGACGGATGTCCAGAAGCCGTTTACGTTCGTGCCGGCGCCGAACTCCCACTTGAAGCGCTTTGTGACCGGGTCGTACTCGGCGACGACGGAGTTGTTCGGAGCGGTGCCGTAGGTCCACCGCCAGAAGTTCGCTTGGGCTGTTGCGGACGTGGAGGCCGCCGCGATGGTGACGAGAGCAAGTGTGCGTTGCATGCGGGTTCCTTTGCGTTGAGAGAGAGAATCGATCGAAGAGAAGGGGGGGGGTGATCGCCGCGCCAACCGTCACTTGCGACGGCGGCCGACGCCCACGACTCCCGCGAGGCCGAGCAGGGCGATCGCGCCGGGCGCTGGCACCCATTGCGTCACGAGATTCGTCGTGTCGAACGCTGCCTGGCCGGCGAAGCTGAAGTTGGTCAGGTAGTTGAAGTCGGGGGAAGCGACGTTCGTTCCGTAGGACGTGGTCGTGCCGGAGGTTGGGTGGAACCACGCGCCAAGCAGATTTGCGAAGGCGACGCCGGTCCACGGATCGCCGTTCGTCGCCGGGTAGAGCGGCGTGTGATTCTGAATGATGCTCGCGTCGAGCTCGACGGTGAAGCGGCGCGCCGAGGTGGTGTTCGTGCCGTTGTCGGTTGCCGAGAGCTGCGTGATGACCGAGCTCGCGTTGGCGTTCTGCGAGCTAAAGATGCGGTCTGGCGCCTGGTTGCCTGCAACAGCGGCGTTGCCATCGAGCCAGCTGTTGGTTCCGTTGACGCCGTTGTAGTTGTAGACCGTCAGGCGCGGCGTGATCGTGCTGCCGGCGGTCAGGGTCTTCGCGTCGAGGTAGAGGATCGCCAGTTCACCGGCGTTGCCCTTCGGGTTCGGGCCTGGCGACACGACAAGCCAGAAGCCGTTGACGCTGTTGTTGGCGGTGAAGTCCCACTTGAAGCGCTTGGTACCGGGCTGGTACTCCGCGGTGATCGATGAGTACCAGCCGTTGCCGGCGTTCGTGTAGCTGTAGCGCCAGAAGTTTGCTTCCGCCGAAGCGGCAATGGAGAGGACGGACGCGGCAAGGAGTGTGGATCGAATCTGCATGGTGCGGTTCCTTTTTGAGACGAGAGAGACGAGAGAGACGAGAGAGAACGAAGCCATCCACCGCCACGCTTCTGGTGAGGCACGCAACAACGCCGCCGCGACTGCGGATGCATCTGCTCCGTGACCCACCGGAATGACGTGTGTTGCGCGAGACGCGCGGACTCCCAGATGGCGCGATCGGGTGACGAGACATGTCACCATCTGCCTAGGAATCAGTCGAAATCGGTGTCAGAGCGACCCGTTGACGTCGTGTAACTGCAGTCCGTGCGACTTATAAGTCTCGGATCATGGTTCTCCGACCTCTTTCACTGCTCGGAACGGACCTCGCCCTTGCACTGCTGGCCGATCGCCCGTCGTTACCAGTCGGGCCGCTCGTAGAGCTCGCCGCCGCACTCCGGACACCGACCCGTCAGGATCGATCCACGGGCGTCGTAGCCGCAGTTCGGGCAATGGCAGCGGTCGATCCGCCCCTGTCGGACGACGTTGCGAACGGTCTTCCGAACCCGAAAGGCGAAGCGCAGGGGCGCGAGGACCAACGCCGCCGCGACCGTCAGCAGCACCCACCACGCGCCGATCGAGAAGATCCAGCCGCCGACATGGACGGTCGTCTTTGGTGTCGGCAGCACGAGTCCTGCCTGCGCGAAGACACCTTCGCCTGCCGCTGCGACTTCGTCGCGGAGATACTCCGGGCAGGTGGCAAGCAGCGCGACATCGACGCGCGTCTTGGTCGCATGATCGCTTGTCGCAAGCGGCCAGCCGCGCCACGAGCGCGTCGAGACGAGGCGGAGTTCGGCGAGAGGAAGGATGCCCGAGGGAGGACGAAGGACCGGCGTGACCGGAACCTTGGCTGCGAGGACCTGCTCGCTCTCGCGGTTGCGGAAGGCAAAGGCAGCGGCAAGCACCTCGTCGGAAGACCGCACATACCACGTCTCGAGCCGCAACACGATGAGCGGCGCAAGAACAGCGGCCACCACGAAGGCGGCGCTCTGCCAGCGATCGAAGATGTTGCGCTGCTTCCGCCGGGAGTTGCGGTCGATCTCGCGGAGCTTGCTTCGGAGTGCACGGATCGGCATGCGAGGACTCTTGCGCGTTCAGTTCGCGGGCCGAGCGGCGCGGGATGCCCAGAAGGACCTGAGACGATCCGGGAACTCGGTTCCGGAGGCAAGATCGATGCTGGCGTCGCGGGTGCGCTCGAGCGCCGCCCGATCACGCGCCGGGGTGCGACCGAGATCGCCGGGCATCCGCGCCTCGATCGTGCGAATCCAGCGCTTCGTCTCGCGCAACGCGCGCGGGCCCTTCGCGAGAAGGCGCTCCCGAAGCGCATCGACTTCGGCGTCGAGCCGCGCGTCATCGACGCAGTGCGTGGCAAGCCCGAGCGCCACCGCGGCTTCGCCGTCCATCAAGTCATTCGACATGAGAAGCGCGCGCGTCGCTGGTCCCATGCGTGAGAAGAGCGACGGCGCGCTGACCGCTGGAGAAATGCCGATCCGGTGCACGGGATAGCCAAGTTGCGCGTCGCGGGCGACAACCACGAAGTCGCAGGCGGTGAGGAGGGCGCAGCCGCCGGCGAGCGCGGCGCCGCGGACGCTCGCGATGACGGGGACATCGAGCTCGCGCAGTTCACCGATGCATGCGCTCAGGCCCTCGAGCAGCGCCTCGACCGCGCGCGGGTCGGCGGCGCAGGCCGCGAGGTCGAAGCCCGCGCAGAAACTCGGACCTTCGCCACCGAGCACAAGGACGTCTGCCGTCGCCTCGTCGCCAACAGCCTCGTCGCCAACAGCCCCGTCGCGAACAGCCCCGTCGCGAACAGCCCGGACATGCTTGGCGAGCGTCGCGAGCGCCGGTGCATCGAGCGCATTACGCCGTGCTGGGTCGCGCAGCGTGATCTGCGCGGCACGCCCTTCATAGGACAGCGAGGGAAGTGTTTCGGTCGGTCGGTCCATCGTCGGTTCGGCGAAAGGTACCCCGGACTTCGGTCGTCTTACGTGCGATGCGGCGATTCGCCGGGGGCGCGTGGCCCGTTCGGGTGCAGGCAGTCGGGAAGGGGGTGTGATCGGTTCGGGACGGAAATTCTCGATCGTTTGGAACCCGTGCCGTGCCGCATCGTAAGGAGAGAGTGGCGGTCGCCCTCTTTCGGGCAACCCGCCGCCCCCAACGACAGCCAGCGGAGTCGTTGGGTTCAGTCGGTCTTGCAGCGCACCGTTCGCGGCCATCGATCGTCAAGGCCCCGGTTCGCATTCTCATCCGGTCCACCATCGGGGGGACCCGGCAGTATGGAACACGTCGCGCATTCTGTGCGCGGCACCTCGAGACGACTGGCATTCTCTTCGCGGCTTGCCGCTTGAAGGGGGTCCAGGAGGGTTCCGGCGCGTTCCTCAGCGCCAACTGTCGGGTCCCTTTTTCATTTTTGGGTCTTCGGGGTCGCCGCCGAAGCGCAGTCGCGCCATCGAGGCCGCCGGTCGACATCCGCGTTCGTGCGCTCGCGTCCACTTCCTCCGCACTGTCGTCTGTGGGACTCCGGAGCGCAGCCCCGTTCGACGCGCTTCGGTTCTGTCAGACAGAACCTATGCCTTCGTCGTCGCGAAGCGATTCCACGCCGAACGATCGAAGGTGAAGAGTTGGCCTGCCCGATGCGGCACGCCACGCTCGAAGATCGGGAGCGCCTTGACGGGACCCGACGAGACGATCTCCTGGAACTGGCGTCGGAAGTTTCCGCGGTCAAGCGCCGCGCCGAGGAGATGCTCGTAGAACTCGCGCAGCGCCGAGAGCGGGAAGGGGTCTGGCAGGAGGCCGACGAAGATGGGCACCGGCAGGTCGCCGTGCGAGGCACCCGATGCGTCGGCTCGTGCGGGCGCAGCGTGCATGCCCAGCAAGTCCTCGTACGGGCTTCTGCCCGCGAAGCCGTCCGTCTTTCGGAAGAGGACGTGGCGCGGCAGGAGCCGCCGGGTCAGGGCGTCCGCAAGGGTCGCGTCGAGGAATGCCTCGAAGGCACACGCGACCAGCGTCTTCGCGCTTGGGTGGAGCGCGCCGTGCGCGTCGATCGACGCGATCGGCACGAACACCTCTTCGGCCTCGACCGACTGGGCTGTTCCGGCCGCTGCAGCGAGCGGTCGAGCAATTGCCCACGAGACGACGTACAGCGTCTGGTTGTCGACGCTCGGAGCGCCGGTGCCGGTGCGGACCGCGCGCACGCCTGCGTGCTCGATGCGCACGATGTCGCGCGCGGGAACCGCGAGCGAGGCGGCGAGTTGCGCAGCGGTGTCGAGCCCGAAGCCCTCGACGCGCTCGTTCGGCGCGACCGTCGGGACCCCGCGCTCGGCAGCGTCGTCGGCGCGCCGCACGATGGGAAGACCCACCGAGAGCTCGCCCCGGATCACCCGGAACACCACAGTCGCGGATCGGACATCGACGCGAAGCGCGCGGCTCGTCTCGCGAGTGGGGTCGCGTTGCGTCTCGGGGTTTGGGTGGGTCGCGCCTGCCATCAAGCCGATGATACGTCTTTCGCCCGATTCGCGGGTATCCTCATTCCGTGTCTGACGCATCGAACTCGAGAGACTCGGGACAGCACCGCCCGCAGGGTTCCGCAGGGAATCCGGAGGCCTCGCGCCTCTACCTCATCCGGCATGGCGAAACTGAATGGAGTCTTTCTGGACAGCACACATCGCGCACCGACCTTCCGCTGACCGCGGAGGGAGAGCGGCGCGCGGATCTCCTTGCCCCAGTGTTTCGGAGGCACCCATTCGCGCTGGTGCTGACAAGTCCGATGCGGCGCGCAGTCCGCACGTGCGAACTCGCAGGCCTCCTGTCGAAGGCCGAGTGCATGGATGAACTCCGCGAGTGGGACTACGGCGACTACGAGGGCAAGACCACCGTCGAGATCCGCGCCGAGAAGCCATCGTGGAACCTCTTCCACGACGGTGCGCCTCGCGGCGAATCCGCCGACGAGGTCGGGGTACGGATGCACCGAGTGATCGCGCGCGCCCTCGCCGCGCGGGGCGACGTTGCGATCTTCGGCCACGGCCACGCGCTGCGCGTGCTCGCCGCCGTGTGGCTTGAACTCGCGCCTGAAGATGCCGAGCGTTTCGCCCTCGAGACGGGCACCGTCTCGGTGCTCGGGTTCGAGCGCGAGACCCGCGTCGTACGAATGTGGAACACGCGAACGTAGCTTGACGGAATCTGGAGCCCGCCTCGCGGTCGCGCCGACCAAGCGCGACCGACCACGTCGGTCCGTCCCGTCGCGGGTGGGTTTCCGGACGGCGTTCTCGCGACTGCCCCACCCACCCCTCGCCAGAGCGCGCCAAGGGCCTTTCGGTCTTGGCGACTCGGGAGGCGCCGGCCAGCCTTGGCGCGAAAAGCGTGGAGAAACCGTGAGTTTTTGCCTGATTGCGCTCCGGTTTCGCGTCCGGCGCCAACAATAGACGGCACAGTCAATTCGATACTTGTGGAAGGATTACGACGAGGAGTCTTGCCATGCTTCTCCGCGACTACACGCTTGCCCATGCACGCACCAAGGTGCGCGGGATTTTCTGCCTCGAGACCGACTGGTCGACCGAGGTCCGGCGATCTCCGAGCGTCGAGCCGATGCTTGCGCTCCTCAAGAGTTCGCCCCTGGCGATTCCCTTCGTGCACCGGAACGTGGTGACGCAGGACGCGCTTGCGTACTACCTGCAGAAGTGGACGCAGCGCACCCACAACGACTATCCGATCCTCTACCTCGCCTTCCATGGCGTGCAGGGCGAGGTGCAGTTCGGCGATCTGCGCCGCCGCAAGGCGCGGGTGTCGCTCGACGAGCTCGAGGAGACCCTGCGCGGCAAGTGCGCGGGCCGCGTGATCCACTTCGGCTGCTGCCAGACCCTTCGCGTCAGCCAGCGCCGGCTCAACCGATTCATCGGTGAGACCGGCGCGCTCGCGGTCAGCGGCTACGAGAAGGACATCGACTGGGTGCGGTCCGCCGCGCTCGACTTCTCGCTGTTCGCAAGCATCCAGCAGAACACGATGACGGTGCCAGGCCTCCGCGCCGTGCGTCGCCGCGTGCTGCTGCGCCATGGACGCGAAGTGCGTTCGCTCGCGCTGCGCATCGCGCTGCGCTGCGACTGACCCGCGCTCAATCGCCGTCGGACGGCACAGCGGTCGTCGACCGGGCGCCGTCCGCCGCGATGCCGACGGCGTCGAGCATGCGGGCGTACTCGGAGTCGGCGGCGCTCGTGCGGGTCACCACGCCGACCGGCCTTGTGACATCGAGCCACGCGAGCGGCGTGTGGTCCTGCGCCATCACGCCTGCATCGTGCGGCGCTCCGTCGCGCGTCGACAACGTCCGCAGCATGCGATCGCGCAGCACTGGTGCTTGTTCATGCGCGCGTCGATAGGCATCGATGTCGAACCACGGCCGGATGTCGACCATGGCGCCCTCGAGCGCGCTGCCTTCCTTCAGGTCGAAGGGAAGCAGCTGCGCAGGCGTGAACATGGCGAGCAGAAAGCCGAGCGCGTCCGGGTCGAGCCGGAGCAGGTCGGCGCGCTCGAACGCGGCGATGGCGCGCGAGTCGAGCGCGAAGGTCTGCGATGCAAGCCATGTGCACTCGTTGGCAAAGGCCTTGCGGAAGCCGAACGGATCGGATGGGTCGAGCATGCGCAACGCGCGGACGAGACGGTCGCGCGAGCCACCGTCGGACTCGCCGCGCTCGCGGAGCTGCGCGAGCGGAAGCTCGAGATCGCGCGCGACCTGCTGGGCGACGAGAGAGTGCGAGTAGGTTCCGAGCGACGAGAGGTGCGCGATCACATGCAGCGCGGCGAGGACGGCGTCATGCCGGCGCGCGGCGTCCGTTTCGTCGGCGACCATGAATGCATCGGCAAGCAGCATGCGCACCGCGCCGTTGAGCCCGATCGCCGGGGTTCGCATCAGGCCGCCGCCGGTCACGTCGATCGGGTGCGTGGGCACGGTGCAGCGACTGCTGCGTGCCGCGTCGAGGAGCGGCTGGATCACGCCGGCACGATGCGCGTCGATCGCCTCGATCGCGCGGCGTGCCTGCCTTGAGTCGGCGGCGAGCAGGCCCGCGCGCAGTTCCTCGATCGCGATCTGGACATCGGCCGGAACCGCGGCGCACGCGCGCGCGGCGCGCATGTAGAGCCGGCCCGCATCGGCGTGGACCGCAGGGTGCTCGGTGCCCGCCGCGATCGCCTCAAGCGTCGCCCGTTGCGACGCGAGGTCGCCGTGCGTCTCGATCAGCAGGTCGATCGTCGGCAGAAGCTGGGGCGCGAGGACGCGCAGCAGATCTCCGAAGGCACCGTCGCGAAGGCGCTCCTGCAGCGCAGCGATCTCGAGCCTCGCGCCCTCGAGGTCGTTGTCCTCGAGCGCTTCCGCCGCCTCCGAGAGATAGACGTTGGAACCCGTGCGCGCGGCGAGGAGCTGGGTGTCGTCGAAGTTCGTGCGTACGTTGCCGCGCACGCCCGCGACGAAGTCGGGCCGCTCGCCCGAGGGAATCTGGAGCAACCGATCGACCTCCGCCTGCAGGGCGATGACCTCCGCCCGCGCGGCGGCGATGAGACCGAAGTCGGCGTGATCGATGAACGCCCGGCGGGAGTCCAGGATGTCCTGCGCAAGACTCGGATCGATCGCGCAGCGGTCGAGAAGTTCGG